>CAIYHO010000028.1 GCA_903925955.1 uncultured Chloroflexota bacterium
GGGCTCCGCTGTTGGCCCAGGCGTTGCTGTTGGGGCACCGGTGGCGGATGGCGAAGCGGTTGGCTTTGGCTTTGGCGACGGCGTGGCGAGCCCGCAGGTGGTGGAGTTCGACGGCTTCTTTGTGGTCCCCGAACCTGCGGCCGGCATGGTCTTGAAGCCGATGGGCGCCGTGCCCGCTGCGGGGAAGAGCCGCGAGGCCATCTCGCGGATTGCCGGAACATCGGGCAGCTGGATGGAGCCGCGCTTGTCGTAGCCGGGCTTGACCAGCGGATGGCCGATGACCACGCGGTACGTGGACGTCCGCTGGACCTTGGATGCCGCGTCAATCCAGTCCGCGATGAACGAGGGCGTGATGTTGGTCCGCATCATGCCGCCGAGCGACTTGATGAATGCTGACGGGTTGTTGAGGAATCCACCGCCCAGGAGCCGGTCGCGCAGCGCGGCGATGATCTCCTGCTGGCGGGCCGCGCGGGTGAAGTCGCTCTCGCCCGCGGCATGGCGAATACGGGCAAACGCGAGCGCCTGCTGGCCGTTCATGTGGTACCAGCCCGGGGCGATGCCAAAGCCGTTCATGCCGTACTCGTCATACGTGGCGTCGCAGAAGCCGTCGTTGACCTGGATGTTGATCCCGCCAACGGAGTCCACCACGGCCACAAAGCCGCCAAGGCTGACTGCGGCCCACATGTCGATCTTCAGGCCAAGCAGCGTGCCAAGCGCCGCGGCCAGCACTGACTCGCCGCTCTTGGAGCCCGGGAACTCCTTGGCGTGCCAGTTTGCGTACGAGACGAGGCTGTTGATCTTGCCGCGGAACAAGCGGCCGTCCGGCAGGGGCACATCCACGGTGTCGCGGGCGATTGACGCCATGGAGATCGTTCCGCCCACCGGATCCAGCGAGGCGACAATCATCGAGTCTGTGAGCCACGTGTTCCGGCCCACGCCCGCGTCCACGCCAATCAGCAGGACGTTGATGCGGCCTTCGCCGGTGCCGGCAGTGGCAGACGGGCTGGGGGCGCCGCTGTCGCTGGCGCTGGGGCTTGGCGTTGGCGTGGCCAGACCGAAGTTGGGATCGTCTGAGGCAACGGGCGGCGCGGTCTCGGTGGGGACCCACGCCGTGCCCGAGTCGCCTGCCTGGAAGATCTCCAGCGCAGCGCTGCGGGCGTCAAGCGTCAGGGCGCCCGCCACCAGCTGCGGCCCGGCGATGACCGCCACGGCAACCGCCGCTGCCACCAGCGTTGTGGCCGTGCGGCGCAGCGGGACAAGCCGCCGAACAGCGCCCAGCGCCACCAGACGCCAGACGAGCAGCACGGCCTGGAGGACAAACAGCACGGCAAGGATGGCGGGGTCGATGAGCCGCGCCGCCACGGACGCCGGGCCCTCGAACACGGCCAGGACCACGACAAGCAGCAGCGCAATGAGGATGGGCGTGGCCCAGATGAGCGCGGAGCGGCGGCGGCCGGCGATCAGGTGGCCCAGACCCGGGAAGAGCGCGGTGAGGACCAGGAGGATGGACGGGGAGGGGACGCGGCGCGCCGGGGCGGCCACGCTGGGGGGATCGGGAAGGAGTGCAGACATCGCCAGAAGGATGCGGTGGTCGGCCGGATCGCGCAACCGTGGGCGTCACTGCGTGTTGGCGTTTCCGCCGCTCGTCCTCCAGGAGGCGGTAGACAAAGACTGGTCCTCCGCACCTGCGATTCCGCACCTGCGATTCCGCACCTGCGATACCGTTCCGCGATGACTTCACCTGCCCGCGACGGGTACCGCCATGATTGGCGCCGCATCGTCGCTGCCTACTGGCTCACCCAGCTGGTCGAGAGCATGGGCATGGCGCAGGTTTTTGCCCTGATGCCGGCGCACCTGCGCGAGTTGGGCATGCCGCAGGCGGATCGCCTCGCGTTCGTTGGTCTCTTCTCGTCGCTAGTTTTCGTCATCGGCCTGCCGCTCGTTCCCCTCTGGGGCGTCTGGGCGGACAAGGTGAGCCGCAAGGCGGTCATCGTCCGCAGCGCCCTGGTGGAGGCTGGCGTTTTTGCGCTGGCGGCCGCGGCCCAGGTGCCCTGGCAGATGGCCATTGCGATGCTGCTCATCGGGTTCCAGCTGGGCAACACCGGCGTCATGCTTGCGGGCATCCGCGACGTCACCCCGCGCAAGCGCCTTGCCACGGTCATCGCCATCTTTGGCGTTGGCAGCCCTATCGGCTTTGCGCTTGGCCCGGTGCTGGCGGGCGGGCTGATCGACGGCTTTGGCTGGTCCATTGCCGGCGTCTACATGCTGTCCGCGGCGTTCTCCATCGGGACGGCGCTGCTGGTGGGTCTGGGCACGCGCGAGGTGCGCCCGGAGGTGATCCCCGTGGGCTCCGTGTTTGTCCTGGCGCGCAAGGCGATGTCCGGCGTGCTGCGCGACCGCGACGTCCGGCGGCTCTTCATGGTCTACGGCGTGGTGTTCCTGGCCAACCAGGTCTCGCGCCCGTTCACGCCCCTGCTTGTGGAGCGCGTTGTTGGGTCCGGCCCGGGTCTGGCCACGTCAATCGCCGTTGTCATGGGGGTTGGGGCGCTTGTGGGCGCGCTGATCTCGCCGCTGGCCGGCAGCCTCGGCGACAGGTTTGGCTATCGACCGGTGCTGATTGGCGCGCTTGCGATTGGCGCGCTTGCAAGCCTGTTGCTGCCGTTTATGCCGGGGGTGCCGGCGATGGCGGGTGTGTCCGTGCTGCTTGGGACGGCAACCGCGACAACGTCCGCGATGGTCTTCTCGATGCTGGCCACCGAGGTGCCGCCCGAGCGCCGATCCGCCACGCTGAACCTCGTCTACCTGCCGCTGTATATCGCGGGGATCATCGGCCCGGCCACCGGGTCTGCCCTGGCGGCGGCTGCCGGCGTGGACGGGCCGTTCCTGCTGGGCGCCGTGGTGTTCCTGGCGGGGGCGTTCACGATCTGGCGCCAGCGGCGTGGCGATGCGCGCGATGCGGCGCGCGAGGCGGTCGGCGGCACCTCCGCCGCGCCCTGAGTCACGTCTGGGTCAATGCGGGACCCGGCACGCTCAGTTTGCAGGCCGGATCGCGATTCCGCGGTTCGAACGCTGCATGGGACCCGCCGTCCTGAGTCTGCCGTGACTCAGGCGAGGGCCCCGGCCGAGGGCCCTACGCCGTTCAGCCGGGCAGGTGCCGCTCCGCCGGTCCCGTGTAGATCACGTCCGGGCGGATCAGGCGGTTGGCGCCGCCCTGCTCGATGGCGTGGGCCGTCCAGCCCGCGTGCCGCGCCAGCGCAAACGTTGCCGGGAACAGGTCCGGCGTGAGCCCAACGCCCATCAGCACGGGCGCCGCGTAGAACTCAACGTTTGTCTTCAGCGGCCGGTCCGGGTACTTCTCGTCAAGCACGCGCAGCGCCACGTCCTCAACAGCAATCGCCAGCTCCAGCCAGTCCGGGCGCCGCGTCATGGACTCGGCAACCTCGCGCAGCGCCTTCGCCCGCGGGTCGTACGCGCGGTACACGCGATGCCCAAAGCCCATGAGCCGCGTCTTGTTGTCGATCGCCTCGCGCACCCAGGCCTCGGCGCGCTCGGGCGTGCCAACCTCGTGGATCTGCTCCACCACCTCGGATGGCGCGCCGCCGTGGAGCGGCCCCTTCATCGCGCCAATCGCCCCGCCCACGGCGGACGCGATGTCCGCGCGCGTGGAGGTGATGACGCGGCACGTGAAGGTGGAGGCGTTGAATCCGTGCTCCGCGCCAACGATGAAGTACGCGTCCAGCGCCCGGGCGGATTCCTCGTCCGGCACCACGCCGTTGATCTGGTACAGAAAGCCCGCAACAAGATCCAGTTCGGGATCCGGCGCCACCGGCTCCAGCCCCTGGCGAATGCGCGCAAACGCGGCGAGGGCCGACGGGGACGACGCAGTCAGCGCCCGAGCCTGGTCCGCGGTGGCGGGCCAGGACGGATTGTTCTCCGCACCCCAGATCGCCACGGCGGTACGTAGCGCGTCCATGGGCTTGGCGTCGCGCGGCAGGGCGCGGAGCGCGGTGATCACTGCAGCCGACACGGGCTGGCACGGCAGCTTTGCGTCCGGCTTCCACTCGCCGGTCCAGAGCAGCTCAGCCACCGCAGCGTACGACCCGCCCTTGACCAGCTCCCCGATGGGGTAGCCCCGGTACAGGAGCCTCCCGGCTTCGCCATCGATAAACGACAGCGCGGTCTCCCCGGCGATAACGCCTTCGAGGCCGGGGGAGTAGGGGCGGCTGTCGGCAACAGCGGTGTTGGTGGCAGGCTCAGTCATGGCCCCGATGGTAGCCCTGCGCCCGCACGCGCGAGAGGCGCCAAAGGTTGCGTTTTGGGTGCGGTGCCAGGCGGGCCAACGCGGCGTGCGTCAGTCCGGGAGGAAGGCGCTGACGCGGGCGACGAGCTCCGGGGCATGACTGTGGTGGGCGGCGTGGCGTGCGCCGTCGATGATGCCCAGACGCCCCGAGCGCAGACGGGCGTTGAGGGCGGTGGCGCCGTCGCGGAACCAGGCGGGCGACGCCGAACCCACCAGCTGCAGCACCGGGACGGTGACGCTGGCGAGCGCGTCGATGCCGATGGCGGGCGATCCACGCGCGGCTTCCAGTTCGCGGAGGATCGTTGCGCCGGCCGCCGCGCGCAGGGGCCAGATGGGGTTGGCGCGAAACGCCGCGAGGTCTGCCGCGGGCATCCCCACGGCCTTGGTCATGAACGTGGCGAGAAGCCCGTCGAGATCGCCCGCGTCCAGGTGCCCCCGCAGCCGTGCCGAGAGATCCACGATTCCGTCATCGTCCTCGCGCAGCACCGGCGCGCTCTCATAGGCTGCGACGCGGCGGATCGCGGGCGTCAGCGCGGTTGCGGCCAGGGCGATGCGCCCGCCCAGCGAGTGCCCCAGCACGTCCACCGCCCCGCCCGGCCAGGCAGCAGCCGCCGCTTCGGCCACGGCCGCCACGTCCTCAAGTTCGCGCTCAATCGACCATGCGGCCGCCGCTTCGGCCACGGCCGCGACGGCATTGCCGGCCGCCCCGGCATCGCCGGAGTCTCCGCGCCCGCGCCGGTCCATTGCCCAGAGGTCAAACCGCGGCGCCAACAGGGGAGCGGCCACGCGCCAGGTGCGGTGGTCGGCAGATGTCCCGTGGACCAGCACGAGCGGCCGCCGGGAGCCGGAGCCCGCCAGGGGCCCAGAGCGGAACACGGCAATGGGCGTCCCGTCCCGTGAGGGGACCAGCAGGCTGGGGCGTTCGCCCGGCATCGCTTCCACGCGCAACAGGGTAATGGCCCGCCCTGCACGTGACCGGCGCGATGGCGCGGAGGATCGTGCCCACAAGGACTCTCGCAACCCCAACGGGGGCCTGTTGCCGCCCGCAGGCGCCCGCAGCAGGTTCGTTGCGGGAGTTTGGCTGCGGAGCTAGCGCCCTCGCCGCGCCCTCGCCGCGCCCTCGCCGCGCCCCTGTCGGCGTATCACCGCTCGTGATAATCGCCATCGTTTCAGGCCCTCGAGCCACCCGCCGTCGATGCGGCAGGGCGCGCGGACCCCCTAATCGCCCGGAATATCACCGCTCGTGATGCGGCGGTCGATACAGGCCGGGTTCTGGCGGGCGGAGGCGTCCGCGGGAGCGCGGAGCACCGGCGCGGGCAGGAACTAGCTGGCAATTATCACGAGCGGTGATGAGGCGACACACCCGAGGCGACATCGGGGACACGCCGCAAAAGCGCCGGCGACCGAGCCCGAGGCGCCCTCGCCGCGCCCCTAGCGCGGGATCTTCGCCGCGGCCGCCTCGTCCAGCAGCCACGTGGCGTTGGGCACGATCGCCGCGCGCACCGGGACGTCGCGGACCGAGCCGTCGGGCGTCGCCCAGGCCTCGCTCAGCCGATCCGCCTTGGACGCGCCGCTCGCCACCACCAGCAACGAGCGCGCCGCGGCCAGCACACGCGGGTGCATCGTGACGCGCGGGACGTGGGGCTCGATATGCGTGGGCGCCGGGACGGACGTCACAAGCGCAGCAGCATCCCACACCGCTGACCCCGGGAAGACCGACAGCAGGTGGCCGTCCGGGCCGACACCCACAACGATCACGTCAAACGCCGGCGTGGCGTCGCCCGCCTGACCGGCAGACCAGGGTCCAAGTTCCTGGATCCGCTCCGCGTACGCGGCTGCCGCATCGGCTGCGCCAAGCCCGCGCGCAAGCATGTCGCCAACGGGGATGGGGAAGACGTGGGTGGGATCGATGGGCAGCGCGGCGACGCCGTCCGGGCGAAGCACGTCAAAGAACGGCGTGACGTTGGAGAGGGGATCGCCGGCGGGGGCGAACCGGTCGTCGCCCCACCAGACGCGGACCCGAGACCAGTCCACGCGGTCGCGCAGGGCCGGCGTCAGCAGCGCGCGATACAGCCCGGGCGCCGCAGACCCGCCTGTGGTGGCCCAGTGCGCGGTGCCGCGCGCGGCGATACCCGCGGCCAGCCCGTCAGCAACCAGCGCCGCCGCTGCAGCCGACACCTCATCGGCTGATGCGAAAACTCGAAGCGCGGGCAGGGTGCCGTCAGTCACCGATGGCCTCAGTAGCGGGATGTGGTTGCCCCCGATGCTACCCGTCCGGCGGTTAGGGCAGCGGCGGGAGCGGCGGGTGCAGCCCGCTCAACCCGGCAGGGCCAACCAGTTGCGAACCCGGATGCGTCCGGACGTGCTCGCAGCGCTCCCAGACCTCGATGTAGTCCTCCGCCGAGCGGAAGAGCACCGACCGGTCGTCGATCGCCAGCCCCACGTTGGCAAGATCCTGCAGGAAGTCTGTGAACATCCCGTAGTGCGCCACGCCGTCGATGTTGATGTCGAAGTCACGGCGCCCCGCGACGGACCGGGTCAGCGGCTCGTTGTTGGGCACGCCGGGCATCTGCCACTTCATGCGCGCCCACATCTGCCAGATGCGCCAGATCCGCGGGAACAGCTCCCGCACCCGCTGCTGCTCCGTGTCGGGCAGCATCGGGACCTCGTGGGCAGTGGGGTCCGCCGACAGCGGGTTCTGGGCCACCAGGAACGCCGCCCTCTGCTCCGCATAGGTGTCGCCGCCAAACAGGACTGGGTTCTCCAGCTGCGCCTCCGACGTGGCCAGCAGGCCCTTCGCGATGGTGTTGATCTTGTTCTGCACCATGACGGTGCGGTTGAAGAAGCCCGGGCCATCGGGCTGCTGGTCGGGCAGCCACGGGTTGAGGCCGGCCTTGACGACGGCCGTGGCCTCCCAGATGTCGCGCTCCTCGGCGTCGTAGACATCGGTTGTGATGAACCGGTGGGCGCGGTAGTCATGGATGGCATCGGCATAGGTGACGCCGTTGCCCTGGCGGTCCGCCTGCCAGCGCCGCTCAGCCACGCTGTGGGGCTCAACTTTCAACCCCCACGAGGCTTGCGGCCCAAACCGTGCGCCCGGTTGGGCTAGCAGCGCCACGGCGTCCGTGCCAAGGGCGATACCCCGGTTGCCCATGCCGCGACGGGCGTAGAGGAACTCCTGCGCCCACGTCTTCGATGTGCCGGAACTGTCATTTGCGATCTGACCGCTTGGGTCGGTGAGGCGGTCCGCCAAGCCACCGGTGATGGGCGCGATGACGCCGCGCAACGCGGCAATCTGAGCAAGCACCGCCGCCGTCTTCTCGCTCTCATGGGGCCAGTACTCCGTGTCCGCCCGCTCAAACGGCGCGTACGTGTGCGGTGGCTCCCCGCCGTTGCGCGGGTGCTCCTCGTCGCCCCACCGGCGGCGCGGAGCCGTGGCCCGGAACGTTGCGTGGCCCGAGACCACGGGGTAGTCCGCCGGCACAAGCTGCGTCAGCGCATCGTGCGTGGAGTGCTCCGACATGTGGTCGATATCGATGATCATCCCCGCCGCCCGCAGCTCCTCCATGGCCACCACGCCAATAGGCGAGAGACCGGCCCGGTTGCGGTGGCCGTGCCCGGGATCAACGGTGCCGTAGTCCGGGAAGACCGGACTCTCGCCCGCCGTGTTCAAGACCCCGGTGGTTGTCAGCTGGACGACCCAGTCTTCGAAGGTGGCGTTGAGGCGGAAGCCGATCTCGTCTTCCGGCGCGTGGTCTGGCTGGCCCTCCACCTGCAGGAAGGCGTGGTGGAGCTTGAACTCGCTGGCGTTGAAGTCGTCCTTGTAGACCGCGGAGCCGCCGAAGACGTTGTCGGCGAGGTGGATGGGGTTGAGTTGCCGGATGCCCAGATCGCGCAGGACGCCGATCCGCTGTCGAATCAGTGGCCGGGCGGCCTCGGGCGTGAGGTTCAGGTCGTCCCAGTTGCCCCACAGCCCCAGGGCGCGGTCCACCTCAAGGCCAAGCACGATGGCGAGTCTGTCCTCTGCGATGATCCGGCGCGCATCGGCCGGCGTCAGGGCAACCTCGGCCCAGGGCGGGATCGTCGCCGTCCAGAGCCGGACCTGCTCCCGGGTTGAGCCGTCATCGTCGCCGGGATGCGGGCCCGGGAACATGTCGGCCAGCACCTCGGCGTTCACGGCGAGGGCCACGAGCAGCCGCTGACCGCCATCAAACGCCCGTCGGACCCAGTCCCAGTGCATCGTCTGGTGGATGGTGGAGGTGTGGCGCGGCCAGCCGTCGAACTCCGGATAGCCGCCTGTCAGGTGGCCTACGCCGCCGGAGATGGAGCCCTGCTCGGGCACGCCGAGCGCATCCATGAACGGCAGGAAGCTGAACAGGGCCTCGGACCCGAAGAAGGTGCCGCCCACGCCGTGCTGCGCCTCGCAGTGGCCCAGGTCCGCAACCGTGCCGCCGGCCCCGCCGAAGATCAGCTGGCCGCCGAAACCGATGTTGGCCATGGGGTGGGCGTGGATGTCCGCCCAGCCCCAGATGGGCTGGACAAACGGCTGGGGGCGCTCCATGGAGCACTGGAGGTCTGCGATGTCGAGATGGCCGTCGGGCGAATTGTCTATGAGCCGCACGGCCCCGATCTGGCCCGCCACGTCGCGGACGTCCCAGACCACCTGGCGGAAGCGGTCGTCGTCGCGGCCAGTCTCAAAGGTCACCGTTCGGTACTCGGGGCCACCGGTGACTGCGCCAGCGGCGGCGCCGGCGGCACCTGCGACTGCGCCGATGCCCGGCGCGTGCGCCACCGGGCTCTGTGGCCGGACGAGGAGTTCGATCCGGAGCCGCTGGTCGTCCTGACCGCCCGCCACGAGGAACGAGAGGTAGTTGAACGTGATCTCGAACTCGCGCGAGGTCATCGCGCCCGTGGCGGCATCGCGCTGGTCGCCAAACGGGGTGCCGATCCACTGCGGGTCCCGGTTGCCGCGCCGATACGGGATATGCCAGTAGTCGCCGCCAAGCGGGACCAGTGACTGGCGCCGGATCCGGACGTCGCGGCCGGCGATGGTGTCGCCGTTCTGGAAGACGAACGCCTCGCCGTCGTTGGTCCAGGCGGGCACCGAGAAGTCGCAGCCGTTTCGCGAGGGCTCGCGCCGCGGGATGAGCGGCAGCGGTAGCGGGATCGAGGTGAGGGGGTTGCTGGGCACGGGGATCGGGCCGCCCAGCGGTTGGCCCCCCGGCCCACCTGGCTGGCCCAACGGCTTGGACCCGCCAGGGCCAATCGGCGGCGGAGGCGTCTTGCTGCCGCCCGCCTTGCCGCCCATGCGGCGCAGGACCAGCAGCACGCCGACAACCCCGGCCGCCAGCACGGCCAGCAGGATCGCGACCGGCGGTTGCTGGCTCGAGGCGGGCGTGCCCGTGCTGCCGCCCGTTGTTCCGCCCACGGAGCCCACAGGGGTTGCCAGGGGGGTGGGCGACGGCGTGGCGGTTGGCGCCGCCGATGGTGACGGGTGGTAGACGGGGAGCGGCGTCCACGCGACCCACGGGGTTGGGGTGGGGCCCGAAACGGGCGTCGGGGTTGGGGTGGGTGTCGGCTTGGGCGTGTGAGTGGGCGTGGGCGTTGGCGCGGGTGCCGGGTCCACGTTGAACTTGATCGTGACCGAGCTATTGGCGACGAGCTGCAACTTTGGATCCGCCAGATAGCCCGTCAGCGTGTGTGCGCCGGGCGCGGTGCCGTTCGGGATCGTCCACGCCGCTTGGGCGCTGCAATCGGCGGCGGGGCCGGGGTAGAAGAACTGGGCAGTGTTCGCGGCGGGCGCCGTGGTGCTGTCAAGCCGCACGTGAAGGAAGTAGTAGCCGGTCGTCGTGCCGCCGCCGCATGCCGTCCAAGCGAACTGCACTGTCACCGACGTACCCACTTGGCCGTGGCTTGGCGTCGCGGTCAAGGTGGGAGCGGCGGACGCGGCGGACGCGGTGAGCGACAGCGCGCTCAGCAAGATCGCCGCAGCAGAGGCTGCCGCGCAAGCCGTGCGGACACGGCGTGCCAGCACAAAGCCAGCCGCAGGCAGGCGCATTTGCAGAACCCTTCCCCGTCCCCATGGGAGGACGCCTCGCGGGGCATTCTGGCGGCGCATCAAGCGCAGCGCAAGGTGGCTGGTTTCGCCCCAGCAGGGGATGTCAGTCCGGGTGGACGCGCCCCGGCTGTGACGCACTCCCGGCCAGGTTGGCCGCCAATCGCAACGCCTCGTCGCCCACGCGGTCGTGCCCGTTGCCCTCAAGGATTTCGCCCAACAGGTCCACGTCGTTGCGGCGCGGCGCCCGGAACGTGCGGTCCTCGGCCTCCACCCCGTCCAGCCATGTGTGGACGTGGACGTTCTCGGCTTCGGCTGTCACGTCGGCGCGCAGCTCCTGGCCGCGGCGCTCGGCCAGCAGCTCAATCCGGAGCGTGGTCCCGGCGGGCATGGGCGAGGCCACAGGGCGCATCACCACCGACACCTCACCCGTGGCCGAGCGCAGCCGCGCCGACAGCCCGCGGTGGAGCGGTGCCTTTTCGCCCGGGCGCAGCTTTGCCTGCCGGGCAGCCGCAACCGGCGCCAGCGGCGCTGTCACCCGCATCCCCAGCCGCGACGCCAGCCACGCCACGTGGTACAGCGGCTTTACCACGTTGGTGGTGCCGGGCGCACCGGTCTCGTCGCGTGTGGCGTACGTCACCGAGATCCGCCGCAGATGGCCCAGATAGGGCAGGAACTCGGGCAGGTCAAAGACCGTGGCGATGGCCTCACGCCAGCGCGACTGGCGCACCAGGGCAAAGTCCCGGATGGCCAAGCGGTCAAAGCGGGCATCGGTCTCGGCCAGATCGCGCAGGCGGGCAAGCCCGTCGCCAGCCCACGACGCGCCGTCCACCACAAGTCGATCGCTCACGGCCAGCAGGTCCCGCGCCGCGGCCGACTCCAGCGGCGGCTCCCCCGGCCACCACACGGTCACCGGCAGATCGTGGACCAGCAGCGGCGTCACCAGCGCTGCGAGATGCCGCCCCGTCTCCCCGCCCGCTGTGAGGAAGATCTGCTCGGAACAGGTCTCTGGCGCGTCGGCTCGCGGCAGGATGCAGTACGCCTGGACACGGCCCTCAAGCCAGGGGGGACCGTCAGGATCGGCCGCGAGCACCACCAGCGTCCGCGACGGGTGCCGCCCGGACAGCCGGTTGATCGTCTCGCCGGCACGCTCGCCAAGCTCCGGGTGGCGGGCAATCACCACCAGGTTCATCACCGAGGTCCGCGCCGCAACGTGGCGGCCGCGCGGCGCATCGGCATCGCCAGTGGCATCGGGTCCGCCACCGCCAACCGCGGCAACGGCCGACGGCTGCGCCCAGATCCGCACCAGCTCCTTCTCGATGCCGTCGATGGAGTTGGCCTGCGACTGCCAGCGCATCGTGGGCTCGCCCGGGCGGGGCGCCGAGACAAGCTCAATCCGCCCGCCGCGGCTGCGCGTGCCGACGGCCAGGATCGTGCCCGGCTTTGGATCCTCCGGGTAGAACGGGGTTGTCACGACAGGCTCAGATCCGCCGCCACCGCCGGCCCTCGCGCGCCAGCAGGTCATCGGCCGCCTCGGGCCCCCAGGTTCCGGCCTCGTAGGATGGGAACGCCGGAGCCGGCTCGTCCGCCCACGCGTTGATCACTGGGTCCACGATGGACCAGGCCTGCTCCACCTCGTCCGCGCGCGTGAACAGCGAGGCATCGCCAAGCAGCGCGTCCAGGATCAGCGTCTCGTACGCGTCGGGGCTATCGGTCTGGAACGCCGAGCCATACGTGAAGTCCATCGTGACGTTGCGCACGTCAATGCCAAGCCCCGGGACCTTGGCGCCAAAGCGCAGCATGATCCCCTCGTCGGGCTGGATGCGCATCGCCAGCAGGTTTGGCTCAGGATCCGCCGCGGAGTCCCGGAACAGCTGGTGCGGGACCTCCTTGAACTGGATGGCAATCTCCGTGGCGCGCTTTGGCAGCCGCTTGCCCATCCGCAGGTAGAACGGGACGCCGGACCAGCGCCAGTTGTCGATGGTGAACCGGGCGGCGATAAACGTCTCCGTCTCGGACACCGGGTCCACGTTTGGCTCGTCCCGATAGGCGGCCACGGGCTTGCCCGACACCCAGCCCGGCCCGTATTGGCCGCGGACCACCTCGGATCGCGCCTGATCCGGCGTGAACGGCGTGATGGCCCGCAGGACCTTTACCTTCTCGTCGCGCAGCGCATCGGCGCCAAAGGTGGCCGGCGGCTCCATCCCCACGAGCGAGAGCAACTGGAGCAGGTGGTTCTGCAGGAAGTCGCGGGACGCCCCGGTTTCCTCATAGAACGCGCCGCGCGCCTCAATGCCGATGGACTCCGCCACCGTGATCTGCACATGGTCGATGTGCCGGCGATTCCAGATGGGCTCAAAGATCCCGTTGCCAAAGCGGAAGACCAGCAGGTTGCGGACGGTCTCCTTGCCCAGGTAGTGGTCGATGCGGTAGACCTGCCGCTCGCGGAAGACCTTGCCCACCTCGCGGTTGAGGCGGACGGCAGAGTCCAGATCGCGTCCGAAGGGCTTCTCGATGATCACCCGGCGCCAGCCGCCATCGTGGCGCTCGTGGTCCAGACCGGCCCGGCCAAGCTGGCTGATGATCTCGGCGAAGGCCGATGCCTGCGTGGCCAGGTAGTACAGCCGGTTGCCGCGTGTGCCGCGCTGGGCGTCCATGTCGTCGAGACGCTCGCCCAGCGAGCTATACAGGGCAGGATCGTTGAAGTCCCCGCGGTGGTAGACGATGCGCTCCGCAAGCTCTGCCCACGCCTCCTCGTCCACCGGCTGGACGCGTGAGAACTGATCAAGGCTGGCCCTGAGCTCGGCGCGGATGGCCTCGTCCGTGTACGCGCGGCGGCCAACGGCCACGATGACAAACTCGTGCGGCAGCAGGTGCGTCCGCCAGAGCTGGTAGAGCGCCGGGACCACCTTGCGATGGGCCAGGTCGCCCGTGGCGCCAAACAGGACAAACACGTTGGCGTCCGGGACGCGCTCAAGGCGCAGGCCCTCGCGCAGGGGGTTGTCCAGCTGCTTGGCGGTTGACACGCGGCGGCGCGTCTCGGCGGCGAGGCGCAGGTCGCGCATGGTGCGCGGGGCGTCCTTCTTGGAGGGCGCGGGCGCCGCGGGCGCCGAGGGCGCGGGCGCCGCGGGCGCCGCCGTTTCGGCCGCCCCCGTCTTGGCCTTCACCATGACTATTCCGTCCTGACGGCGTGTCCGCCAAACTCGTTGCGCAGCGCGGCCAGCACCTTGCCGCTGTACGAGTCGTCCTGGCGGGAGCGAAAGCGGGTCTGCAGCGCAAGCGTGATCACCGGCGCGGGGACGTCTCGGTCCATCGCCTCCTGGACCGTCCAGCGGCCCTCGCCGGAGTCCGCCACATAGCCCTTGAGGTGCGCGAGGTCCTGGCCCTGGCTCTTGAACGCGCGCGCGGCCAGCTCCAGCAGCCACGAGCGGACCACGGAGCCGTGGCCCCACAGGTCAGCAATGGCCGCCAAGTCCAGGGGATAGTCCGACGCGTGCATGATCTCAAAGCCTTCGGCGTACGCCTGCATCAGGCCGTATTCGATGCCGTTGTGGACCATCTTCACGTAGTGCCCGGCGCCCGGGCCGCCTGCGTGCATGTAGCCGTCTTCTGGGGCGAGGCTGCGGAAGACGGGCTCCAGCGGCAACACCGCCGCGTCCTCGCCGCCAACCATCATGCAGTAGCCAGCTTGGAGGCCCCAGACACCGCCTGATGTGCCGGCATCCACGTACCCGATGCCCTTTGCGGCCAGCTCGCCGTGGCGGCGGACATCGTCGTGGAAGTTGGTGTTGCCGCCGTCGATGATGGTGTCGCCGGGCTCCAGGTGCTCCAGGAGATCCTCAATCAGTGCCTCGGTGGCATCACCCGCCGGGACCATCACCCAGACCGCACGCGGCTTCGGCAGCTTCGCCGCCAGTTCAGCGATGGAGTAGCTGGGCACGATGCCCGCATGCTCGGCGGCAAGCTCGGTGGTCTTCTCCGCGGTGCGGTTGAAGATGACGATCTCGTGGCCGTCCTGGACGAGCCGGCGGACCATGTTGGCACCCATCCGGCCGAGGCCGATGAAGCCGATGCGCATGGCGGGTGTCTCCTGGGCGGGTGGGCGTGTGCGGGGTGCGTGTGTGTTGGCCCTGAGCATAGGCCCGGCCCGCCGCCTATGCCGCCGTGCGCTTTGGTTGCACTGCGCCGCGCCGCGCTGATCCTCGCCGCGTGATCGGTGCCACCGATCGATTTCCCGTTGCTACGGCCCCACTGATCGGTGCCACCGATCAAAACGACGTGAAACGGCCCCTGCCCGGCCCAAACCCGGTCGATTTGATCGGTACCACCGATCACTCGAGGGTTGGCCGCGCGGAATCGATCGGTCCCACCGATCACCGGGCGGTGGAGCGCGGCGACGTCCCGCCTTGACCATGACAGTTGGACCAGTCAGGCTCCGCGCCCGCAAGAGGAGCCGTCCTGGACGGACGAGTGAAGGTCATCGAAGTAGAGACCCGCCTCCTGATCCGCGGGCCAGTGAGCCTTGCTGAGGTCATCCTCCGCCAGCGTCTCGGTCGGAGCGAGTTCGCCGGGAGCCTGACGGGCGTGTTCGGCACCAGCGAGGACACACATGCGTTCGTGCGGGGTGAACGCGAGGCCTGGTGCGGGTAGGCGCCCGACGCGCGGCTCCTGGCGTCAGATGCGGATCACGCTCAGGCCAGGCAGCTCCGGATACCCGTCGTCCTGGGTCACCACCGGGACGCCATGGCGCAGCGCCGTTGCCGCGATCCAACTGTCGTTGACCTCCATGCGGAGGCCCGCATCGCGCAGCAGCACCCGCAGGTGGGCCCAGGCGCCGGCCACGTCGTTGTCTACCGCCAGCGGGGTCAGCCGGAGCGCCGCCGTGAGGGTCGCGAGCCGCGCCTCTCGAGTCGCGAGGTTGGGTGCCGCTAGGACGCCGGCGCGCAACTCGCCGATCGTGATGACAGACACGCCCAGCCGCTGGGGGAGTGCATCTACTCGCAGGCGCCTCCCGGTCTCCGCGGCGATGAGGACGCTCGTGTCCACGATTGCGTCCGTCACGGGATGGGCTCGTCGTCTGTGGTGCCGCCCGCAAGCTCCGCGAGATCCTCGCGCAGGCCCGGGTCTGCCTGATGGGCAAGGACGTCACGGATGAACGCCTCGCGCGACATCCATGTGGGCAGGAGCGCCCCTTCCGGCTGGCGATCTGCCGGCGCCGCGGCCGAGGGCTGCCCAGCCTCGTACGGCGCAGCCGCTTCGCCAACCCGATGGCGAGCCGTGACGATGTCGATCCCGGCCCGGATCAGCGCTGCCTCGCTCCGCCCTTCCGCTGCGGCGGTCCGGGCGAGCGCCGCCTTTTGAGCCTCCGTGAGGTAGACGGTGGACTTCTCCATGCCACCCATAGTACCACCCGTATAGGGCATAGATGGTCCTGCTTGCCCTGCCCAGTCCCGGGATCCGGCGTAACAGCGCGGAGTCCGGGCGTCCGGGCGACCGGACTCCGGACGTCTGATCGTCAGTTCGTCATGTGCGGCATGAGCCTGCCAAGCGCCGGGCAAATCCCGACGACGGCGGTGCTATCGGCAACCGTGGTCCGGTAAGACGCCGGTCGGCCGGCGGCCGTCCTACCGGGCCGTGAGCGAGGCCAGGAACGTGTCGGCGGACGCGTTGGCCACGGCCGCCAGCGCGCCGCCCAGCGCGACCTCGACCGTGCTGTGATCGAAGATGTAGATGCGGACGCGGAACAGCGACGTCGCGCTGCCGAGCACCACCTCTGCCCCGGCTGCCCCGGCCAGCTGCAGCGCCCGGGTGCCGAGTACCGTGGCGTTGTGGTTGGACGCCTCGGCCGCGGGACGAGGGTGCCATCCGGTCGGCGCCGAAACCGGGAACCAGGCCGGCGCCGTGGTACTGCTAGCCACGCTTGCGGCGCCTCCACTCGCTCGACTCCACGGTAGGCTCGCCAGGTCGGTGGATCACCTCGCCTGTGTCTGCGTCCAACTGCCACAGGTCGGCATATTGGCGGCCATACAGGGTGGTGTAGCCCGCGGCGCGCTCGCGCCTCGACGCCGCCGCCTCGGCCTTGTAGGCGCGGGCGGTCTGGACGACGAGAAGGAGCCCAGGAATGGCGAGACCTGCTAGCAACAGCCCCCGGACCGACGGGTCAACGAGGAACGCGACCGCCATCTGGAGACACCCAACGGCCGCAAAACCGAAAGACGTGATGATGACTTGGCCGGCATGCGCGCGGGCGGGCGACCCGGGCAGCAGCGGAGGCGGCCGGACGGGGACGACCACTACTTGCCCTCCTGCTGGCCGGCCAAGGGGTACAGGTCCCCAGTGATCGTCGCCCCAGCCGAGTAGAACGTGAACTGGCTTCCGAAAGCAAGATCGGTCGTAGCGTCGATGAGGCCGTACTTCAGCAAACCGCTTTCGCCGACACCGGCCCCGGATAGGACGGTGCTGGCCCCAGACAGACCACATTCGATGTCCACTTTGTGTGAGCACACAGAAACGGTGGAAACCAATCCCGATCCCGCGGCGATTATGCCCGCCGGCACGGCGATCTCGGGCTGGAGCGTAAATGTCGCCACGAACGCAACAGCCGAGCTCACTCGGTTGATCACGGTCGCTCCGGTGACCGCCACGCCCAGCATCGGCGAGAGGATATCCCGGTCCGGCATGACGCGATTCACTGGTGTGCCAAAGTCTCGACGAATGCTGGGCCTCGCCTTCGCGCAGTCCCCGGTGACCGCACAGCCTTTGGCTGCGCCGCCACTGTTTGCCATTCCCGCCTTGAGGTGCTTTGCCCACTGGTCGGCCGTCTGCCCGCCGCCCAACTAGTTTGGCAGTAAGATTGGACCCAATGAAACCCAAACCTCCCGTCACCAATGCTCTCTTGTCTTTGAAGGCCTCCAACAGACGGCCAATGATCTCAGGATGTGGCTCTAAGTGAGTATTTGGGGCAAAGAATCCGAATTGGTAATATATCTCGTGTTCAATCATATCTCGTTTCTCCATGTAGTTCCTAACAATGATTATACAGTCTGTATAAAACGGCAA
>CAIYHO010000029.1 GCA_903925955.1 uncultured Chloroflexota bacterium
CCGATCCCACGGAGGGTTGGGGACCCTTCGCGAGAGCTTCCACAACTGGCTTATCGGAAGGATGCTACAGGATACGAGCTCAGCGGAATGGACCTATCGCGGCTCTTCGATTGTCCCTGGCGGAGAGGGTGGGATTCGAACCCACGATGCTTGCGCACACCGCTTTTCGAGAGCGGCACCATCAACCACTCGGACACCTCTCCACGCGGAAGAATACCAAAGCCGCGCCGATCGCCCGAGGCAGATGGCCAGACGACGGGCGGGCGCTGGGCCGATCGCCCGCGGGCGCTGAGTGGATGTCGGGTGGGGGCACTAGGTGGATGTCGGGTGGGGGCACTAGGTGGATGTCGGGTGGGCGCACTAGGTGGATGTCGGGTGGGCGCTGGAGGACGCCCCTCGTTGCGCCCGCGGGACCGCGCCGCGTGGACGCTGCGGACAGACTCCGGGTCAGGCGCCGGTTGGACTCGCCCCAACCAAGTCGCCGAGTTCCTCCGCCTCGTCGCGACGGATGCCCGACACCACATTGAGCCGGCGGCCAAGCCCAGGGTGCTGAGCTAGCTGCACAACTGTGCCGGCAGCGCCCTCGATGGGATTGGGCGCAGCGAAGACAAGCTCGGCGACATCGCAGGTCAGCAGGGCGCCCACGCACATTGGGCATGGCTCAAGCGTGGTGAAGATGGTCACGTCGCCTAAGGACGCAATCCCGAGCCGGCGTGCCGCCTCGCGGAGCACGCTGATCACGGGGTGGGCCGTGGGGTCCCCGGCCTCGCCCGAGCGCCCGCCCGCCCTCGCCAGCATGGCCTCACCGATGACGGCGATGGCGCCCACAGCCGGGGCGCCCGAGGCGGCCGATCGCCGCGCTTCAGCCAAAGCCTCGCCCATGAACAGCTCGTAGTTCATATTGCGGATCATAACCACCTGTCAGCCGCGCTAGGATGGCGAAGGTCCAAGTCAGCCCGGGCGTGGGGCGAGCTCGGCCGTCAGGTGCGCACCTGTGCACCTGTCCTTGCCTGCGTACCGGGTCGTCCGGCGCGCCCACGCACACGGAGCCACATCCTTATGGCAGCACCCAAGCGCATCGGCATCCTCACGGGCGGCGGCGACGTCCCCGGCCTCAATGCCGTCATCAAAAGCGTCACCTACCGGGCCACCGAACTTGGCTATGAAGTCATCGGGATCCGTCGCGGCTGGGAGGGACTCACCCACCAGCGCCGAACCGCCGACCTCGACCCGGAGTACGTGCGCGTTCTAGACCGCGCCAACACGCGGACCATCGACCGGACCGGCGGCACGATCCTTCACTCGTCGCGCACAAACCCGCGCAAGATGAAGCTCGCCGCCTTCCCGTCATGGCTGGACCCCAAGTCCGTGGCAGACAAGAGGGTCAGCGAGGGCGTCTACGACCTGACGGACCACGTCCTCGACACCATCAGCCACTTGGGCCTGACAAACCTCGTGACGATTGGCGGCGATGACACGCTGTCCTTCTCGTCGGTGCTGCATGCACGCGGTCTGCCGCTCATTGCCATCCCCAAGACGATGGACAACGACGTCAACGGGACGGAGTACTGCATCGGCTTCTCGTCTGCGATCACGCGGGCCAAGGAGCTCATCAACCGCCAGCGCACAACGCTTGGCAGCCACGAGCGGATTGGCGTCTTCCGCATCTTCGGCCGCGACGCGGGCTTCACCGCGCTCTACACGGCGTACGTGACCTCCACCCGTTGCGTGGTTCCGGAGTTTGACTACGACCTGGACTCACTGGCCGAGGTCCTCAAGGAGGACCACCGCAACAACCCCAGCCGGTACGCGATGGTGATCACCGCGGAGGGCTCCATCTGGAAGGGCGCGCAGCTGGCCGACGTGGGCGAGACCGACATGTTCGGGCACCGCCACAAGGCCAACGTGGGCGAGGCGCTGGCAACCGAGCTCAAGGCCCGCACAGGCATCGACTCTGTGAGCTCCGAGCTGACCTACGACCTGCGCTCGGGCGAGCCCGACATGCTGGACTCCCTTGTGGCGTCCACGTTTGCAAACACCGCGATGGACCTGATTGCCGACGGCGTCGGCGGCCGGATGACCGCGATCCGCGACGGCAAGTACAGCCACGTGTCGCTGGCCGAGACGGCGAAGCCGCCGCGCCGAGTCCAGACCACGGCGTACGACATCGAGCGCTTCCGGCCGCGATACTCGGACAAGCTGGGCTCGCCGCTCCTGCTGACCCCGTCGCTGGGGCCCGCGGAGAACTGAGCCTGCGGCCGGTTGTCGCCGGCCAGCGTCTTCACCGCTCAACGATGGGTCGCCGCGAGGCGGCCCATCGGCATGTCTGGGGGGCACTCCGGCGCTTTCCCCGGCACTGTGACCCAGCGCTGGGTCAGAACGAGGGCCGGCGAGCGTGATCGGCACGCGCAACCCGGGGTTCGCGGTGCGAACGCAGCGTGGGGCACGCCGTCCTGACCCTGGGCTGGGTCAGGCGGGCTGGGACCTCCGAGGCGTGGCGTGGCTGGGCGCCCGGGGCGTGGCGCCGGGCTTGCGGGCCTGTTGACCCAGCGCTGGGTCAAAACGGGGGCCGGCGAGCGTGATCGGCACGCGTAACCCGGGGTTCGCGGTGTGAACGCAGCGTGGAGCACGCCGTCCTGACCCTGGGCTGGGTCGGGCGGGCTGGGTCGGGCGGGCTGGGCCGCCGAGGCGTGCCGGGGCTGGGCGCCCGGGCTGGGGGCGCCAGGGGGCAGCGCCGGAACTAGCCTTCCATCCCCGAGAGCTGGCGGATGGGGCGAGCCAGGTTGGACATGTCCTCGTCGCCGTAGCCGCGGGCCACGAGGCCAGACTCCAGCTGTGCGGCAAGCGCCGACACTGGCAGAACAACACCGAGGCTCTGGGCGAGCTCCAGCGCAATGCCCAAGTCCTTGAGATGGAGGCGCGTGCGGAAGCCCAACGGATAGTCGTTGTTGACCATCTTGGCGCTGCGGTTGGCAAGGATCCAGGAGCCTGCCACGCCGCCGCCCAAGGCCGCGACGACCGCCTGCGGATCGAGGCCCGCCTTCATCGAGAGCACCATGCCCTCGGCCACCGCGAGGTAGACGCCAGCGATGACGACCTGGTTGACCGCCTTGACGGCCTGCCCGCTGCCCGCCGGGCCAAAGTGGGTGATGGTCTTGCCGGTACCCTCAAGGACGGGGCGCGCGCGCTCGAGATCGGCCTCGTCGCCACCGGCCATGATGGTGAGCGTGCCCAGACGGGCGCCCTCTGAGCCGCCGGAAACGGGTGCATCGACAAAGCCAATGCCTTGCGCCTTGAGGCGAGCTGCGAACTCGGCTGTGGCGCTGGGCGAGATGGTGGAGTAGTCGATCACCAGTCCACCGGCCGCCAGACCTTCGGCCACACCATCGGCGCCAAAGAGGACCGCGTCAACATCGGGCGTGTCTGAGACGCAGGTGCAAACGATGTCCGATGCTCGGGCCACATCGGCGGGCGATGCCGCTTCGCGTGCCCCTCCCGCAATGAGCGCCGCGGCCTTGCCCGGTGTGCGGTTCCAGACCGTCACCTCGAAGCCGGCCTTGCGCAGGTTGGCCGCCATGTAACCGCCCATGGTCCCGAGGCCGACGAATCCGATCCGCTCCACGATTTCTCCTTGCTCACCTAGTGCAAGCAGGGTACCGGCGCGCGTCGGCTTTCGGGCACACTTGGCTCCATGACTACCAAGATCATCCTCGACGTTGACACCGGCACCGACGACGCAGTCGCCCTGATGACCGCGGCGCTCTCCCCTGACCTAGAGCTGATCGGGGCAACAACCGTCAACGGCAACACGGGGATCGACAGCACCACCGAGAACACGCTCAGGGTGTTCGAGTGGATCGGGATGCCGCAGGTGCCGGTGCATCGCGGGATGTCGCGGCCGCTGTCGCGCCCGCAGATGACGCAGATCAATCCGGCCACGCGGATCCACGGCGACCTGCTTGATCTGCCTGCAGCCACGATCAAGGCGCAGCCCGGCCATGCGGTGGACTGGCTGATCGAGACGCTGATGGCGTCCGACGGCGACATCACGCTGGTCCCCGTTGGGCCGCTGACCAACATCGCCATGGCCATCCAGAAAGAGCCCGCGATCTTGGCGAAGATCCCCGAGATCGTGATCATGGGCGGCGCGCACGACCACGGCAACTCCACGGCGTCCGCGGAGTTCAACATCTGGCTGGACCCCGAAGCCGCTCGCGTGGTGGTGAACTGCGGGCGGCCCATCCGGATGGTCCCCCTGGACGCAACGCACAGGGCGCTCGTGTCGCTTGAGGATTGCGCCCGGCTGCGGGCCCTGGGGACCCCTGCCGGTGAGGCCGCCGCGCGCTTCACCGAGAAGCGGATTGAGGGCTACGACGCAACGCAGCCGATGCACCGCGCAGGGGCGGCGCCCGTGCATGACGCACTCGCGGTCTGCGCCATCATCGACCCCTCGGTGATCACGACGCACTTCATCCCGGTGGACATCGAGACGGGCGGCTTCCTCTCGGACGGCCGAACGGTCTGCGACTTCCGCTTCCGCAGCCGCAAGCCCGCCAACGTGCACTTTGCGATGGACGCCGACGAGCCCAAGTTTGTGCGGATGCTGCTGGAGATCCTGGGTCGAACGGCCTGACAGCCGCTTGAGGCTCGAGACGGCGCCCGCTCCCCCAGCTTTTCACTAGGAATGAACAAGATCGGCCGTTTGCGACACTTCGGGGCCTGATTCGGGTCCAGAAGGGCGCCCGACGAGCGTGCGTGAGCGTCGGTGTGCAAGGGACCGGGCGCCGGTTGGGCTCCAAGGGCGGCGAAACCCCGGTTGAGACACGATCCTGTTCACTAGGAATGAACAAGGGGTGGCGAGGCGCGATTGGGTTACCCGCCGGGCGCGCCGCCGAGGACTGACCGGACTTCGCGGGCGATCTGGAGATCCTCGCGCGCGGTGATCACCAGCGTGCGGACCGCGGCGCCGGGGGTACAGATCTCGCGGTCTTCGCCGCTGCCACCGGCCGCCGCGTTGCGCTCGGGGTCCAGCGTGATGCCCAGAAAGCCCAGACCGTCCGCGGCGAGGGAGCGGACGACCGCCGAATGCTCCCCCACCCCGCCCGTGAAGACCAGGGCGTCAAGGCCGCCGAGGGACGCGGTCATGGCGGCAATCGATCCGCGCAGGCGATGGATGTAGACGCCAAGCGCCAGCGTCGCGGCGGGGTCCGCGGCGGCCGCCCGCTCCACAATCAGCCGCATATCGTCGGTGCCGGCGAGACCGAGCAGACCTGAGCGGTGCTCCAGCGTGGCGGCGAGCTCGGCCGGCGGCATATGCGCATGCTCCGCCAGCCAGAGAACCAGCCCCGGGTCAACCGTCCCTGAGCGGGTGGCCATCACGAGGCCCTCAAGCGGCGTGAAACCCATGGTGGTGTCTACGGATTGGCCGCTGGCAACTGCCGCCAGCGAGGCGCCGGCACCGAGGTGGCACGTGACCAGGCGCAGCCCATCGACCGGCCGGCCCAGCATCGCGGCCGCACGAGTGGATGCGTATGCATGCGACAGCCCGTGGAAGCCGTAGCGGCGGAGGTCCCAGCGCGTACGCCACTGCGAAGGAAGTGCATAGGTATGCGCCGCGGCCGGGATGGTGGCATGGAACGCGGTGTCGAAGCAGGCGACGGCCGGGACCCCTGGCAGGACGGCCGACACGGCGGCAAGCGCGGCCAGTGACTTGGGCTGGTGGAGCGGCGCAAGATCCGTGAGCGCCTCCAGCCGTGACACCACCGCGGCGTCCACAACAACCGGCGCGGAGTAGACCGTCCCACCGTGCACCACGCGGTGGCCCACCGCGTCCACCGGGCCAAGCCCGCGGATCGCCTCGGTCATCGCCTCGGCGTCCGTGACCCCGCGCGGCGCGGGCAGGTTGGCCGACGCAACCAGCGCATCGGCCGCGTCCAGCACCCGCAGCTTGAGGCTGCTGGACCCCGCGTTGACGACGAGGACGCGGGCTACCCCGGCCACGACCAGTTCGCCACTTCGGGATCGTCCTCGCCCTCGCGCCGCGTGTAGGCCCGCGCCTGCAGCCGACGGTCAACCATCTCCTGGCGCACATGGCCGGCCCGTGCGCCAAGACCCGGAACCCGGTCGATGACGTCGATCACGAGGTGGTACCGGTCAAGGTCGTTGAGCATCACCATGTCAAACGGCGTGGTGGTGGTGCCCTCCTCCTTGTAGCCGCGGACGTGGAGGTTGGCGTGGTTGGTCCGCCGATACGCCAGCCGGTGGATCAGCCATGGGTAGCCGTGGTAGGCAAAGACGATGGGCTTGTCCGTGGTGAACAGCGAGTCAAACTCCGCGTTTGACAGCCCGTGCGGATGCTCCTTCTCGTCCTGGAGACGCATCAGGTCCACGACGTTGACGAAACGGACCTTGAGATCCGGCAAGTGTTTGCGGAGGATCGAGACCGCCGCCAGCGCCTCAATGGTGGGGATGTCGCCGGCTGAGGCCATCACGACATCGGGCTCGCCGTCGTGATCGTTGCTTGCCCAGTCCCAGATGCCGATGCCGCGCGTGCAGTGGAGGATGGCCTGGTCCATCGACAGCCAGTTGGCCGACATCTGCTTGCCCGCCACGATCACGTTGACGTACTGGCGGCTCCGCAGGCAGTGATCGGCCACCGAGAGCAGCGTGTTGGCGTCCGGCGGGAGGTAGACGCGGATCACGTCGGACTTCTTGTTGACCACGTGGTCGATGAAGCCCGGGTCCTGGTGGCTGAACCCATTGTGGTCCTGGCGCCAGACGAGCGAGCTCAGCAGGTAGTTGAGCGACGCGACGGGCCGTCGCCACGGGATGTCGCCCGTGACCTTGAGCCACTTCGCATGCTGGTTGAACATGGAATCCACAATGTGGATGAACGCTTCGTAGCAGTTGAAGACGCCGTGGCGACCGGTGAGCAGGTAGCCCTCCAGCCAGCCCTGGCACTGGTGCTCCGACAGGACCTCCATGACGCGCCCGTCGGCAGCAAGGTGGTCGTCACCCGGCCCGGTTTCGGCCATCCAGGCGCGGTCCGTCTCCGTGAAGACGTCGCCGAGGCGGTTGGACGCCGTTTCGTCTGGGCCAAAGACGCGGAAGGTCTGGCGGTTGCGGTCAACCACGCCCGCCAGCCACTTGCCAAGGACACGCGTGGCCTCGGAGCTGGTCTGACCCGGCGCGGGCACGTCCACGGCGTACTCCCGGAAGTCCGGCAGCGCCAAATCGCGCAGCAGCTCACCGCCGTTGGCGATGGGGTTGGCGCTCATGCGCCGATAGCTCTTGGGCGGCAGCGCCGCAAGCTCCGGGACCAGGGCGCCGTCCTCGCCAAAGAGCTCGGCAGGCCGGTAGCTGCGCATCCAGTCCTCAAGGATCTGGCGGTTCGCAGCGTTTGTGCGCACCTCGCCCATCGGCACCTGGTGCGAGCGCCACGTGCCCTCCACGGGCTTGCCGTCAATCTCCTTGGGGCCAGTCCAGCCCTTTGGCGTCTGCAGCACGATCATCGGCCAGCGCGGGCGCTCCGTGACGCCGCCCTCTCGGGCTGCCTTCTGGATGGCGTGGATCTCGGCGATCACCGTGTCGAGCGTGGCGGCGAGCTGCTGGTGGACCTGGGCCGGGTCATCACCCTCCACGAAGTACGGCTTGTGGCCATAGCCCTCCATCAGCGACGTCAGCTCCGTACGCGGGATGCGGGCGAGGATGGTGGGGTTGGCAATCTTCCAGCCGTTGAGATGCAGGATGGGGAGGACCGCGCCATCGTGGACCGGGTCCAGGAACTTGTTTGAGTGCCAGCTGGTGGCCAGCGGACCGGTTTCGGCCTCGCCGTCGCCAACCACCGCGCAGACCACGAGATCCGGGTTGTCAAACGCGGCGCCGTAGGCGTGGCTCAGCGCATAGCCCAGCTCGCCGCCCTCGTGGATGGAGCCCGGGGTCTCCGGCGCAACGTGGCTGGGGATGCCGCCCGGGAACGAGAACTGGCGGAAGAGCGCCTTGATGCCCGCCTCGTCACCGGTGATGGACGGGTAGACCTCGGAGTAGGTCCCCTCCAGATACGCGTTGGCCACCAGCGCCGGACCGCCGTGCCCCGGGCCGATGATGTAGATGGCGTTGAGGTCCCAGGCGCGGATCACCCGGTTCATGTGGGCGTAGATCAGGTTGAGCCCGGGCGTTGTGCCCCAGTGGCCCAGCAGCCTTGGCTTGACATGCTCGGGCTTGAGCGGCTCGCGCAGGAGCGGGTTGTCTAGCAGGTAGATCTGGCCAACGGAAAGGTAGTTCGCCGCGCGCCAATAGGCGTCGATCAGGCGAAGGTCCTCAGGGGAGAGCGGGTGCCGGAGCGCGATCGTCGTGGCGTCGGGTACTCGGTGCACGGTCATGGTGGGTCTCCTTGCGGAACCACTGTAGCCCGATGTAGCCCGCTCGAGTCAACCAGAGGTTCAGACAGCGTCCGTCCAGTCCCAGATCTCGCCAAAGCTGTGGAAGCTCCCGTCGGGGCGGGGCCAGAGCGGCGCCATCGCCAACTCCGCCTCGGCGTCGGCGAGCAGCCAACGGCCGATGACAACGGCCGCGGCAATCAGTGCGATCGATGCGGCGACGATCAGGTTGCGCATGTCTCGATCTCCGTGGGTGACCCTGATGCCGCCAGCGTGAACCGGCGCCGTCAACGCCACGTCAACGAGCGGCTCGCGTTGCGTCAACGTCCCATCCACGAGGTTGCGGCCAACCACTGGGCAACGGGTCCCACGGGTCACGCAACGCCCGCGGGCGCGGCGCATACTCCGGGCAATTCTCCGGGCACCCGGGGTGGCGTCGCGGTACCTGTGCGACGGCCAGCGCGGTCCATGCCCGGGCGGGAGCCTGCGCGATCCGGCTCTCGTATCTGCGCGCGCAGCGAAGGAACCCGCCACGCGATGAACCGCCAGATGAACCGCCAACTGCTCTCCGGCGACGAGGCCGTTGCCCTCGCCGCCCTCCATGCCGGGGTGAGCCTCGGCACCGGCTACCCGGGAACGCCATCCACCGAGATCCTGGAGACCTTCTTCCAGCTTGGGGGGCGAGCGCAATGGGCGCCAAACGAGAAGGTCGCGATGGAGGTGGCCCTGGGCGCCGCCTTTGCCGGTGGTCGCGCACTTGTGACCATGAAGCACGTGGGCCTGAACGTCGCGGCCGATCCGCTGTTCACCGCGGCCTACACGGGCGTGTCGGGCGCGATGATCGTGCTCACCGCCGACGACCCGGGCATGTCCAGTTCGCAGAACGAGCAGGACAACCGCCGCTACGCGGTGGCCGCGGGCCTGCCGATGGTGGAGCCGTCCGATTCACAGGAGTCCTACGACTTCTTCCTTGCCGCCATCGACATGTCGGAGCGCTGGGGGATCCCGGTCCTGTTCCGCATGACCACCCGCGTGTGCCATGGGAAGTCTGTGGTGGTGCCGCATCCGGAGACTGCCTCCGCGCCGCCGCCGCCGCACTTTGAGCACGACCTGCCGGACCGCGTGATGATCCCGGCCTATGCACGCCCGGCGCATCTGCGGCTTCGGGCAAAGCTGGCCGAGATTGCCGCGTGGGGCGAGACCTGCGACCTCAACCGCGAGGTGGCCCGCGTGGTGGCTGGGGGCAGTGTGCTGGGGATCGTGGCCTCCGGCATCTCCGTACAGCACGCGGCCGAGGCGGCACCGGGGGCCAGCATGCTCACGCTGGGCCTTACCTATCCCCTGCCCGTCGAGCGCATCCGCCGGTTTGCCGCGAGCGTGGACCGCTGTGTGGTGCTTGAGGAGGGTGACCCGGTGGTGGCCGATGCCGTGCTGGCGGCCGGGATCCCGATAGAGGCCAAGGCGGACATGTTCCGGTTTGGCGAACTTGACGTCGCTCGGGTGCGGCGGATCCTGGCCCACGACATGTCGCCCGAGGCCACGGCGCCCAGCGGCAAGGCGCCGGAACTGTGCCCTGCCTGTCCGTACCACACCGTCTACAACACGCTCCGCAAACACGACTGCATCGGCTCGGGCGACATCGGCTGCTATTCGCTGGGCGTCCTGCCGCCCTATCAGGTCATGGACACCCTTGTGGACATGGGCGCATCCATCGGCGTGGGGCTGGGCCTACGCCACACGCTGCCGCCCGACCAGGCGAGACGGGTGGTCTCGATCATCGGTGACTCAACGTTTATCCACTCCGGGATCACCGGCCTTGTGGAGATGATCTACAACCCGCCGCCAACGGGCCACGTGGTGATTGTGCTGGACAACGGCACCACCGCGATGACCGGCCAGCAGGAGCACCCGGCCACGGGTCGCACGCTTGAGCACACCCGGACCGGCCAGGTCTCGATTGAGGCTGTGGCACGAGCGCTGGGCATCCCGAGCGTGACGGTCCTGGACCCGCACGATGACCCGGACGGCTTTGAGCGGCTTCTGCTGGAGCGACTGGCGGCGAGCGAACTCTCGGTCATCGTGGCCCGCCGGCCGTGCGTGCTGGCCGCAGCCGACATCCGCAGATGGGAACTGCAGGCGACCGCTCGGGTGCTTCCCCAGCTCCCAGACGGCGCCTGCGAGCCGGCGGGGGCCGCCCGATGAGCGCGACGGGGAGCCCAGTGACCAATGTTGTGATGGCTGGCCTCGGCGGCCAGGGGGTCATCACCGCCTCGGACATCCTGGCGGAGGCGGCGCTTCACGCGGGGCTGGATGTCAAGAAGGCCGAGATCCACGGCATGAGCCAGCGCGGCGGACTGGTCTCGTCGGATGTGCGTTTTGGGGAGCGCGTGTTCTCGCCCATGGTGCCGCATGGCGAGGCGGACTACCTGCTGCTCCTTGCGCCAACCGAGCTTGCGGCCGTCCAGGGCTGCCTGCGGCCGGACGGCGTGGTCATCGGGACAGACCTGGTTGCGCCCGACGACCTGCCCAACAAGCGCAGCCTCAACGTGGCCCTACTAGGCGCGCTGAGCGTGTATCTGGCCCTGCCGCAGGACCTCATCCGCGTGGCGATGCTGGCGGCGCTGCCCGAGAAGCTGCACGCCACCAACGAGCACGCGTTTGCACTGGGCCGCGAGGCGGCGCTGGCGCGGCGGGCGGCCGGCGGCTGACGGGTGCCGGACATGGAGCGACCCCGGATTGCTCCGGGGTCGGGCTGGTAGTTCAAAGATGTGGCGCGCCCAGCAGGACTCGAACCTGCGACCTTTAGGTCCGCAACCTAACGCTCTATCCGCTGAGCTATGGGCGCGCGATGTGTGTGCAGTGTATGTGCGTGGCGGAGAGGGAGGGATTCGAACCCTCGGTGAGGTTGCCCCCACGGCGGTTTAGCAAACCGCTGCACTAGGCCACTATGCGACCTCTCCGTGGAGTAGCGCGGCGCATTCTAGCATTAGGCCGGGGTTGCGCCGAGGGAGACCGACAGGGAGGCTGACGGCGGCGCCATCGCAGACCGCGCGCGCACCCCCGCGAAGTTGACGCACGCGCCAGCCTCCGATACCGTCCAAGCACGATGCAGCACATCATCTATCGCTTTACCTGCCCGGCATGACCGTACCCCGAGCGTAGACCCGGGCAGCGGGTCGTGCCGGGTGGCAGCAGAGGTCGCGGACCTCTGCTTTTTTCTTTCTCGGGGCCCATGCAGAGGTCGCCGAGAAGCCAAACCAGGCGACGAGCGAACGCAAGCGACACCGACAAGGACCAATACGACATGTTCGTGGTGATGCGGACCGGGGCCAGCGAGGCCGAGGTCAACGGCGTAAAGGGGCTGATCCTGGCGGAAGGCCTCACGCCGTTTGAGAACGCCGGCGAAGACCGGACGGTGATTGCTGTCGTGGGCGAGATCGGCAAGCGCCGTGAGCAGCTGCGTGTGCGCCTGGAGGCAACGGCGGGCGTTACCGCGGTGACCGCCATCTCCAAGGCGTACAAGCTGGTTTCGCGCGAGTTCCACCCCGAGAACACCGTCATCCGCGTCCTCGACACCGTCGTGGGCGACGGGAGCCTGTCGGTGATGGCCGGGCCATGCTCCGTTGAGAGCCGCGACCAGCTGTTTGAAACCGTGGACCACGTGTCCACGCACGGCGCAACCATCATCCGCGGTGGCGCGTTCAAGCCGCGTACCAGCCCGTATTCGTTCCAGGGCCTGGGCGTTGAAGGCCTGCGCTACCTTGCTGAGGCCCGCCAGCGTACCGGCATGCCCATCATCACCGAGGTGATGGACACGAGCCAGGTGGACATCGTGGCCCAGTACGCCGACATCCTCCAGATCGGCACGCGCAACATGCAGAACTTCTCGCTGCTGCTCGCCTGCGGGCGCATCGGGAAGCCCGTCATGCTCAAGCGCGGGTTCAGCGGCACCATCGACGAGTGGCTGATGGCGGCCGAGTACATCGCGTCGGCCGGCAACCCCAACATCATCATGTGCGAGCGCGGCATCCGGACATTTGAGACGGCGACGCGCAACACGCTGGACCTGAGCGCGGTCCCGTTGCTGCACCACCTCACGCACCTCCCCGTTGTGGTGGACCCCTCGCACGCCACCGGCAAGCGCTGGCTTGTGAAGCCGCTGGCAATTGGTGGTGTGGCCGTGGGCGCAGATGGGGTCATGGTGGAGGTGCACCCTCGCCCTGAGGAGGCCCTCTCCGACGGCGAGCAGTCGCTGACGTTTGACTTGTTTGACCAGATGATGACCGCGATCACCGCCGTGCACGGGCACGTGCGCGACCTGCACGGCGACCTCCTCGCGTCCGCCTCCGCGCCTGCGAAGGCCGGCGGCTGACATGACGGACGACGTCCTCGTCGTCCGGCCCGCCGCGAAGCTCCGCGGCAGTCCCGCGCTGCCCGGCGACAAGTCCATCTCGCATCGCGCGCTGCTCCTTGCGCTCCTCGCCCAGGGCGAGAGCCGGATCACGGCGGCAGGCGACGGCGGCGACGTCCGCTCAACGGCGGGTGTCGTGGCTGCGCTGGGCGCAACGGTGGAGCGGCTGGCCGAGCGCGACGGGCGCGTGGACTACCGCGTCCTCTCCCCGGGCGGCGCCGCGCTGAGCGAGCCTGGAGGCCCGCTTGACTGCGGCAACTCGGGCACCACGACACGTCTGGTTGCGGGGCTCCTTGCCGGGCGCCCGCTGTTTGCGGTGCTGGACGGTGACGCCTCCCTGCGCCGCCGGCCGATGGGCCGCGTGGTGGAGCCGCTGCGCGCGATGGGAGCCGGGTTTGCCGGGCGCCACAACGCCACGCTGCTGCCGCTGGCCATCACCGGACAGGCGCATCTGGCGCCCATCGACTACATGACCCCCGTGCCCAGCGCCCAGGTGAAGTCCGCAATCCTGCTGGCAGGTCTTGCGGCGGACGGCGAGACCCGCGTCACCGAGGCCGTCGCCACACGGGACCACACCGAGCGGATGCTGCGCGCGCGCGGCGTTCCGGTGACTGAGATCACCGCCGCGGACGGGCGCCACACCGTGTCCCTGCGTGGGCCGGCGCTGCCCGCCGCCATCAACGAGACAGTGCCCGCAGACCCGTCGGGCGCCGCGTTCTGGCTGGTGGCCGCGTCCATCCACCCTGATGCTGAACTGCATCTGGCCGGCGTCAGCACCAATCCCACGCGGCGTGCCATCATCGACATCCTCCGGCGCATGGGCGCCGACATCGAGGAGCACACTCGGCCTGCTGCCGGTGGCGCCGACGGGGAGCCCCTTGCGGACCTTGTGGTTCGGTCGGCAGCCCTCCACGGCATCGAGATCTCACCGGCCGAGACTGCATCGGCCATCGACGAGATCCCGATCCTGGCGCTGGCGGCCGCGGTTGCGTCGGGAACGACGTGGATCCGGGGCGCAGGCGAGCTGCGACACAAGGAGTCGGACCGGATCGCGGGGATCGCGGACGGGCTGACGGCGCTTGGCGCGCATGTGCGCGTTGAGGGAGACGACATCGAGATCAAGGGCGGCCGGCGTCTCCGCGGCGCCGTCACCGAGACACTGGACGATCACCGGCTGGCGATGACATTCGCCGTTGCCGGACTCATCGCCGAGGGCGAGACCACCGTGCGCCAACCTGGGTCGGCCGCGATCTCATACCCCGGCTTCTTTCAGCAACTTGAAGGAGTGCGAGCATGACGAAGCGAGTCGTCCTCATCGGGCATCCGGTGGCCCACTCCCTCTCGGGCGCCATGCACCAGGCAGCGTTTGAAAAGCTGGGCATCGACGCCCGCTATGAGCTCTGGGACAAGGCCCCGGGCGGGCTTGCCGAAGCCATCACGGAGCTGCGCACCGAGGACTTCCTCGGTGCCAACATCACGATCCCCCACAAGGAGCGCGTGGTCCCGCTGGTGGACCGCCAGACCGATGAGGCCCACATCACGGGCGCCATCAACACGCTCACCAAGGAGGGGCGCAAGCTCGTCGGCCACAACACCGATGTCGCAGGCTTCAAGTTTGCGCTCGACAAGGCGGTGGGCAAGCAGAAGATGCCCCGCACCGCCATCGTGCTGGGCGCAGGAGGCGGTGCGCGCGCCATCGTGTACGGGCTGATCCGCGAGCAGTTCCAGCGCGTGATCGTGTTCAACCGGCACCTCCATCGTGCGGAGGCAATGGTCAAGAACTTCAGCAAGAGCGCCGCACACATGGATCTGCGCGCAATGCCGTGGCACGAGTCCATCATTGAGGCGGAGCTTGCCAAGGCGAAGATCCTGATCAACGCCACCTCCATTGGCCTCACCAGCGACGAGTCGCCCATTCCGGCCGAGATCCTTCGCCAGGACCTCCTCGTGATGGACCTGATCTACGCGCAGACCCGGCTCCTCCGGGATGCGGCGTCCGCCGGTGCCACGACGGCCGATGGCGAACTGATGCTCCTGCACCAGGGCGCGGCCGCCTTCACGCTGTGGACCGGGCAGCCGGCACCCATTGACGTGATGCACGAGGCGCTGGCCGCGGCGCGCGAACACGGGCTCCGGTCCGCCGAGGGCGAGCCCGCGGGTGTGGACGTGGACGCCGAGCCCGTCGCCGATGCTGGCGCTGCCGACGCGGCTGCGGGCGCCTGAGCCGGCCAGACAAGCAAGCGAGCGCTGACGATGGAGCGGTTCCGGTTCATCACCGCCGGTGAAAGCCACGGCCCAATGCTGGGTGCCGTCATCGAGGGCGTCCCCGCAGGCCTTGCGCTCACCGAGGACGATCTTGCAGTTGACCTTGCCCGGCGCCAGCGCGGCTACGGCCGCGGTGCCCGGCAGGCGATTGAACAGGACCGCGCCAAGATCCTCTCGGGCGTCCGTCACGGGCGCACGCTGGGATCGCCCATCCTGCTTGAGGTGGCCAACCGGGACTGGGCAAACTGGACCCACGTCATGCAGGTGGGACCGCTTGCCGAGGGTGAGGCTGACGAGCTGGAAGCGCTGGCGGCCGACGGCAACAAGCGCGCCATGCCCATCACGGCGGTCCGCCCTGGCCACGCCGATCTGGCGGGTGCCCTCAAGTACGGCTTCAACGATGTCCGCAACGTGCTTGAGCGCTCATCTGCGCGCGAGACAACGGCCCGCGTGGCGGCAGGCGGCATCGCCCGCATGTTCCTGCGCGCGCTGGGGATTGAGGTCTGGTCGTTCACGGCAGAGGTTGGCGGTGTGGCGGTGGATCCAGCCCGGGCCACCCGGACGCGTGACGAGGCCGATGCCTCACCCTTGCGCTGCCCTGACCCAGACGCCGAGACCGCGATGATTGCCCGCATCGACGAGGCGCGCAGCGCCGGCGACACCGTGGGCGGCGTGTTTGAGGTGGTGGTCCACGGCGCCCCCATCGGCCTTGGCAGCTACGTCCACTGGGACCGCCGGTTGGACGCTGCGCTGGCCGCCGCCGTCATGGGCATCCACATCGTCAAGGGCGTGGAGATTGGCCTGGGCTTTGAGCAGACACGCCGTTTCGGCTCGCAGGTCCACGACGTGATTGAGGGCCGGCGCGTAGACGGCACGTGGATCCACCGATCCAACAACGCGGGCGGCCTCACGGGCGGCGTCACCAACGGCGAGCCCATCGTCATCCGTGGCGCGGTCAAGCCCATCTCCACGCTGGCGCGGCCACTGCCCACCGCGGACCTCGTCACCGGGGAGGCCGTGGACAAGGCGCACTACGAGCGCAGCGACATCTCGGTTGTCCCGGCAGCGGGCGTGATCGCCGAGTCCATGGTCATGCTCACGCTGGCCGCGTTTGTCCTCCAGAAGACCGGCGGCGACTCGATGGTTGAAGTGGCCGACAACCTTCGCCGCTACCGTGAGCGCATTGCCGCCGCTCCCGTGCCCCCCGCTGCGGGTGACGGCTCCGGCGGCCACGCCCGCCTCGACGCCTAGCTGTCAGGCGCGTTTGTCATGGACCTTGTCCTCGTTGGCCTTGCAGGCTCTGGCAAGACGGCTGTGGGTCGGCGGCTGGCCTCGCGTCATGGCGCCGCATTCATTGACCTTGATGCCCAAGTTGAAGCCGCCACCGGCAGGACCATCCCCGAGATCTTCGAGGCCGAGGGCGAAGCGGGCTTTCGCAAGCTTGAACGCGAGGCGGTCCTGGCGCTTGGCGCACCTGACACGGGTCCTGCGCTTGCGCGCGTGATCTCACCGGGCGGAGGCGCTGTGGTGGATCCGCGCAACCGCTGGTCGCTCTACCACGGACGGCGCGTGGCCTGGCTGGACGTCCGGCCGGAGGTGCTGGCCCAGCGCCTCCGCCGCTCACCCGTGGTGCGGCCGCTTGTGCAGGGCGGCGATCCGCTGGCCAAGATCCGCGCCCAGGCCGCATCCCGCCAGCGCTTCTACGCGCCCGGCGAGCGGATCAACGGTGTTGCTGAGGCAACGTCTGTTGTGGCGGCGCTGGAGCGCTTCCTCGATGCGCCCGCCCCAGCCGGGACCACGCTGCTGCGCGCCACCACAAAGATTGGCGAGATCGTTGTGGGCGACGGGATTGCCGCTGCTGCCATCGACACGGCGCTGCGTGCGCTTGATGCCCCGCGGGCCGTGCTGGTGAGCGAGCCCGGTTCGTGGGGCGCCGCGGGTCAAGGCATCGCCGAGGCGTTGCGCGCCATGGGCTGGCCCGTGGACACGGTGCTCCTGCCGGGGGGCGAGGAGGCCAAGCGCCTCTCGGTCATTGAGGATGCGGCGCGCGAACTTGCTCGTCTCCGCGTGGAGCGCCGCGAACCGCTGGTCGCCATCGGTGGCGGTGCGCTGGGCGACCCGGCCGGGTTCCTTGCCGCTGCGTACCTGCGCGGCGTGCCCTGGATTGGCGTCCCCACCACGCTGCTTGCAGCTGTGGACTCGTCCATCGGGGGCAAGACCGGCGTGGATCTCCCGGAGGGCAAGAACCTTCTGGGCGCATTCCACCAGCCGGCAGCGGTCATCCTTGATGTCGCGCTCCTGCGCTCGCTCCCCCATCGCCAGCTGCGCGCTGCGCTGGGCGAGATTGCCAAGATGGCGGCCATTGGCGACGAGGCGCTGTTTGCGATGCTTGAGGCCGACGGGCCGGCGATTGCTCGCGGCGCCGCGAGCGCCTTTGACGACGGGGCCGTGGCAGAGGCGGCCGAGCGGGCTGGCTGGGCAAAGGTGGAGGTGGTCACCGCCGATGAGCGCGAACAAGGCGCCGCGGGTGGCCGGATCATGCTGAACCTGGGCCATACGGTGGGCCACGCGCTTGAGGTGGCCGACGGGTACACAACCCTGTTCCACGGTGAGGCCGTTGCGTACGGGCTGCGGGCGGCCGTCAGCATTGGGCTGGCCATGGGCGTGACGCCCGCCGACCGCGCTGCGCGGATTGAGCGCCTGCTTGATCGTCTTGGCCTGGGTCAGGCGCCGCTCCCCTACCCGGTAGCCAATGTGCTGACCGCCATGGGCACCGACAAGAAGCACAGCGGCGGCCGCCTGCGCTGGGTGCTGCCCACAGCCGATGGCGTGGAAGTCCATGACGACGTGCCGGCTGCTGCCATTGAGGCGGCGGTGCGATCGGTCCTGGCTGGACGGGAGGCTCGATCGTGACGCGGGTGCTGGTCCTGCAGGGGCCAAACCTCAACATGCTTGGGACGCGGGAGCCGGAGATCTACGGGCGCCAGACGCTTGATGAGATCCACGCGATGATCGCGGAGCATGCAGCGGCGCTGGCCCTCGAGGTGGCGTTCTTCCAGTCCAACCACGAGGGCGCGCTCATCGACCGCATCCAGGCACGCGACTACGACGTGTCGGTGGTCAATGCCGCGGGTCTCACGCACACCTCGGTTGCGCTGCGCGACGCGCTGCTTGCGGTGGAGCGACCGTTCTGGGAGGTCCACCTGTCGGACCCCTGGAAGCGCGACGCGTTCCGCCAGGTCAACTTCCTCCACGACATCGCCACGGCATCCATCGTTGGCCAGGGGGCCCGTGGCTATCTGCTGGCGCTCGATGACATCGCCGCACGGTTTGGCGCCGGCCCGGCCGGTTCTGGAGACCACGCATGACCGATCACGACGCCCCGCCAAAGCCCGTGCCCACCCCCGCCCAGCGCGACGAGGCGGCCTCTGATCTCCTGGACGTGCGCGACGCGATTGACGCGCTGGACAAGCGGATCGTGGCGCTGCTCAACGAGCGGGCGGAGCTGGGGCGTGCGGCGGGCCGGGCGAAGGCCGTGGCTGGGCGACGCGCCGTGCACGATCCCGAGCGCGAGCGCGAAGTCCTCCTGCGCGTGGCGATGGAGAACCGCGGGCCGATTGCCCAGGCGGACCTGCTGTCGATCTACCGGCGGATCATGTCGGCGACCCGGAGCATCGAGTCGCGCGACCGCGAACGGTGACAAGGGAGCCGGGGGCGATGGGCGAGGCAGACGGCGCGGCCGGGCCCGGCGAGGCAGACGGCGCGGCCGAGGACCTCTTTGTCCCCGTGGTCACAGGCGCCGCACGTCCGGATCCGCGCGTCCTGCCCGCGGCGCCCGTCACGCGGTTTGCCCCAGCACCCACCGGGCATCTCCATCTGGGCCATCTCGTCAACGCGCTGTACACCTGGGGCATCGCCCGCGCCACCGGTGGCCGCGTGCTCCTGCGCATTGAGGACCACGACCGCCAGCGCTCCCGCCCAGAGTTTGAGGCCGCGCTCCTTGAGGATCTGCAGCGCCTTGGCCTCTCGCCCGACGAGCCGCCGATTGCCGCGTTCCGCGCCGGCGCCACGCCCTACCGCCAGTCCAACTCCGGCGAGTTGTACGCAGCGGCGCTTGAGCGCCTGCGCGAGGCTGGCTTGATCTACGCCTGCGCCTGCTCGCGCGCCACGTTTGCGGGGTACGAGGAGGAGCGCCGCCGACCCTGGCGGGGCATCGGCTGTCCCGGCGGCTGCCGCGCGCTTGGCCTGGACGACAACGGGGCAATCACGCTGCGCGCGGCGGTGGGCGCTGGGTCAGAGCGCTGGATTGACCTGCTTGCGGGCCCGATGGCCGATGAGCCAGCGTCGGGCGGGGATCCTCCAGTGCGCGACCGGGCCGGCAACTGGACCTATCTGTTTGCCGTGGTGGTGGACGACATGCGCCACGGCGTGGACCTGGTCATCCGCGGGCGCGACCTGCTTGAGGCCACGCCGACGCAGCTGCGGCTAGCCAAGATGCTTGGCCGCGAGGCGCCACCGGTGTTCCTCCACCACCCGCTGGTGCGCCTAGGTTCCGGGCGCAAGCTCTCCAAGGCGCACGGCGACACATCGGTGCGCTCGCTGCTGGACGGCGGCGCATCGCCTGCTGCCCTCTTTGGGCGCGCGGCGCGTCTGGCGGGTCTGCAGACCGATGAGCAGCCGATTGACCCCGGTGCGCTGGGCGGCCTCTTTTCGGCCTGAGCGGCGAGCTGGTCAGGCCCGGCGTGTCAGGGCAGCTGGCCCGGCTTGGGCAAATCTGAGCCAAAGGTGTTGGGGAGCGTGCCCTTGAAGTACACGCCGCCCTCCTGGAGCTCCAGCCTCTGGATGTTGAGCCCGTCGATGCCCGCGAGACGCGTGGCGAGATAGCCGTTCACCGCGTCCTGTGCCTTGGTGAGCAGATCGGCCGGAATGCCCACGCGGCCAAACTCCACTGCGTCAAGCGTCACCGCGACACCCTTGGGCCCGGTGACCGCAATCTTGAAGTCCACCTTGACCGGACCCGAAACAGGGTAGCCAAAGGGGCCGGCGTCAAGGAACGCGGCGGCCGTGGCCGAGCCGTCGTGGAACTTGACCTGCACGTCGTGGATGGTGGCCGAGTAGCCGCTCAGGGTCCGCGTTGCCAGGATGATGGCCTCGGGGATGAACTCGTCAAGCGCATAGCTGCCCGAGAACTGGTGGAGCGAAGACAGCGTGTAGTTGGCGTCAGGCGAGGTGTGCTTGAGCCCGTGCTTCTTCTGAAACGCTGCGTACCCGCTGAGGTCAGGCTTCATGGAGCCGATGTCAAGCGGCTTGTCCATGCCAAACGCCGCGGAGAGCACGGGCACTTGGACGACACCCGCATAGGCGACACCGGCCATGGCGACCGCCGCCAGCACCACCAACACCACGACAAGACGCAACAGACCGCGCATCGCTGACCTCCACCCGGTGCCGCAGCGACCTTCCTGCCCGCTGTTGGCGAAGCCATGGTGCGTCTGGACGACCACTGCCCAACAGGGCCGACCGGCCCGGCACCTTCAGTCCGGCGTCCGGCTTGTGCAGGGCCGCAAGGTGTGCGACAACGATGGCATGCAGCACGCGGGGGCTGAGCGCCCAATCCTGTTCCTCGACATCGACGGTGTCCTGGTGGTGGCGTCGTCCGTGGAGCGGGCGGACGGCAGCTGGTGGCCCACCGTGGATCTGGTTGCGGATGCCGCCGCGCTGGTTGCCCGTCTCGCGGACGCATTTGACATCCACTGGTGCACCCGCTGGGGTCACTCCGCCAACTTGGACCTTGCGCCCCAGCTTGGGCTGCCCACCTTGCCGGTGGTGGAACTGGATCGGCCGGACACGCAGTGGACCAAGCTGCCCGCGGTCATGGAGGCCGCCGGGTCCCGCGCGGTGGCGTGGATTGACGACGATCTGGGCCACGACGAGTGGTCATGGGCGGAGCACCGCCGCGAGCCCACGCTGCTGGTTCAGACCGAGATGACCGAGGGCATGACCGAGCGCGACTGCGAGGAACTCCTGGCGTTTGCCGAGTCGCTGCGCACGTAGCATCCGCGGCGGCCGGCGATGGGCGGCTGGCGATTGGCGCGGTCAACCAGGGCTGGCGCGGTCAACCAGGGCTGGCGCGGTCCTCGATCTCCCAAGCATGGTCCAGCACGTGCCAGGCAATCCGCCGGGCGGCATACCGGACCGGCCAGCGCTTCCCGGCCAACGGGGAGCCATCGGACGGCGTGCGCAGCACCGCGAGCATGGCGTCGCGGGTCCGCTCGCCTTGCCGCAGGCCCATCACGGTGGCGTACGCGTCCTCGCCGCCGGCGACGTGCTCAAGCATCTTGGTGCGATCCCGGCCACCGCCGCGGGGCCCCTTGCGCAACTCCTCGGGCGCCGTCGCGGCAATCGCGTCTAGCGCCGCCCAGACGGCAGTCACCAGTGCCGCCAGTCGCTCCCCGTCTGCCGCCGTGGTGGCCGTGTGGTCTGACGCCGCCACCATCGCGGGCACGCCAAAGGCCGTGCTCGCGTCGCCCGGCAGCTCCTCCACCACCGCGAGCGGCGCATCGGCCGCCAAGGGGTAGCCAGCCGCGGCGGCGATGGGGGCATAGCGTGGCAGCGCGGCGGCCAGCGCCTCGAGCGCCGCGGACGGATCACGGCCGGCGCGGGAGAGCCCGGGCCAGTCCAGGGCGGAGGCATATGCCTTCCGTGGCGCAACTTCAAGGAGAACGCGGATGACGGTGCTGGTCATGCCCGCAGTATGGGGCGAGCGCGCTACGCTAGCCGTGCGACCCAGCTCAACCGGCCGCGCGCCACAGGGGGAACAACATGCCCACCATCCACTTCAGCTACCACCCGGCCTACATCACCCTGTCCGACGGGATGCGGGTGGCGGCGCGCTACTGGCGTGCCAGCTGGCCGCTGTGGATCCTGCCCGTCATTGCCATCGTGCTGGTCAACGGCCTGACAGCGGTGGTCTTCGGGTCCTCAGCGCTTGATGCGCGCAGCCTCGGGATCAGCGGCTCCTTTACTCGGCCGTACACGATGGCCGCGATAACGCCGGCGCTCATCGCCGGGCCCATTGCCACAGCGCTGGTCTCGCTGGTGGCAGGCTGGTTCATCACAGCCGTTGCCGTGGCGGGTCTGCGCGGACGGCCCATTACGCCCGCGTGGGTGATCAGCGCGGGGCTGGGCACCATTGGCGCCGCGATCATCGGGGGTGGGGCGGCGGTTGCGGTGATCCTGGCGCTGGCCGTTGCCACCGCCATCTCGCCAATCCTGCTGCTGAGCCTGTTCTTCATCGTCCCGGCAGGCATCTACATCGGGCTGCGGCTGACGTTCTGGACGCTGGCCATCTACGACGGCTTTGGCGTGATGGGCGGGGCGCGGTTCTCGTGGCTCATCACGAAGGGTTCAACGCTGCGGCTGCTTGGCTGGGGTCTCGCGGTGGCCGCGGTCTCCCTGGGGATCATCCTGCTGGCAGCGCTCGCTTCGCTGTTCCTGGCAATGACCGGATCGATGACGCCTGCGAACATTCTCGCGACGGGCGTGACCGCGGTCTTCGAGGTGTTCTCGCTGATCCTCATGGCCGTGCTGTACGAGAGCCAGCGCTGGCGATACGCGCCACCGGCGATGCCTGCGGCCCCGACGCAGCCAGACGAGTACCGCTCGCCGCTAGACCCGCCACCGCCACCACCCCCGCCGGCAGGATCCTGGGGCTAGCCGATCGCGGCGGTTGCGGCCCGCAGCTCGGCTACAAGCGCGCCCAGCGCGGCCACATCACGCCCGTCTGGACCAAGCGCGTCCACCAGCGCCGAGGCAACTATGACGCCCGCGGCACCCGCCCCGGCGATGGCCCGGACGTGGGCCGCAGACGAGACGCCAAACCCCACGGCAACCGGCACCGGCGACACAGCTGTCACATCGCGGACCAGTTGGGCGACGGTGGCCGGCAGGTCTGTCCGGGCGCCGGTGACCCCCACAAGCGACACGCAGTAGAGGAAGCCGCCGGAACGGGCAGCCACCGCGGCACGCCTTGTCTGCGACGAGGTTGGTGCCACGAGGTACACCACGGCAATCCCGGCATCCGCCGCCACCGCCTCAAACGGCGCGCCTTCATCGGGTGTCAGGTCCGCCACAATCACGCCCGCCACACCTGCGCGGGCCAGCGCAAAGGCGCGGTCTCGGCCGTCCGTGCCGCCAATGAGCTGGTTGGCATAGCCCATCGCCACAACAGGCACCGATGGCCTGGCCGCGGCAATCCGGCCCACCAGCGCAAGGCTGTGCTCAAACGTGGCCCCGGCGCCAAGCGCTCCCTGCGAGGCCCGCTGGAGCGTGGCGCCGTCAGCCAGGGGGTCGCTGTAGGGCAGACCCACCTCAAGCAGATCTGCGCCGCTGTCGATAGCCGCACAGGCCACGGCAAACGAGGTCTCCGCGTCCGGGTAGCCCGCCACCACGTACGGGATGAGCGCGGCCCGGCCATCGGCTGCGGCCTGAGCAAAGGCTGCCGCAATCCGGTGCGCGCCCGCGGTGTCGTTGGTGTGCGACGGCGTCATCGGGCCGCCTCCCACGGCTCAACATCGGCAAACTTCTCCAGCGCTGCCATGTCCTTGTCGCCGCGGCCGGAGAAGCCAATCAGCAGGACCGAGTCCTCCGCGTACCCCACGCCCGAACCCTCCAGCCCGGCCAGCAACTTGGGCAGTGCGGCAACCGCGTGCGAGGTCTCCAGCGCGGGCAGGATCCCCTCGGTCCGCGTCACGGCCTTCATGGCGGCGATGGCCTCGCGGTCTGTGGCAGTGCCCACCTCCATGCGTCCGGCCTCGGCCAGCGCCGCAAGCTGCGGACCCACGCCCGGGTAGTCTAGACCCGCGGACGCGCTGTGCGCTTCAACCACCTGGCCGTCGATGTCCTGGAGCATCAGCGAACGGGCGCCGTGCAGGATCCCGGGGGTGCCGCCGGCGATTGCCGCCGCATGGCGCCCGGTGGCCAGACCGTCGCCCGCCGCCTCGGCAACCGCCAGACGCACGGACGGCTCA
>CAIYHO010000030.1 GCA_903925955.1 uncultured Chloroflexota bacterium
CGGCGGTCACCGCGGGCTTGCCCAGCGTGAGCGTGCCGGTCTTGTCCATGACCACGGTGTCGATGCGACCGGCCGCCTCCAGCGCCTCGCCGCCACGGACCAGGATCCCGGTTTCGGCGCCCTTGCCGGTGCCAACCATGATGGCCGTGGGGGTAGCGAGACCCATGGCACAGGGGCACGCGATGATCACCACGCCGATAAACGCGGTGAGCGCAAGCGTGATGCGCGGCTCCGGTCCAGCCAGGAACCAGACGGCAAACGTGAGCGATGCGACGCCCAGCACGGCCGGGACGAAGACGGCGCTGATCTGGTCCGCCATGCGCTGGATGGGCGCCTTGGAGCCCTGCGCGCGCTGGACGAGGTCCACGATGCGGGCAAGCGCCGTGTCCCGGCCCACGCGGGTGGCGCGCATGACAAACGAGCCTGTGGTGTTGAGCGTGGCGCCGATCACCTCGTCGCCCGGGTTCTTGGTCGCCGGGATCGGCTCGCCGGTCAGCATGGATTCGTCAACGGCAGAGCTGCCCTCGGCAACCACGCCGTCCACGGGGATCTTGTCGCCCGGGCGCACGCGGAGCAGGTCGCCCGGCACAACCAGCGCAAGCTCCACGTCCTCCTCCACCCCGTTGCGGATGCGGCGGGCCGTGGTGGCCTGGAGCCCGATGAGACGGCGGATGGCGCCGGTGGTGCGGCCCTTCGCGCGGCCCTCAAGCCACTTCCCGAGCAGGATCAGCCCCAGGATGATCGTGGCCGAGTCAAAGTACGTCTCGGTCCGCAGCCCCGCGCGGTGGACCACCTCCGGCCAGAGCGTGACCACGGCGGAGTACGCCCAGGCGGCGCTTGTGCCCACGGCGACCAGCGTGTCCATCGTGGCCCCGCCATGGCGTCCGGACCGCCAGGCTGCACGGTAGAAGCGGGCGCCGGCCCACGCCTGCAGGGCCGTTGCCGGCAGGAGGATCAGCTTGTTGAGGTCCATCATGGACACCGCCGTCTGCGGCACAAACATGAGCGCCATGAAGATCAGCGAGGCGCCGATGGCGACGGCGGACTGGCGCAGCGTCTCGCGCAGGGCCTTCTCTCGTTCGATGTCTTCGGCGGACATCTCGTCGCCAAGCTGGGCTGCTCGCGCACCGGCTGCCGCGACCGGCGCCTCGGCGCGGACCTCGTAGCCCGCGGCCTCCACGGCCTTGACCAGCTCGTCCCTGCCCGCCATGGCGGGATCCACCAGGACCGTGGCCTTCTCGGTGGCCAGGTTGACGGCCGCCTCCGCGACGCCCGGCGTCTTCTTGAGGAAGCGCTCGATCCGGTTCACGCACGAGGCGCAGGTCATGCCCTCAATGGGCAGGACGATCTCGATGGACTGGGCGGCGAGGGGGCTGGGGGACGCTGTATTCATACTGCAGGGGAGTATATGCCCGGCGTCCGCGCCGAATCCACGGCGGAAGCCTCAAGGTGAGGTCAAGTCTGGGTCAAGGCACCGGACGACCCGAGCGTCACACACTCCGGCCTGCCGTCCTGTGCGTCTTGTATACCCTGGGATGTCTCCCCCCCCCTGAACTGGGGGCGTTCCGCGGCCTGCCAACTGCGCTACCGTCGTCACGGGACCACTACGGGGTGGTCCCCACAGTGTCGGCATGGGCAACGCCGCGATCGCAGGGGAACGGCACCATGGGCAGGGAGTCAATACAACGCGCGCAACCCGTCGCCAGGAGCAGGGCTCGCGGCGCGGTGTCCACGGCAGGCAGCGCTGACGACGCCGAGGTCTACCGGACGCTTGTGAACGCCCTCGACGAGGGCTTTGTCCTGCAGCGGGCGGACGGCGTGATTGAGGCCTGCAACCCCAGCGCGGAACGGATCCTGGGTCTCACGCGGGACCAGATGGCCGGCATGACGTCGATGGACCCGAGGTGGAGCGCTGTCCACGAGGACGGCTCGCCGTTCCCGGGCGAGACACACCCAGCCATGGTTGTCCTTGCAACTGGCCGCGCGCAGCGTGACGTGATCATGGGGGTCCACCGGCCTGATGACGCCTTTGTGTGGATCTCCATCTCAAGCATCCCGCTTCGGCGACCCAGCGCGCGGCTCCCGTACGCGGCGGCCACAACGTTCCGGGAGCTGGACCGGACCCGGGAGGCGCTCCGCCAGAGCGACGCGCGATATGCGGAGTTCCTCAACGGTCTGGCGGATCCGGTGTTCGCGGTTGATCGCGACAAGCGGTACACCGTCTGGAATACCGAGGCGGAGCGGGTGACCGGGCGCACGGCTGCCGGTGTCCTTGGCCGGACGCTGGGCGAGATTGACTCCGCGCTGACCAGCGCGGCGGTGGATCGCGCCGCGCGGGACGTGCTTGGGTCCGGGACGCCGCGGTCGCTGATCGAGCAGGTTGTGGCTGACACCGGGCCGGGATACTTCAGCCTCCTGATCTCGCCAACGATTGACGGCGCCTCCTTCGTGGCGCGCGACATCTCGGACCTCATGCGCTCCGACTCGGCCTCCCGGGAGAGCGAAGAGCGGTATC
>CAIYHO010000031.1 GCA_903925955.1 uncultured Chloroflexota bacterium
CCGCGGGGAGGTCCATACCGGGATACGTCAGGCCAGGCGCCGTGCGGCCGTCAGGCCGGCGTGGCCTGGCGACCCTCAAGGAACGCGGTGACGGCGTCCAGCGGCACCACCGAGCGGGACCCAGTGGCGCGCTCGGTGACCTCGGCGCCGCCTGCGGCAAGCGACCGCGGGCTCACCGTGATGATCCACGGCATGCCCAGGAGCTCTGCGTCTGTGAACTTCACGCCCGGCGAGTCGTCACGATCGTCGTACAGGATCTCGAAGCTGGGTCCCGCGGCTGCGGCGGCCGCGTGGAGCGCCTCCGCGGTCTCGGTCACCTTGGGGTCCTTGTTGGCACCGATGGCAACAAGGTGCGCGCGATACGGCGCAACTTCGGCCGGCCACACGATGCCCTTGTCGTCATGGTGCGCTTCGATGACGCAGGCGAGGTTTCGCCCGATGCCAATGCCGTACGAGCCCATGACGATGGGGTGGCGCTCGCCGTCCTCGCCCAAGTACTCGGAGCCCAGAGCCTTGGTGTACTTGGTGCCCAACTTGAAGATGTTGCCAATCTCGATGCCGTTGCGCAGGATCACGGGCTTGCCGCAGTCCGGGCAGGCATCGCCCTCGCTGACGCTGGCGATGTCTGCCGTGATGTCCGGCGTGTAGTCGCGGCCCACATTGGTGTTCTTGAGGTGGTACCCCACCTTGTTGGCGCCGGCAACCAGGTTGGCCGAAGCCGCAACAAGCGAGTCCACCACGACCAGCGCGTCGCGTGCGCCGATGGGGCTGCCATAGCCTGCCTGCATGCCGCGGCTCGTGATCTCTTCAATCTGCGCCGGACGAATACCGCCCTTCGCCCCGATGGCGTTGACAAGCTTGGTCTCGTTGACGTCGCAGTCGCCGCGGACGATTGCCACAACAAACTTGCCGTCACCGGTGACCACGAAGAACGCCTTGGCGGTGCGCGACGTGGGAACGCCCAGGAACTCGGCAAGGCTGTCGATGGTGGTGGCGTTGGGGGTGTAGACCTCTTCAATGGGCAGGAGATCCTCGGCGGGCGGCGCGGCAAGCGTGGTGGGCGCCACCTGGCGGTTGGCCGCGTAGCCGCACGACTCGCACAGCACCAGCACGTCCTCACCGGCGGGGTTGAGGAACATGAACTCGTGGGCGAGCGAGCCGCCCATCATGCCCACGTCAGAGCTCACGGCGATGGCGTTGAGGCCAAGGCGCTCAAAGATCCGGGTGTAGGCGCGGTGGTGCGCCCAGTACGCCGTGTCAAGACCCGCCTCATCGCGGTCGCAGCTGTAGCTGTCCTTCATCACGAACTCGCGCACGCGGATCAGGCCGCCGCGGGCTCGGGGCTCGTCGCGGAACTTCGTCTGGAAGTGGTAGACGATGAACGGCAGCTGGCGGTAGCTCTTCACCACGTCGCGCAGCAGGTCCGCCACAACCTCTTCATGGGTCATGGCAAGCACCATGTCGCGATCGCCGCGGTCCTTGAAGCGGGCCATCTCAGGGCCAATGGCGTCATAGCGCCCGGTCTCGCGCCAGAGGTCCGCGGGGTGGACCACCGGCATCTCCATCTCCTGGGCGCCGATGGCGTCCAGCTCCTCGCGGATCACCTGCTCCACGCGCTTGCTGGCGCGGAAGCCCAGCGGCAGCAGGGAGTAGATGCCGGCGCCAAGCTGGCGCACGTAGCCCGCCCGCAGCAGCAGGCGATGCGAGGGCATCTCCGCCTCGCTGGGATCGTCGCGGAGGGTGGTGAAGAAGAGGTTCGACAAACGCATGGGCGAAGGATACCGGCCCTAGCGCCCTGCAGGAGCGAGGGCACCCGCCGCAAGGAGCACGGGGTCTCCTCCCAGTCCAAACCCGAGACCCAGGACCGCTGCAGCTGCCGGCGCCCAGTCCGCGAGATGGGGTGGCCGTGCGGCAATCGACGCCGCAATCACGGCCACAGCGTCCAAACCCCCGCCCACGATGGCGAGGGTCCGAGCCGTGGAGACCGCGCCGTGGACGCCGCCTGTCTGCCGTTCGCCGGCGAACTCGCGCCCGGGCTGGGCTGCCAGGAGCAGCTTGCGTTCGCCGCGCGGCTCCACCAGGGCGATGCCGTCCAGTTGGCCAAGGATGGACCCGATGATGTCGCGCTCCGCGGCGCGCTTGACCCGCACCCAGGCTGCGCCACCATCGCCAATCCAGCCGTCGAGGTGCTTGCCCAGGCCAGCCACCGCAGCTGGGTCGATGGCCGGCAGCGGCGAGACGGCTTCCATGCCGTGGTCTGAGGCCACCATGACAAGCGTGCGACCCCAGTCAGGGCGCAACGCGTCAAGCAACTCCCCCACCAGCGTGTCCGTGGCGCGTCGGCCGGCCAACGTCCGCGGATCGTCTGGGCCATGGTCGTGGCCCAGCGTGTCCACCTCATTGAGATGGGCGAAGAGCACGCGCCAGTCGCCTGTCGCGACGGTCCGCAGGAGCGGCTCGCGGGCCGCTTGGTTGGTGGGGTAGCCGTGAGCGTCCACGAGGGTCCCACCGGGCACGCGGCCGCTGCGGGGCCAGCGCGTCAGGTCGCCCAGGGCCAGTACACGGTGGAGATTGTTGTCGCCCAGGATGGCGCCCGCGGCCAGTCCGGCCTCCTGCGCGACATGGAGCAGCGTGGGCATGCGGACGGATCGGCGTCCCTCCCAGCCCGAGACGGCCTTGCCGTCAGATGACGTGGTGAGCACGCCGTGGCCCGGTGTGTTGCCGGTGCGTCCGCCGCGCCGGCCCGTCAGGAGCGAGGCGAACCCCGGGTACGTGGTACTGGGCAGATCGGCGATGCCGCCGTCCACGGCCCTGCCCCCGGCAGCCGCCAGGCCCCAGAGCGCCGGCGTGTCCGTTGCGTTGATGGCGCCTGGCGGGAACCCGTCCAGGCCAAGGATCAGGACGCGCGGGCGGGCGGTCTCGAGCCCCACTGGTCCCGGCCGCCGCTTGCGTGCGCGCATGTGCGTCAGTCGGGAACGGGGAATGCGCGGATGTGGGCGGGATCAACCACGATGCGGACCTCAGCGCCTTGGTCAATGCTGGCCGCATCGCGGCTTGGGAGATCAGCGTACAGCCGGGCCGTGCCACCCTCAACGGGGATTGCCAAGTGCATCTTCGTCGTGGCGCCCAGGTAGACCTTGAGTTCCACTGTGGCGGGCTGACCCTTGGCGCCAGGTCCGGCGGCAACAGTGACATCCTCTGGCCGAAAGAAGGCGATTGCCCTCTCCGCAGCCCCAACCGGCGCCGGGACCGAGAAGGCTTCAGCCAGCGCAATGCGCCCGTCGACGACGGCCAGTTCAACCGCGTTGCGGCTGCCAACAAACGTGGCCGCAAACGATGTGGACGGCTCCTCGTACAGCTCCGCGGGAACCGCAAGCTGCTCGATGCGGCCGTGGTTCATGACCGCCACGCGATCGGCGATGGCCATGGCCTCAGACTGATCGTGCGTGACGTACAGCGCCGTGGTCTTGACCAGTTGCTGGACACGCCGGATCTCGTCGCGGAGTCGGCCGCGGACCAGCGCGTCAAGCGCCGAGAGCGGCTCGTCAAGCAGCAGGACATCTGGCGCGGGCGCGAGTGCCCGGCCGAGCGCACAGCGCTGGGCCTGGCCGCCGGAGATCTCGTTGGGGTAACGGTCTGCCTGGGGCACAAGCCTCACCAGGTCAAGCAGGTCGTCCACGCGCCGCCTGATCTCCGCCTCCGGACGCCTGCGCACCGATAGCGGAAAGGCGATGTTTTCGCGGACGGTCATGTTGGGGAACAGCGCATAACTCTGGAAGACCATGCCGATTGGGCGTTCGCGCGTCGCAACGCCACTGACGTCGCGACCGCCAATCTCAATGGCCCCGCTGTCGGGATGCACCAGCCCAGCCACTGATCGCAGCAGGGTGGTCTTGCCACAGCCTGATGGGCCCAGCAGCGCGAGCAGTTCGCCTGACGCGATGTCGAGCGAGATGTTGTCCAGCGCGTGAACGGTGCCATATTGCTTTGTTACGCCGCGCAGGCTGACGGCAGTCATGCAGTGGGTCTCCCCTCGGAGTTGGCGACAGATGGGAGCAGACGGACGATCTGGCCGCGGTTGCGGTACACCACGATCCCTGACAGGACGAACAGGACGAGGAAGCTGACGACGGTGACCGCTGCCAGCCGGTTAAACGCCCCGGCGTCGCCCGAGTAGGAGCGGATTTCGCCCGCGCTCCAGATCGGGATCGTGTACACGCCGCGCGCGAGCGTTTGCACCATTGCAAACTCGCCAAAACTGGTGGCGAAGGACAGCAGCGCACCCGACACGATGCCGGGCACGATGTTGGGCAGGACCACGCGGCGGATGATCTGGTACGGCGAGGCGCCGCAGGCTTCGGCAGCCTCTGACAGGCGCTCGATGCCGGCGGCCGACATCGCCCCGTCAACCGCCCAGTACATGAATGGGAAGGCGATGGCCGTATGGCCGAGGAGCAGCAGCGGGAAGGTGCCCTGGATGCCCGGGGTGACGATCCCGGCAAACTGCAGCAGGCCGAATGCGATCACGATGTAGGGCAGTGCAAACGGGATGGCTGCGGACACTTCGATGAACGTCCGGATCCGGCGGTTGCGAACACGAGACCAGTACGCGGCCGGCACGACGAGGACGATGTCCAGGAGCGCCGTCAGCGTCGCCAGGATCAGCGTGGTGCCGAAGGCCTCTCGGACGGCGCTGTCCGTCACCGCCGAGATCCACCAATCCAGCGTGTAGCCGTCAGGGAGGATGTTGGCCGTCCAACGGGTCGCGAAGGAGTAGAGCACCACCGCCACCATCGGCAGCAGGAAGTAGCCAAACAGCCCGCCAAACAGCAGGACCCTGCCAAGGGATGGCCGGCTCCGAGGCAACGTCCTCGGGAGCGCCGTCAGAGCCATCGCATGGCCCTCCGCAGCAGGCGCCGGTAGCTAAGCAGCGAGACGACGGCAATAGCCAGCAGGACCACTGAGAGCACGGCCGCCTGACCGGTGCCGGTGATGACGTCGGACTGGAGCGTGGTGCCAATCTGGAGGGTGATCAGCCGGGCGGCGGTGCCGCCGCTCTGCCCCGCCAGGCCGTAGGCGATCCCGTAGATCCCGATGGTCCACGTGAAGATGAGGAGCCAGCCGGCGGCCAGGAACGGCGCCAGCACGGGGAGTCCGATCCTCCGCCAGAACTGGAGGCGTGTCGCGGAGGCCACTTGCGCTGCCTCCCACCAGTCCTCGCGCAGGATGCTCATGGCGGGGATTGTCAACAGCACGAAGAGCGGAATGTTGGTGTACTCGTAGGCCATGAGCAGCGCAGCCACAGAACTGGACCGCGGCGGATCGAAATGGATCCCGAGCGCCTGGATCATGAGAGTGACCATGCCCACCACGCCAAGCGTTGCGAGGTAGGAGAAAGCGAGGCCAATGCCGCCAAAGTTTGCAGCGACGTTGAGCAGGCCCATCCAGAACGCGCGTTGTGACGCAAACATCCGACTGATCAGCCAGGCCGCCGGCGACCCGATCACCAGCGTGACAGTTGCCGAGGCGATACCCAGCCCGAGGCTCGTCACGATCGCGTCCTGGTTGGACGCCTGGCCCAGAACCCGACCCCAGAGCTCAAGGCTGGGTGCCCCATTGACCCAGAAGGCCTGGAGCACCAGCACGATGATCGGCGCAATCAGGCAGTAACTCACCAGCAGCATGAGCGGGGCCGCAGGGGCCCAGCGCGATGCCATCTGGCGTGCGCGGACGCGGAGCGGGGTCCGGGGCGGCATCGCCGCCCCGGACCCCGTAACGGTGGTCAACCGGATCAGCCGGCGCCGCCGGCCTGGTTCACCCAGATGTCCTTGATCTTGGCGAGGTCGATCTTGGCGGTGTCGACAACCTGCACCTGCTTGTACTGGTCATCGGGGAGCCAGAGGGTCTTCGCGTCAGCGGGAACGGTGTAGCTGCTGTCCACGATGGAGCGGATCGGGCGAGCGCCAAACTTCGCAAAGATCGTCTGGCCCTGATCCGACAGGATCCAGTCCAGGAAGAGCTTGGTGAAGTCCATGTGCGCCGTGTCGTACTTGTTGGCGATGATGGCGGACGGGGCGTAGATGGAGCCGTCGGTGGGAATGACCACCTGGGCGCCGATGTTCTTCGCCTTCTCAGCGTTCGCGAGGGCGATCAGGTTGAAGTCGTACTTGATCTGGATCGGCACTTCGCCCTTCTCGAAGGTGTCGGCGTTGCCTTCAGAGGAGGCGAGGTTCGGGATCAGGAGCTTGGCGTACTCCACGCCCTTGGCGTAATCGTCAAGCGTGCCGCCGGCGGCCAAGTTCATGGCGACGAACGCCATGGTGGCTGTGCCCGAGGAGCCGGGCTTGCCAAAGCCAACGAGGCCCTTGTACTCGGGCTTGCCGAGGTCGGCCCAAGTGGTGGGGACAGCGATGCCCTTGGACTTGAGGAAGTCCGTGTTCACCACGTAGCCGGGGACACCGACGAACGTGGCGATCCAGCCGCCATTCGCGCCCTTCATGGTTGCGGGCAGCTTGGCGGCGTTGGCGGGGGTGAAGGGGGCGAGGACGCCCTTGGCGTCTGCGGCGCCGGCGAAGAGGATGCCGATGTCCGCGAGCGCCGCCTTCGGCGCGTTCTTCTCCGCGTCAAACGCCGTGATCTCCTCGGCGGACGACATGTCCGGGCCAAGTGAGCGGGCGTGGTCGGTGTTGCAGTCAACCTGCCAAGTGGTCTGGCAGAACTGGGTGAACTGCTGGCCGTAGTTGGCCCAGTCATCCGGCGCGCCATACGTGGCAACCGTCTTCGCCTGGTCCTTAGCCTTGGCGGCGTCCGCGGCCGCCTTCCAGTCGCCACTGCTCGAGCCGCAGGCGGTGACGGCGATCATCGCCGCCGCGCCCAACGCAAATAGCCGTGCTGATGCAATACCCATCTTCTCTCCTCGCACTCGTTGACACGGCCGGGCAGCCGAGTCGTGATCGGACGACGCGACGGCCGTTCTCGATGGCCGCAGCGTCACACGCGGACCTCAACATTACGTTAGGCGATTGCTAACGGGACGCCAACAGACTGATACCGATCGTAGAGAAGTCTGAACAAGTCACGCAGGTCCGTCGGTCACAGCGCGCTTGACGATCCTCCTGCACTCAGTCCACACTATGAGTTGTATGAACAAGTTGCACTTGCAACCCTATGCTCTGCCCGCTCTTCCGGAGAGTACCGGGCCGCTGCACCAGCGCCTCGCGGACCTGCTCCGGACCAGCATCCGCGGCGGCGCACTCGCTGCAGGGGACGCGTTCCCCACTGAGCAGGAGCTCACCAACACCTACGGCATGTCCCGCGGCACCGTGCGCCAGGCGCTGTCGCGCCTCCGGGCCGAGGGTGTCATCACCGGCGGTCGCGGCCGACCCCCCGTGGTCCGATCCGGCCCTTTGGCCCAGCCCTTTGAGGCGCTCGTGAGCTTCACGGCTTGGGCGCAGGCAAGCGGGCTTGTCCCGTCCGGCCGGGTGATCAGCTCGAGTGTGCGCCCCGTCACCGCAGAGGCCGCCGAGGCGCTGGGTCTGGCGCCAGGCGCGCGGGTTCGCCAGCTGGTGCGGCTGCGCCTTGCGGACGGACGACCGGTGCTGGTGGAGCGGACCGTGTTTGCGCCGGCGGTGGGCGACGCCGTGGCGACGGTGGACTTGGAGGGGGGCTCCATCTACGCCTCGCTGGCGGAGCGCGGGATCCGTTTTGACGCGGCCCGCCAGACCATCGACGCGGTTGCCGCAACCGCGCTTGACGCGGAACTGCTCGAAGTCCGCCGGGGCACGCCGCTGCTCCGTGTCCGCCGCCGGTCCGAAGCCGCCGACGGACAGCCCCTGGAATGGGCGGACGACCGGTACCGGCCGGACCGCATGACGCTCACGATCGATCAACTCGCCACCAGCCCGGGCATGGCCCGGACGCTCTCGCAAGGAGGACGCTGATGCCTTACGCCGAAACTGCCGAGGTTGCCCGCCACTGGGCGCACGATCGCGCGATTGTCCTGTGGGCGGTCTTCGCCGCGGACCTCGATGCCGCAACGGCGGCAGCGCTCGCGCCCGGGTTTGCCGTAGCGCGCGCGGATGGCGCCAAGATCGCCGTCATCGGCGAGGGCTCCGCAATCGACGCGGACATCCGCATCGCCGGACCGGCGGCGCCCAGCCCCTTCGGGCTGCTCGACGCGCTGCGCGCTTGCGGTGCAGACGATGTGCGCACCCTCGGCGTGCTCGGCCGCGGCCGCGACGTCTTGGCCGCTGCCCACAAGGCGGGCGCCGGCGCCATCGTGGGCCTGGCCGCAACCATCCTGGAGCGCAGCGCGCTGGTGGCAGGCGAGCCGGACCGGATCATTCAGGCTGCCGAGCTTGCCGCCATCGACGCGGAGCACTATGGCTCGTCCCGGCCAAACCGCGAGCGCGTGCTGCTCAACCCCGGGCCCGCGGTCACCAGCGACCGGATCCACCGCGCCATCGCCGGACCTGACCTGTGCCACCGCGAACCCGAGTACACGGACCTGTTCGCCCGCGTCAAGCACAAGCTGCTCGCGGTGGGCCGCGTGCCCGATGACTGGTCCGTGGTCCTCATCGGCGGCTCCGGCACGTCCGCCATGGAGGCGATGACCGGCGCCGCTGTCCGCCCGGGACGCAAGATCCTCGTCTGCCGCAACGGCATCTACGGCGACCGCATCGCCACCATCGCCGAGCGCCACGGTCGTGAGGTCATCTCCGTCCGCGCTGCGCACACGGAGCCCATCGATGTGGCCGAGGTGGCCGCCGCCCTTGACGCGAACCCCGACATTGACGCGGTTGCGGTGATCTATCACGAGACCACCACGGGGCTTCTCAACCCGGTCCACGAGATTGCCGCCGAGGCCAACAAGCGCGGCGTGGTCACGCTGGTGGACGCGATCAGCGCGTTCGGATCCGAGCCGCTTGACGCGATCGGCACCGGGATCGACTTCATCGCGGGCACTGCCAACAAGAACCTCCACGGCCTCCCGGGTGTTGCCTTCCTGCTCATGAGCCCCAGGGCCCGCGAGCGTGCGAACGCTGTGCCGCCGCAGTCGCTCTGCTTCGACCTCCCCAACTACCTGCGCGCCGAGGCCAAGTCCACCGTCCCGTTCACCCCACCGGTGCCGTCGGTCTACGGCCTCGAGGCCGCCCTCGACGAGCTTTTCGATGAGGGCCTTGACCGGCGCGTGGAGCACTACCGCGAGCGCATGGCCTACCTCGACGGCGCGTTCACCCGGCTTGGCCTGGAGCCCATCGTGGCGCCCGCCAACCGCTCGGGCTCCGTCCGCAGCCTGCCGCTCCCCAAGGGCGTCAGCTACGACGCCCTGCACGACGCGGTGAAGCGCGACGGCTACGTGATCTATGCGGGCCTCGGCGACGCCGCGGCCACCAACTTCCGCGTCTGTGCCCTCGGCGCACTCGAGGTGGGCGTCCTGCAGGGCTTCATCGCGTCGCTGGAGCGCGCGATTGCGGCCGTTGCCGTCGCCAACTAGCCGATAGCCACCAAGACGATCATCCCAAGCCACCCAAACCCACAAGCAGGGAGAACACGCGTGAACAGCCAGCCCCACACCGAAGGCGCCCTCTCCGCCAGGTTCACCTTTCGTCGCGAGTACCGCGGCCCCATCCAGGCTGTGATCCTTGACTGGGCGGGCACCACGCAGGACTTCGGCGTGTTTGCGCCTGCGGTCGTGTTTGTCGATGTGTTCCAGCGCTGGGGCGTGCCGATCTCAATGTCCGAGGCGCGCGCGCCGATGGGCCTGTTCAAGCTTGACCACATCCGCGAGATCACCAAGATGCCCGCGGTGGCAGCGCGGTGGCGCGAGGCCAAGGGCCGCGACGTGACCGAGGACGACGTCCGCGAGATGTTCGTGGCGTTTGCGCCGCTGCAGATTGCCGCAATGGCCAAGTACGCCACGCTCATTCCCGGCACCAAGGACGCCGTGGACGAGATGAAGCGCCGCGGCTACAAGATCGGCTCCACCACGGGCTTCATGCGCTCCGCCGCCGAGATTGCCCTCGTTGAAGCCGCCAAGCAGGGCTACGTGCCGGACTCCACGGTCTGCGCTGACGAGGTTCCCGCCGGGCGCCCCGCACCGTGGATGGTGCTGCGCAACCTGGAGAACCTGGGCGTCTACCCGCCGTGCTCCGCGGTGAAGATCGGCGACACCAAGATCGACATCGACGAGGGCATCAACGCAGGCTGCTGGACCATCGGCCTCTCAGCGGCCGGCAACTACGTGGCGCTGTCGCGCGAGGACTTCCTGGCGCTGCCGTACGAGAAGCGCCGCGACCTTGTGCTCAAGTCCGATGACATGCTCCGGCGCCAGGGCGCGCACTACGTGGTGGAGTCGATTGCCGACGTCATGCCGGTGCTTGACGACATCGAGCGGCGGCTGGCCAACGGCGAGCAGCCCTAGCCCCAGCGGCACAGAACACCGGAGGAGCCAGCGATGACGACGCCGCAGCCCCGCGGGCCGCTCACCGGCGCGACCCAGCTCTCCGAGGGCGATTCCAACCAGACGCCGCGACGTGCCGCATGGCAAGCCGCCAACCTGGCGCCCGAGACCCGCGAGCTGCTTGCCGAAGACGCCCGCTGGTTCCTCCACCAGAGCCTCTCCACCCCCTGCCTGAACGCCCTCGAGGCGGCCGACGGGATCTGGATCACCGACGTCGAGGGGCGCCGGTACATGGACTTCCACGGCAACTCGGTCCAGCAGGTGGGGTTCCGCAACCCGGCGGTGATCGCCGCCATCAAGCAGCAGCTCGACACGCTCCCCTTCTCCACCCGCCGGTACACCAATGCGCCGGCCGTGGCGCTGGCCCGCAAGCTTGCGGAGATGGCGCCCGGGGACCTCAATCGCGTGCTCTTCACCACGTCGGGCGCCACGGCCATCTCGGCCGCCCTGTCGCTCGCCCGCATCGCCACGGGCCGCCACAAGACGGTGTCCATGTGGGATGCCTTCCACGGCGCCACGCTAGACACAATCTCGGTGGGCGGCGAAGCGCAGTTCCGCTCTGGCATCGGGCCGCTGATGTCCGGCACGGAGCACGTTCCCCCGCCAGACCCGTACCGCTGCCCGTTCCGCTGCCGCGAGCGCGCCGGCGCCTGCGACCTCGCCTGCGCGGACTACCTGGAGTACGTCCTCGAGAAGGAGGGCGACGTGGGCGCGGTGATCGCGGAGTCTGTCCGCAACGCGCCCTACATCCCGTCACCCAAGTACTGGCAGGCCGTCCGTCGGGCCTGCGACAAGCACGGCGCGCTCCTGATCCTCGACGAGGTCCCCCACGCACTCGGCCGCACGGGCGCCTTCTTCACGTGCGAGAACTTTGGCGTGGTGCCGGACATCCTGGTGATCGGCAAAGGGCTGGGCGGCGGCGTCATGCCCCTGGCGGCCCTCATCGCCCGCGAAGGGCTGAACGTGGCGTCTGACCGTGCACTGGGCCACTTCACCCATGAGAAGAACCCGGTGGCCTGTGCTGCAGGCCTCGCGGCAATCGAGGAGATCGAGTCGCGGGACCTCGTCGCGTGGGCCCGTGAGCTTGGCGCCTGGTCGCTGGACCGCTTGCGCCAGATGCAGACTCGCCATCCGCTGATCGGCGATGTCCGCGGTCTGGGCCTACTGCTCGGCGTAGAGCTGGTGCGCGACCAGACGACCAGGGAGCGGGCCATCGAGGAGACCGAGGCGGTGATGTACGCGGCGCTTGATCGCGGGCTCAGCTTCAAGACGACGATGGGCAACGTCATCAACCTGTCGCCGCCCCTGATCATCACGCGCGACGAGATGGGCCAGGCGCTCGACATTCTGGAGGAGGCCATCACGGCGGTGGAAGCCGAGTTCGGGTCCCGCTGAAGGGCGTTAGCGCGGCGTTAACGTTCGCTACACTCAGCGGATGGCGCCGCTTGGCGCCGGCCTGAGGATGCCCCGATCGAACATGTGACGCTGTTGCTTGTCGCCGTCGTGGCGCTGGCAGTTGCCTTTGACTACATCAACGGCTTCCACGACACCGCCAACGCCATCGCCACGTCTGTGGCCACACGGGCGCTCCGGCCGCAGTACGCGCTGCTTATGGCCACGGTGTTCAACTTCGCAGGTGCCTTCGCCGGGACAGCAGTTGCCAACACCATCGGCAAAGGTCTTGTAGACGAGCACACAACCACGCAGGTCATCGTGGCGGCCGCGCTGCTCGGCGCCATCACGTGGAACCTTGTGACATGGCTCCTCGGCCTACCCAGCTCGTCCAGCCACGCGCTCATCGGCGGACTGCTGGGCTCAACAGCCATCGCCGCCGGCACAGGCTCGTTCAAGATGGACGGCATCGTCAACAAGGTGCTGGTCCCGCTTGTGTCGTCGCCGCTGGTTGGCTTTAGCGTGGCGCTGGTCCTGATGGTGGCGCTCACCTGGATCTTTCGAGGCTCTGACCGCAAACCCTTGGGGCGGATCTTCAAGCGGCTGCAGGTGTTCTCGGCCGGGTACATGGCCTTTGCCCACGGCAGCAACGACGCCCAGAAGACCATGGGCATCATCACGCTTGCGCTCTTCGCCGCCGGCGTCATTCCCAACACGGACGTCCCGGCATGGGTCATCGTCATGGCGGCCACGGCCATCTCCCTCGGCACCGCCGTCGGCGGCTGGCGGATCATGAACACCATGGGCAATCGCGTGGTGGAGCTTGAGCCTATCCACGGCTTTGCCGCGGAGGCCACCGCTGCCACTGTCCTGCTGGTCACCGCGCGGCTCGGGATGCCGGTATCCACCACGCACGTCATCTCGTCCGCCATCATGGGTGTTGGGTCAGCGCGCGGCATCCGCGGCGTCAAGTGGGGCGTCGCGCGGCGGATCCTGATTGCCTGGGTGCTCACCATCCCCGCGGCCGCCACGGTTGGCGCCCTCGCCTGGGTTGTCCTCAACGCAGTTGGCATCCGGTGAGTCCTGCACGCGCCTGCCACACCGATCCCCTGCCCTCTCCCCTGCCCCAGTTCCCCGGAGGCTCCCGATGGTCCGCCTGATCCCTCGCGATGAGAAGTTCTTCGACCTGTTTATCGAAGACGGCCAGAACCTGCTGGCGGCCGCCCGAGCGCTCGAGTCAATGGTGACCACCTACGACCGGCTCGATGAGCGCATGGTTGAAATCCAGGCCCTCGAGAAGCGCGGCGACCAGATCGATGACGAGCTGATGGCGCGCCTCGAGCGCAGCTTCATCACGCCGTTTGACCGCGAGGACATCCACGAGCTTGTGGTCCACCTGGACGACATCGTGGACGGCATCCAGGCCGCCGCCGAAACGTTTGTGATCTACCGGATCACGCAGCCAACCGACGAGGCGCGCCAGATGGTGGGCATCCTCACGGGCTGTGCAGCGCAACTGCTTGAGGCGCTCCAGAAGCTTGAGAAGGGCAAGGACCTTGGGCCCCACCTGGCCACCGTCCATGATCTTGAGCACAGCGCCGACGGCCTGTCGCGCGCTGCCATTGGCGCGCTGTTCCGCGGCGGGCTTGACGCGCTTGAGGTGATCAAGCTGCGCGACCTGTACCAGGTGCTGGAGAACACCATCGACGCGGCCGAGGACGCCGCCGAGGTGATCGAGCGGATCCTGGCGAAGAGCTAGACGAGCCGCCCCAGGATGGGCCGCCCCAGTTGGGGCGCCGCCCCAGTTGGGGTGCCGCCTCAGTCCGGGCGACGGAACACGTAGCCCACGCCTCGGACCGTGTGCAGCCACGCAGGCGTGGCGGGGTCAGGCTCAATCTCGGCGCGCAGCCAGTGGACGTGGACGTCAACCGTCCGCGTCTCACCACCGTATTCGTAGCCCCAGACGTGCTCGAGCAGCTGGTCTCGCGTGAACACCTGGCCCGGGTGGCGGAGCAGGAACGCCAACAGCTCAAACGCCTTGGGCTTGAGCGCCACGGGACGGCCGTCACGGGTCACCCGGTGTCCGGCCAAGTCCACAAGCACGGTGCCCACCGCAACGGGCGGCGGCACGGCGCCCTCCGCGGCCACCGCCGATGCGGCAGCCGTCGCGGCGGCGGTTGCGGCAACCCGCTCATCCCTGCGGAAGATCGCGCGGATCCGGGCGGTCAGTTCACGGAAGCTAAAGGGCTTGGTGACGTAGTCGTCGGCGCCAAGCTCCAGCCCCACCACCTTGTCCACCTCGCTGTCGCGCGCGGTGAGCATGATGATGGGCACAGGCGACTCGGCACGGATGATCCGGCAGACCTCCACGCCCGAGAGCTCCGGCAGCATCACGTCAAGCAGGATCAGGTCTGGCGCCTCTGCGCGGAACTCCGCCAGGGCCGCCCGACCATCAGCGGCACCCACCACGCGAAACCCCTCGGTCTCAAGCGCGTCGATGAGCGTTTCGCGAAGTGTGGTCTCGTCCTCGACCACCAGGATCGTTCGTGCCATGCGGGGACCATGGTGGCCCTGACCTGTTAACACGTCGTTCACGTCTGGTTACCAGTTGCGTCGCCGCGGCTGCGCCACATCACCGCGGTGCCGCCCAGACCCCCGAGACGCTCGTAGAACGGCACAAGCTCCGGGTCGCAGACAAGGTCGATGGCGTACCGGCCGCCAAGCCGCGCCAGCACACGCCGCACCAGCTCCGACCCGATCCGCTGCCCGCGCCATGCTGGCAGCACCTCCAGCAGCGGGATGAACGCGCTCAGGACGCCGTCGCCAACGGCGGTGACGAAGCCGACAGCATCGCCGCTGGCGCCGTCAACGGCAATGACGGCAACCTCCGAGCCCCGCAGGATCTCAAGGTGTCGCTCAACCGATGGCGGCGCGGGCCAGCCCTCGAAAAACCCGCCGCGCAGACGCTCGGCGGTGATCAGGCGCGGATCGTCGAGGTACTCGACCACGTCACGTGCGCGCAAGCAGCGCGGTTGCCGCGTCCAGGCGGTCCAGCGTCCGCTCGCGGCCAAGCGCCACCAGCACGTCAAACAGGGGCGGCGTGGCCGTCATGCCGGTGACCGCCACACGTACGGCCATAAACAGGTCGCCGGCCTTCCAGCCGCGGGTCTCCACCAGCGCCCGCAGCGGCGGCTCCAGCTCGTCAGCCTCCCAGGTCACGGCGTCGTGAGCGGCCAGCGCCTCGCGGGCGGCCGTCAAACCGTCAAGCGTGGTGGCGGCGTCCCACCGCTTTGGCACCAGGGCCGCGGCATCAACTGCCAGGCTGTCGCGCCAGAGGAAGCCCACCGTGTCCGTCAGGCCCGCCAGTGTGGGCATGCGCTCGCGGACGATGGGCAGAAGCGCCCGCACCTCGTCGCCTGTCGGGCGGCGCTCAATCTGGCCCGCCGCAAACGACGCATCAAGAAACGGCAGCAGCCGCTCCACGAGATCCTCGTCGCCCAGCCGGCGGATCCACTGGCCGTTGAGCCACTCAAGCCGCTCACGGTCGAAGCGGGCGCCACCCTTCTGGACCTTGTCCAACTCGAAGCGATCCGCGATCTCGTCCAGGGTGAGCACGTCCTCCTCGGTCCCGGGCGACCAGCCCAGGAAGGCGAAGTAGTTGACCAGCGCCTCACGCGTGAAGCCCTGGGCGATGTAGTCGGCCACCGCGGTCTGGCTCTTGCGCTTGCTCATCTTGGTTCCGTCGGGGTTGAGGATGAGCGGCAGGTGGCCAAAGACGGGCAGCGGGTAGCCCAGACCCTCAAACAGCAGGATGTGCTTGGGCGTGTTGCTGATGTGGTCCTCGCCGCGGATGACGTGGCTGATCTGCATCGCCATGTCGTCCACCACCACCGTGAAGTGGTAGAGCGGGTTGCCATCCGCGCGGACGATGACAAAATCGCCGCCGAGGTTGGCGGTGTCAATCTCCACGCGGTCGCGGATCATGTCGTTCCAGCCCACGATGCCCGGGCGGACGCGGAAGCGGATGGCGCCCCGTCGGCCCTCGGCCTCCTTGGCCTGGCGCTCACCTGGCGTGAGGGTGGCGCATCGACCGCTGTAGCCGGGCGTCAGCTTGGCGGCTTCCCGAGCGTGACGCTCCGCCTCAAGCTCCTCGGGCAGGCAGTAACAGCGGTAGGCGCGGTCGGCGCCCAGCAGCTGCTGGGCGGCTGCGGCATACGAGTCCAGCCGCTGCATCTGGCGGTACGGAGCGTAGGGACCTGCTTCTTCCATGCCCGCCACGCCCGGGCCCTCAGCCCAGGTGATCCCCAGCCAGTGGAGCCCTTCGAGAATGTCCTTCTCAAAGGCCGCCGTGCTGCGCGCGACATCGGTGTCCTCAAGGCGCAGCAGGAACGTGCCGCCCGTGTGGCGGGCGAAGAGGTAGTTGAAGAGCGCGGTCCGGGCTGTCCCGATGTGGAGGGGCCCCGTGGGGCTTGGGGCGATGCGGACGCGGATGGTGGGGTCGGACTGGCTGGCGGCAGAGGGCATGGCGCGATTGTAGGGGGCTGGTGGCGGGGCTACGTACGGTCTTGACCCACGGCAGGGTCACCCGGCGGTCGCCCCTGCACGGTTCGGCGGCGGGAACCCGGTTTGGGCGTTGGGACCACGCTCGACGATGCCCGTTGTGACCCACAGGTGGGTCAGGCCCGGCGCGGCGTCAGGGCCGGCGCGGGGTCAGGGGGGGGCTGGTGGCGGGGCTACGTACGGTCTTGACCCACAGCAGGGTCACCCGGCGGTCGCCCCTGCACGGTTCGGCGGCGAGAACCCGGTTTGGGCGTTAGGACCACGCTCGACGATGCCCGTTGTGACCCACAGGTGGGTCAGGGCCGGCGCGGCGTCAGGGCCGGCGCGGCGTCACGGCGGGCGCGGCGTCAGGGCCGGGTTCAGCCGCCCAGCGGCACCGGCACCTTGTGGAACAGCGCTGGATCCGGCTCGCCCGGCAGCACGCGGATGAGTGCAGCAGGCCGCAGACCCAGAGTGGCCCTGCCGCGCGGACCGTCAAGCGTGATCGAGTCCAGCGACTCGGACCGCGCCAGCACCGTGATGTGCGCGCCCGGCATCAGCGCGCGCGCCTCAAGG
>CAIYHO010000032.1 GCA_903925955.1 uncultured Chloroflexota bacterium
GTGGCCCTGCCCGGGCGCCGGCGCGTTGTATCCCCTCGGATGTTGCCGAGCCCCCGGGGCGGCGGCATCGTGGCGTCACGGCCCCGCTGAGGACCCCCCTCCCGGGAGGTCCTGGACACAACCCGATCGTTCGGAGCCGCCAGTAGGAGGCCACCATGGCCGTCGAGAAGTCTATGGGTTCTGCAAGCCTGGCCGAGGTCGTTGACCGAATCCTCGACAAGGGCGTCGTCGTCGACGCTTGGGTCCGGGTGAGCCTGGTCGGCATCGAGATCCTCGCGATCGAGGCCCGCATCGTCGTCGCCAGCGTCGACACGTACCTCAAGTACGCCGAGGCGGTCGGGCTCACGGCGGCTGCCGCGTAGCCTGCGGGTTCAACCCCCGCAGACACACCTCCGGGAGGTCCGGGCCGCCCGCGCGGCCCGGACGCCCCACCCCCGCCAAAGGAGCACCTGATGCTGACCCAGGAGATGAACGCCCTCGCCCGCGAGATCACGTCCGCGCAGGACGCTCGCCTGGCGGCGACGGCGAGACTCGCCGGGGTTCGTGCTGCGCTTGCCAAGCGCGAGGCTGCGCGCTCCGCCAGCGTCCGGTCCTCGTTGGCCGCCCTCCGTGCCGATCGCAACGGAGCCCACGGGGCATGGCAGGATTTGGCCGCGAGCCTGCATGCAAAACGCTTGACTGCTGCCGAGCCGAATGCTCCCGCCGCGAAGCCGGCGCCCGCACCCGTTCCGGCCGCCAAGCCCGCCCCGGCGCCGGCCCCGGTCGTCGCCGCCAAGCCCGCCGCCGCTCCGGCCCCGGTCGTCGCCGCCAAGCCAGCACCCGCTCCGGCCCCGGTCGTCGCCGCCAAGCCCGCCGCCGCCCCCGCCGCGCCCGCCTTCGTTGTAACGCCCGCCCCGGCGCCGACGCCGGTCGTAGCCGCGAAGCCCGCCGCCGCTCCGGCGCCTGCCCCGGTCGTTGCCTCAAAGCCCGCCGCAGCGCCTGCCGCGCCCGCCTTCGTGGTGAGGGCAGCTGCGCCTGCTCCGGCAAACCCAGCTCCCGCCGCCAGGTTGGTGCCAGCTCCCGCCGCCCCTGTCGCGCCCGCCTTTGTTGTGAAGGCCGCCGCCCCCGCTCCGGCGGCGCCAGCCGCTAAGCCCGCAACCCCAGTGGCGAAGCCCGCCGCTGTGACGAACACCGCCAAGCCAGCAGCCGCAAAGCCCGCAGCCGCAAAGCCCGTCGCCAAGCAGGCGACGCGCAAGGGATCGGGGAAGCGCCGATAACAGTCAGCGCGGGAAGTTGCCGCCGCCGCCTCGCCGCGAGCCCGTTCGGGCTCGCGACACCAGCATGAAGGTGCGTTTTTGTGAGTGACGAAAAGGATCCGACCCTTCTGGAGCCCCGGGCCCTTCCCAACTTCGTCGAGACCGACTCGATCCGGGACATGACCCAGCGGGCACTCACGTACCTTGCGGTGGGGTTCCCCGTCCACCTCCGCGGCGCCGCCGGCACCGGCAAGACGACGCTCGCGATGCATATCGCGGCGCAGCTGGAGCGCCCAGTCGTCCTGATCCACGGTGATGACGAGCTGACCGGGTCGGACCTGGTGGGTGCCGAGCACGGCTACTACGCGCGGCGCGTGGTGGACAACTACATCCACTCGGTTCACAAGTCCGAGGAGGAGGTCTCCCCGCGGTGGGTGGACAACCGCCTCACCGTTGCGGCGCGGCTGGGCTACACGCTGGTCTACGACGAGTTCAGCCGCTCACGCCCGGAGACCAACAACGTCCTGCTGGCCGTCCTCCAGGAGCGGCTGCTGGACCTGCAGGCCACCGGCAGCGGCACGAACTACGTCAAGGTTGACCCCGGGTTCAAGGCCATCTTCACAAGCAACCCCGTCGATCACGCGGGCGTCCACCGAAGTCAGGACGCGCTCCTTGACCGGATGGTGACCATCGACCTCGGGCACTTTGACGTTGAGACCGAGACGGCCATCACCGAGGCGCGGGCGCAGATCGGACACGCCGAAGCGGCCCGCATCGTGGCCCTTGTCAACGGCCTGCGTGACTCGCAGGTTGGCGACGTGGCCCCAACGGTCCGCAGCAGCATCAAGGTTGGGCGCGCTGTTCGGCTCCGTGGCGCAAGCGTCACGGCCAGCGACGCGGCGTTCCGCCAGATTTGCCAGGACGTCCTTGTTTCAGGATCCATTCGCGACGGCGTTGGGCCGGCCGAGGCCCTGCGCGCAGTGGTGGACCGACTGGTCAACGAGCACTGCCCGGACGGGACGCACGCCGCCGCGGAAATCACCAGCATCGCGGCTGAGCGACGCGACCAGGGCACGCGCGGGCGGCCCCGGGTTGTGGAGAGAGAGGGAGCGGCATGAGCACATCGCAACAGGCTCGCGGCGCGGCGGACGTCCGGACACTCCATGTGTCACGCGTCCGCACATCGCTCACGCTCAACAAGCAGCAGCACTTTCTTGATGCGCACTTCCTGAGCCTGAAGGCGTCCCGTCTCGAGACGATGCTCGAAGACCTCAACCGCCGAAAGGTCCGCGTGGAGACGCAGCTGGACGAGACGCGCGAGGCGTTGGAGCTGCTGCTTGAAGAGGACCGCGTCGCAAATCCCGACCGCCGCGTCGCGTCGCGGACGATGCAGTTCGACTACTGACACTCACGGGCGCGCCGCCTGGCGAGCGTGGTTGACACGGCGGCAGACAACAGGGCGGCGGCGGCCGCGCCCGGACGCGAAGGCAGGTGGCAATGTGACTCAGGACTTCGTCTACGGGATTGTCGAGGGGCCGGGACGATCCAGGACAAACATCATCGGGCTCGACGGGCGCAGTCGGGTCCGAATTGTGGCGTCCGGCGACCTTGGCGCCGTGGTGAGCGACGACAACCTCCAGGCCGACCTTCGGGACCTCCCCGTCCCAGAGTTGCTCGAGCACATGGTTGCGTACCAGCGGGTCGTCGAGCAGGTGATGCGGGGTGGCGTCGTCCTGCCTGTGCGCTTCGGGACCCGCGTCGCGGACGCTGACGAGGTCCGCGACCTCATGGAGCAGAACCGCACCACGCTGAGCGAGGCATTCTCGCGGATGCGCGGCAGCCGCGAGCTTGAGGTGGCAGCCACCTGGGACATCCGCCAGGTCCTGGGGGAGATTGGGCGCGAACCCGAGGTTGTGGCGGCAAGAGCCGCAATCGAGGCTCGAGGCGATCCAACGCCCGAGGATCGCGTGGCTCTGGGCCGGCTGGTCGCATCGCGCGTAGAGGCGCGCCGTGCCACAACCCGCCGTCTCGCGCTTGACACCCTGGAGCCGCTCGCAACCTCCACGGCAGCCCATGCGCTCGTTGACGAACGCATGATCATGAACGAGGCCTTCTTGCTTCCGGCGACGGATATCGCGGCCTTCGAGGCGCAGGTCCGGCGGCTTGACAAGGTGTTTGGCGGGCAGATCGACTTCCGGATTGTGGGCCCCCTGCCCCCGTACACGTTCTGCATCGTTGACCCCGCTCGGGTCACCTTGGGTGAGCAGCAGGCGGCACGGCGCACGCTGAAGCTGTCGGACGCCGGCGACCACGATGAGCGCACAATCCGCGACGCCTACCGGCGAGCCGCGGCCGACGCCGGGCGAGCCGCAGCCGAAGCGCGGCGCGACCGCTCGCCCGACGCCGATCCTGTGGGCAGAAACGGCGAGGATCTGAAGGGGGCGGAGGAGCTCCTGCTCGACTTGGCCCGCACGGACGCTGCCGGCCATCGGGCGGGCGGCGAGGCGCGCGACAGGTGGATCGCGAGGATCCGCACAACAGGCTCCGGCGAGATCAGCTCGGCCACCTTTGGGGGCGGCGGATGACAGCTGGAGTTGGCGTCTACCTCTACTGCATCATCCGCTGCTCCGAGGAGCGGGTGTTTGAGGGCGTCCCCGCCATCGGCGGCACGGGCGCCGTGGTGCGCACCGTGACCCGCGGGGGGCTGGCCGCCGTGGTCAGCGACTCGCCCTTTGAGCGGTACGAGGCAACGCGCCAGAACCTCATTGCGCACGAGCGCGTGATCGAGGCCGTCATGCAGGAGCAGACCCCCCTGCCGGTCCGGTTTGGCACGATTGCGGACCCGGCGGACCCCCTTGGCGACCTCAGCAAACTCCTCGACGCCAGGGCGACGGAGTTTGACGGGCTGCTCCGCGAGATGGACGGCAGGGTGCAGTTGAGCCTGAAGGCGTTCTGGCGCACCGACGCCATCGTCTTCGACCAGATTGTGGCCGAGGACGCGCGGGTCAGGGCCATGCGCGACTCGCTCGCTCGCGCCGCGAGCGGCGCCTCCCAGTCGTCTCGGATCCAGCTTGGCGAGATGGTGAAGGCGGCCCTCGTGCGCAAGCGCGAATCGGAGGCCGCCAAGCTTCTCTCAACCCTCCGGCCAGTCGCCGAGCGCGTTTCGGAGAACCCGGTCCTTCTCGACCGGATGATCCTCAACGGCGCCTTCCTTGTGGGACGCGACCGCGAGTCTGAGTTTGACCGCCTTGTCGCGGTCCTTGACGTGGAGCGCAGCGAGCAGATCCGCTTCATGTACGTGGGGCCGGTTGCGCCGTACGACTTCGTCCGGATCATCGTCAACTGGGCTCCGGCCCCGGTCGCCGCCCCCGTATCGGCCCCGTCCCCGGTGCCCCGGTGAGCAAGCTTGGCTATCTGCTGTCGCTCCCGATCATGGGGGCGCCGCGGCTGGTCCGCTCGCTTGCCGGCATCTTGGATGACGAGGTTGAGCGCCGCCTGTCGGACGAGGACGCGCTGCGCGGCGAACTCCTGGACCTCCAGGAGCAATTCGACGGCGGCGTCATCACCGACGCCGAATATGACGTCAGGGAGGGCCGCGTCCTCGAGCGCCTCGAGGCGGCCAGACTCCGCAAGCTTGATCAATCCGCATAGGAATGCAGCCGCATCGGGAAGGGATACCGCGCATGGCACACACGCTTCGATCGATCGTCAAACAGGCCACCCTGCTCATGGCCGAGGTCACCGAGCTTGAGCCCGTCGAGGTCACGGGCGTCGCTCGGGACGAAAAGGGCTGGTCTCTCCGCA
>CAIYHO010000033.1 GCA_903925955.1 uncultured Chloroflexota bacterium
ACACGCAGGACTGGAAACGTGCTCACGTCGCTCTCCTGCCTAGCTGCGCGTGTGGCCGCCGTCGGCCACCAGCAGTTGACCCGTGATCCAGCCCGCCTCCTCGGAGGCGAGGAAGGCAACCGCCGGAGCGATGTCGGACGGCTCGCCGCGGCGCGGGATGGCCTGGAGCATCTGGACAAAGTCAAACGTGTTGGCAAACGGGCCGGCCAGCACGCCCTCGCTGGCGGTCAGGCCCGGCGCCACGCCGTTTGCGGTGATCCCGTACTTGCCCAGCTCTGTGGCAAGCACGCGCGTGAAGCCAAAGATGCCGCCCTTCGACGCCGCGTAGTGGGCGAGGTTGGGGGTGCCCGCGAGGATCACGTTGGAGCAGATGTTGACGATGCGGCCGTAGCCAACCTTGCGCATCTCGTCGCTGACGGCGCGGCAGGTGAGGAACGTGCCGTCAAGGTTGACGGACATGATCCGGCGCCACTCGGCAAAGTCGATGTCGTCCCACTCCTTGTAGGGGACGATGGCGGCGTTGTTGACCAGGATGTCGATTTTGCCAAACTTGGCAACCGTGTCAGTGACCATGCGCGTCACGTCGTCAGGACTGGAGACGTCCACGGCCAGGCTGATTGCGCCCGGGATCTCGGCGGCAACCTTTGCGGCGCCCGCGCCGTTGATGTCTGTGACGACGACCGACGCGCCCTCGGCGGCGAGCTTGTCCGCGATTGCACGGCCGATGCCCTGTGCGGCACCCGTGACGATGGCGACACGACCCTGGAGCTTCATCGAGGCGACTCCTTGCGTAGATGAAAAGGCGTCCGCGGGAGGGGAGGAACTCCTCCCGCGGACGATGGAGTTGTCAGGAGCTGCGGAATCAGGCGCCGTAGAACTCCGGCGCATGCTTCCACTTGAGCCAAGGCTCCATCTCGTGCGACGGGAAGATCTCGGCGTCGTGCTGCTTGGCAACCGCCTTGATCCGCTTGAGCGCAGAGATTGAGTCAATCGGGTCGAGGTGGAAGCCACCGATGATCATCCGGTCGAGCGTCTCGTACGTGTACGCGGCGTCGCCTGCAAAGATCATTGGCCGGCGCCCCTCGGGCTCAGCAAGCATGGAGAGGTGGCCGATGGTGTGGCCGGCCGTCTGGAACAGGCTGAGACCCTTGGCGAGCTCCACGTCGCCCTCGAGGTACTCCACCTTCATGCCCCTGGTGTAGAAGCTGAGGTCGGAGTAGCCCAAGCGCTCGAAGGGCTCGGGCACGAGGCTCGAGCGGAGTTCCAGCTTGCTGGTCAGCAGCGTGGCATTCGTGAGAAAGCGGTTGCCGCCAACGTGGTCAAAGTGGAAGTGCGAGTTGATGACGTAGTTGATCTCCTCGGGCCGCACGCCAATCTTGGCAAGCTGCGCGGGGATGGTCTGCTCAGGTGTCTGCTCCGGCAGTTCAAACGGGAGCACCTTGTTGACGTGGTCCAGGTCATAGCCGGTGTCGAAGATGAACTTCCCTTCGGGATGGTCCACGTACACGCCGTAGACCGGGAAGCGCACAGCCGTGCCGACATCGATGTGCCAGAGCACGTCTGACCGGTCGATGACCAACGACCCGAGGTCGAGGAGGTAGATCTTCACGCGGGGACCTCCAAGTGGCGGGTGGGAGAGGTGCTGGGCCTAGCCGAGCGCCTTGCGGACCGCGACAAGCTTGCCGGCGCGCTGCGCGCGCAGCTGGCCGATCTGCTCGTCGGTGTAGTCGAAGATGCCGCCCTTGGTCTTGAGGCCCAGGCGGCCCTGACTGGTGAGGCCCTGGATCGTTGACGAGACGCCGGCCTCGTTGGAGAGGGTCTGGTTGAGGTAGCTGGCCACCATCGTGTAGATGTCGAGGCCGGCCATGTCGAGCAGCTCCATGGGGGGGATAACCGCAAGCTTGTAGCCGATGCCCCACTTGACGTTGAGGTCCAGCGCCTCGCGGTCAACCACGCCCTCGTCAACAAGCGCAAGGCACTCGCGCATGATGGCGTACAGGATCCGGTTCTCGACGAAGCCCGGGACTTCCTTCTTGAGCAGGCAGGCGAAGTAGCCCACTTCCCCAACGAACTTGGTGGCGGCGTCGATGGTGGCCTGGGAGGTCTTCTCGCCCGGGACGATCTCGATCATCGGGATCAGGTGCGGCGGGTTGGACCAGTGCGTGACGATGACGCGCTCAGGATGCGCGAGGTTTGCAGCGATCTTGGTGGCCGGGATGCCGGAGGTGTTTGAGGCAATGATGACCTCGGGGCCAACCAGCTTCTCGTACTCGGCGTAGACCGTCTGCTTGAGCTCAAGCTTCTCAGGGATGGCTTCGATCACGAAGTCCACGCCGCTGAGGGCATCGGCCATGTCGGTGCAGAAGCGGACCGAGCCGCCCTCGACGATGGGGGTCTCGAGGCGATCGAGCACGCCCCACGCCATCTCGTAGCCTGCCTTGGCGCGGTCAAGCGCCTCAACGCTGGTGTCGTACATGCTGACCTGCATGCCCGCGCGTGCCGTGACGGCACCCATGCCGGGGCCCATCGTCCCGGTGCCCATGATCGCGACCTTCTTGAACGTGCTCACCGGTGCTCCTCCTCCTGTTGCTCAGACATGGCTCGCCAAACGCGTTCCGGGGTGAGTGGCAGTGCGCGGACCGGAACCCCGGCGTCCGCAACCGCTGTGGCCAGCGCGCCGATGATCCCGGCAAACGCCCCCTCGCCACAGCCCTTGGACCCGAACGGCCCGGGTCCGTCGCCATTCTCGACAATCACGCACGCCGACTGGACCGGAAGGTCCGCAATCGTGGGGATGCGGTAGTCGAGCAGCGTGTCGTTGAGGAGGCGGCCGTCCGCGAAGACCATCTCCTCATACAGGGCGTTCCCGATCCCCTGCATCGTGGCGCCCTCGTCCTGGCGCTCCACGAGCTGCGGGTTGATCGCACGCCCCACATCCGCAACGGTGGCAGTCCGCAGCACCGTCACGCGGCCGGTCCGGCGGTCGACGTGGACCTCGGCTGCGGCCATGCAGATCTCCCAGAACACCGGACCCTCGGCGTAGGAGCCGGTGCCGGCCGGATGCACATCGGCCTCGCCCACGAGCTGGCCGCCGCTGAGCCCAAAGCGCTTGGCGATGAGCTCCGGGTAGGTCCGGCGCTCTGTGCCGCACCATGCTGCCCCGTCGCGGAGCTCGATGGGGGCGCCGGGCTCCGGCCAGAACCGCTCGGCGATTGCAAGCAGATCCTTGCGGACCTCCTCGGCGGCGCGGGCAACGGCAAGGCCGGCCAGGGTTGTTGATCGGCTGGCCCCGGTGGACCGGTCGTAGGGGGTGAACTTGGTGTCCGTGCCCTCGCAGTGCACGCGCTCTGCAGGCATGGCGAGGACCTCGCCCGCAATCTGCGCAAAGGCAGTCCGCTGGCCTTGGCCCATCTCGGTTGAGCCAACCAGGACGTAGACGTCGCCGTCTGCCTCCATGCGCGCAATTGCACTGGACACGGGGTGGGCGCCCGCCGCAAGGACGCCCACAGAGACGCCGCGACCCGTGTCGGGGTCCTTTGGCCGGTCCCAGCCCAGCGCTGCCGCCACCTTCTCGATGTCGCCCACGAGGTCTGCGTCCATGGGCTTGCCGCCGTGCCGGAGCTCCTCGCCCGGGCGGAGCAGGTTCATGCGGCGGATCTCAACCGGATCAATGCCCGCGCGGTGGGCGATCTCGTCAATCTGGAGGTCGCCCGCCCACTGGAGCTGCGATGCGCCAAACGCACGGTAGGAGCCCGACGGCGCGGTGTTTGTGTACACGCAGTAGGCGTCAACGTGGACGCCTTCCCAGCGGTACGGACCCGGTGCGGAATCCGCGCCGGTGGCGGTCACCCGCGGGCCGTTGTCGGCGTAGGCGCCAGTGTCAAACCAGACCTTGACGTCGCGGCCGATGAGCTTGCCGTCATTGCTGGCCGCGGTGCGCATCGTGATCTTGGCGCCGCTGCGCCGGGTGGTGGCCATCGACTCGTCCACGCGGTTGGAGATGCGGACGGGGCGACGGGCCTTGCGGGCCAGCGCCACCGTGATGGGCTCCATCTTGGTGTAGGACTTGCTGCCGAAGCCACCGCCCAGGTAGGGGACGATGATCCGGACGCTGCCGAGCGGCTGCCCGAAGAGCGCTGCGATCTCTGCCCGGACCAGAAACGGGTGCTGGCAGGTGGCCCAGAGCGTGATGCCGCGGCTGTCCACCTGCGCGATGACCGTGTGGGTCTCCATCGCGTACTGGTAGATGCCCGGGAACTCGTAGGTGCCCTCAACCACGATGTCGGCCTTGGCAAACGCGGCGGCGGCATCACCCTTGTTCAGCTCGTAGCTGTAGCAGATGTTGCCGTCCCGCTCCGGCAGCGTGCCAAGACCGTGGAACAGGCCAGGCCGTGTGGGATCCGTGTGGACAAGCGGCGCGTCAGGCGCAAGCGCCTCATCCACGGTCCCAACCAGCGGGAGCTCGTCGTACTCAACGTAGATGGCCTTGACCGCGGCTTCGGCTGTGGCCTCGTCCACTGCGGCAACGGCCGCCACGGGCTCGCCCACAAAGCGCACAACCCCTGCCGCCACGATGGGGCGGTCCTTGAGGGCGTGGCCCCAGAACTGGTCCTGGTCTTTGAAGTCTTCGCCGGTGAGGACGCACACGACACCGGGCATCGCCAGCGCTTCGGACGCGTCGATGGAGACGATCCGCGCGTGCGCCACTGGGCTGCGCAGGACCTTCCCGTGCAGCATCCCCGGGACAATCATGTCGCCGACGTACTGCGCTTCACCGCGGAGCTTCTCGCCCGCGTCCACGCGCCGCATCGAGCGGCCAACCTGCCCGCTCGCGGTTGTCTGTTCCGTCCGCTCCGGCGCAATCGTCATGCCGGCTCTCCAATCCCCGCCAGATCGCCTACCGCAGCCAGAATGGCGCGATAGCCGGTACAGCGGCACAGGTTTCCGGACAGTTCCTCACGGATTGATGCTTCGTCCGTGAACGCACCATCCTCGAGGAGCGCGTGGATGGTCAGGACCATGCCGGTGGTGCAGAAGCCGCACTGGACCGCGGCGTGGCGTTCAAACGCGTCAGCAATCCGCGTGAAGGCGGGCTGCTCGCGAAAGCCCTCGACGGTGAGGACGTCGTGGCCATCGGTCTCGACGGCCAGCAGGGTGCACGAACTCACGGGCGAGCCGTCCACAAGGACGGTGCACGCGCCGCAGACTTGGACATCACACGAGCGCTTTGCGCCGGTCAGCCCAAGCGTGTCGCGAAGCACGTCGAGCAGCAGTTCGCGTGGCTCCACGTCCAGCGCGGTTGGGGTGCCGTTGAGTGTGAGGTCAACCCGCATCAGGCCGCGTCTCCGCCGGCGCCGCGCTCCTGGAGCGAGCGCACCCATGCCGACCAGTACTCCACCATGAAGCCTTCTTGGTACTTCTGCGGGAGCAGATCCCGGGCCGCCTCATGTGAGATGGGCCGCGGGCCGCCCAGGGTGCCCACGATGGTCTGGAACCGAATGGCCCGCTCAAGCGTGACGGCGGTCAAGACGGCCCAGGGGACGTCGTTGCCGGCAATGACCACGCCGTGGTTGCGCAGCAGTGCGGCCCGACGCATACCCAGCGCCTCCGCCACCATGCGGCCGTGCTGCGGCTCAGTGATGAGCGCAGGGCCATCGTCGTAGGCGCCGAGTCCATCGGCAAACAGCACTGCGTCGTGCGTGAGCATCAGCAGTTCAGCGTCGCTCGCGCCAAGGGCCGTCCCATAGAGCGGGTGGCCGTGGATCACGCAACCCACCTCGGGCCGGGCGCGGTAGATCTCGGTGTGCATCACGGACTCGAGGTGGTACTCGGAGCGCCGGAGCGCCGCCGCGTCATCGATGTCCAGCGCGATCACATCCGCAGGCGTGACTTCGCCCAGAGCCGGGCCCTTGCGCTTGATCCAGACCGTGCGCTCGCCCGGGTTGCGTGCGCTGACGTGACCCAAGGTGAGGTCCGTGTAGCCCTCAGAGGCGATGATCCGGCAGGCGAAGGCCACCTGCTCGCGGAGCTGCTCGGGCGTCATGCGGCCCCCCGGCCTGCTGCGGGCCGTCGTTCAGTGGGCGGGTAGTCGGGGTGGGCGAAGCTGAAGACCATGGTCACGGCCTCGTTCGACGTGTTGACCACGGTGTGCCAAACGCCCGCGGGGATGAACAGCGCCGACCCAGCGGAGTAGGGCACAGTCTCGTCGTCGAGCTGGAGCTCGCCATGCCCCGTTAGGACATATGCGAGCTCCTCGGTCTCATGGGCGAGCATCGCCGTGGAGGTCCCGGGCGCAAAGCTCGAGAACCCCAGCGACGTTGTGGAGCCCACGCGCTCACCGGTCAGGAGCACACGGCTCCAGCTGCCGCCGGGAAGCTCGATCGGCGCGACGTCCCCGGTTGGGACGACGCAAACCCCGCTCAGACGTCCCACTGGCCGTCGCGGACGATGTAGCCGCCGGTGTCCAGGATCTCCAGCGTGGCGTTGCGAACGACGCCGTCGAGGTGGAGTCGGCAGGAGTTCTGCCCGCCCGGATAAGCGTTGCGGTTGTCGCCCATGGCGAAGTGGACGTTGCCGATGCGGCCCTTCTCGGGCGGACCGCCAAGCGGAGACTTGTCGCTGGTGCCAAAGGCAAACTCAGCCACGATCTCGATGTTGGGCACGCCCTCGATGACCTTGGCAAGGCGCTTTGCGTCCTCGCCGCCTTCAATTCCGACAACCTTGCCGTCCTTGACGTGCCAGTAGATTGGGCTGCTCACAACGTCCACGCCGATGCCCAGCATGTTGCCGTCGATGGCGATGATGCCGTTGGTCTTGGTCTCAACCGACGCGTACGCAACCTCTGCCCACAGCGGCAGCGGTCCCATCATCCAGCCGCGCTGGCGGATGGGCGTGACCTGGAGGGCGGGCCGGTCCTCGATGGAGACCGTCACGTCGGTTCCGCTGGGGGACCAGACGCGGCAGTTCTTGACGCCGCGGAGCTTCCCGATCGCGTCAACCGCACGCTGCGTGGACACGAGGATGTCCTCGATGGTGAGGTCCCACTCGCCCATGCCCGGCTCAACCGAGGCGATCTTCACGTTGTTGGCGCAGGACTCGCGGACCGCGTTCACGTGGGCGAAGCGGTTGGCCCACTCGAGGTTCGTCATGATGACGATCTCGTCGGAGCGGAGCATCGCCTCGTGGAGGTTCTGGGGCGGCGCCATCGGGAACTGGGTGTCCTTGAGACACCGTGCAACCTGCGTCTCGTTGTTCATGACGACCGGCCAGGCGCCGCGCTCGGCGGCAACCTCCGCAACGATGCTTGCGAGGTGTGCGTGCCGGTCATCCGTGATGATCGTGACCACGTCGCCCTTGGCGACAGTGAAGCAGGTATCGACAACCATCTCCGCGTGCGAGCGGAGCTTTTCACTGGTGCCCATGGCGCTACCTCTCGATCGAAATGGAGCCGGCTCGCAGCGCCGGCAGGATGTCGCGGGCAAACCGCTCTACCTGGCCAAACTGGTCCAGCGAGCCAAAGCGGCAGATGAAGTGGTCCACGCCCGCCGCGGCGAAGGTGCGGAACCACTCGATGATCTGCTCAGGCGTCCCGACGGGCCCCCAGTTGGAGAGGTCCATCGCCTTGCTGAGCTCTGGGTAGTACTTGCCGATGTACTCGCCAAACGCCTTCCGGGCGCTCTCCTCGGAGTCGCCGATGTTCAGCGTCACCTGGTAGCTGACGGTCAGCCGATCGGCGTTGTCACCGGTTTCCGCCGCGACGTCGTTGAAGTACCCGAGCTGCTCAATCAGCTCCTCGGGGTGCTTCGCGCGGCAGCACGTCATCCAGCCCTCGCCGTACTTGAGGACCCGGCGGCATGCCTTCTTCATCGTCTGGACCATCTTCTCGTCCGCGGCATTGGTGACCAGCCGCGGGTTTGACACGATCCAGAAGGGGGGCGGCTGCTGGATGGGCATCAGCGGGCCCATCTCCGTGCCGGAGAAGAAGGCGACATCGTCGTAGTTGAAGTGCTCGCCGTGGAAGCTGGTCTTGCCGGCCGTCCACAGCTCGCGGATGACCGCGAGGCCCTCCTCGAAGATGCCGAAGCGCTTGTCGAAGTCAAGGCCCAGAGCCGCGAACTCGCGCTTGACGCCAACTTCGGGGTTGCCGGCGCAGGGGCCGAAGATGGTGCGGCCGTTCGACAGCACGTCGAGCGTGGCCCACTCCATCGCCAGGTACAGCGGGTTGCGGGGGGAGGTCACCAGGCACGCCGTGCCCAGCTTCACCCGCTTTGTCCGCTGCGAGATGGCCGACAGCAGCGAGATGGCCTCGTACCGGGGCTTGGAGAAGAGGCTGTCGCCAACCCAGACGGAGTCGAACCCGAGACCCTCGACGGTCTGCGACATGTCGAGCAGATCCGAGATGCTGTAATCGCGGGCGATCAGCGGCTCGCGATTGTTGAGATTGACCCCGAACTCAAGCGGTTTCGCCTCGCCCACCAGATCCTCCATGCACGTGTTGACTGTCGACACGGCGGATCATACAGCCATAGCGTGGCTCCGTCACCCCCTGTATCTGCGGCTTTTTGGGTGCGCCCAACAGCGGTCTGGGGCACGGGTCCAAGCGGGTCCGCCACGCGGCAGCGCTGGTGGTGGTGGCGCTGCGTCAGGGCTTGGCGGGCTCAGACGCGAGGGCCAGCAGCAGCCCGGCGAGCAGCGCAGCGCGATCGGGGACTGACGCGAGGTCAAGGTACTCGTCGGGGCTGTGGGCACCCCCGCCAATTGGGCCAAGGCCGTCGAGGACCGGGACGCCGAGGCCAGCAATGCCGTTGGCGTCCGAGGCGCCACCGGTTGCGATGGCGCGGATCTCCAGCCCTAGGGCGGACCCGACACGTGACGCGGTGTCCAGCAGCACGGCGCCGCCGGGTGTCGCCGGCATGGGGTCAAACCTGCCCAGGGTGACCAGTTGGAATTGCACGTCGGCAACGGCAGGAGCCGCAGCAATCGCCGCCAGCTCGGCCTCGGCCTGGGCCAGCGCGGCCGGGGTGGGCGCACGTAGGTCCAGTTCGAGGGCAGCGTCCGCAGGCACCACGTTGGGACGCGATCCGCCGTGCAGCGATCCAACCGAGCAGGTCACGCCCGTCGCGGCGTTTGTCAGGGCATGGAGTGCAACCGTGGCGTGGGCAAGTGCCAGCACGGCGCTGCGACCCCGCTCCGGGTCCACGCCAGCGTGTGCGGCGCGCCCGGTGGCGGTGAGGCGTGCCTGGACCATGCCCTTGCGTGCCGCGATCAGCTCGCCACCAGGCCGTGCCGGCTCAAGGACGAGTGCGGCATCGGCGGCGGCCGCCTCCACACGGATGGCCGCGGAACCCACCGGCGATCCGATCTCCTCATCGGGGCTCAGGACCACCACCAGCCGGCCGGCAGGGACGATGGACCCCGTCGCTCGCTTGAGCGCGTCCAGCGCGTGCAGGAGGAGCACCACGCCGCCTTTCATGTCGGCGACGCCTGGACCCGTGACGCGGCCGTCTGCCACTGTCATCGGGCGGCGGGCGGCTGTGCCGGCTTCAAACACGGTGTCCAGGTGGCCAACCACGAGCGTTGTCCTGCCCGGCCGCTTGCTGTCAAGCCGCGCAACCACCGCGGCTGCAGGCAGGCTGCTGCCCGCGTCGCCGTCCTCGCGCCGCAGGGGAGGGTCAATCGTGAACCCAAGGACGGCCAGACGCGCCGCAACCGCAGCCCCGACACGCCGCACCCCCTCGTGGTCGCCGGTGCCGCTGTCGATTGCCGTGAGCAGGGCAAGCTCGGACGTGTAGCCATCGAGCCTGCTTGCCATGTCGGCACGGACGGCCGCCAACAGCGCCGGGGTGGGGTGGGTCATAGGGCGGATCATAGCGGCGCCGACAGGTGCCACCCGACGCGCCGGCGCCACATCTCCTGCGCCAATTCTCCGGGCCGCACGGTATTCTCATCGCCCCGCGCCGGACGGCCTGAGCTTGTGCCCGGACCGTGTCCCGGCGACGCGTCCCCGAAGGCAACTGCGGCCCTTTCCCGGTCGCCCCAAGCGAGAGGCATCGACACCCCATGGCTGAAGTCCAGCGGACTCTTCTCCTCGTCAAGCCCGACGGCGTGCAGCGCCAGCTCGTCGGCCGTGTGATTGCCCGCTTTGAAGAGCGCGGCCTGAAGATCGTCGGCCTGAAGCTGGTCCACGTGGATCGCGCGCTTGCCGAGACGCACTACGCCGCCCACAGCGAGAAGCCGTTCTTCAAGGGCCTCGTTGACTTCATCACGTCGAGTCCGCTCGTGGCCGCCGCCCTTGAGGGGCCCAACGCCATTGCGATCGTCCGCGCCATGAACGGCGCAACGCGCCCCCACGAGGCGGCTCCGGGCTCCATCCGCGGCGATTTCGCGGTTGAGACGGCCCAGAACCTGGTCCACGCCTCGGATAGCCCGGAGAGCGCGGCTGCAGAGCTGGCACTCTGGTTTGCCCCGTCCGAGCTGCTCAGCTACGAGCGCGAGATTGACCGCTGGGTGCTTGCCCCGGCTGAGTAGGCCATTGGTGCGCGGCGGGCCGCCCGTGCGAGTCCGCCGTTCGCACCAACGGGCTAGTTGCCCTCAAGCCCTGACGCAGGACCCGCGCTGAGCTCGGCCGCCGCCTGATTGACGTCGAGGCCCCCCATCGCCAGGAGGGCGCCGAGCAGCGCAAGCAGCAGGACGGACGCGGACAACAGTTCGGTTCGCCCGCGCCGCACCTCGTCCGCTGACGGGACAGCGGCGCGGCCACGCTCTGCTGCCGCGACAAGACCGGCACGTGCTCGATTGGCAGCACTGCCGACGCTTCGCGGCCGCATCGCCGCAGTAGCGGCGATCCCCTCGGCCAAACTGTCAGCGGGTGCGACCGAGGTCGTCTCTGCGGGAACTGGGGATATGGCAGTCGGTACGCCCGAGGCGGCCGCGACGCGCGAGCGGGCACCGGTCCTTCGAACCGCGGACAAGGGCGAGACGCGGTCGGGAGCGGTCTCGGTTGCCGGGTCCACTGGGGGAGCGACGTCATCGGTAGCCAGCGCTGGCGTGCCGTTGGTGCGGCGCCCCACCCTCGAGCCGAGGTCTCGGCCGAGGCGCGCCGCATGTCGGCCCAGCCGCGCCGCATGTTGCCCGGCTGCTCTGGCGCGGCTGCCCAAGTGGTACCGGAAGCGCTCTGGTTCGGCCCGGTGCACGTTGGCGGCCGGCCGGCCGATACCAAGCAGGCCGATACGGACGTACGTGGGCAACGTCAGGAAGCCCGCCACCACCAGCATTGTGGCCCAGGGATCAATCACGGCGGTCTGCGGGAGCAGCTCGCGGACCTCAAAGCTGACCCATCCCGGGAGTCCAAACGTGGCCAGCACGATGACGAGAAAGGCCACACCCAGGACCGGCGCGCGTCGCGCCCAGCCACGGAGATCGGGCAGGCCCTTGGTTGCAAACCGGTCTTCGACGACCGCGCCCCAGGCGCCGAGTGCGGTCTTGGATACCAGCACCACCACAAGCCACGCGCGGGCCGGGCCGGACGTGCTCGGGTCAAGCGCAGCGAAGGCGATGAGGACCAGGGCGCTGTCCGCGGCGGTGAGGTAGACAACGCCGTGACGCAGGTCGTCGGTGATGAACGCCGCCAGCGCCGCGCCGCCCAGACCCACGAGGGCGAGGACGACAAGCGCTGCCCGCTCGGCGTCAAGGGGGAACGCCAGGGGGGCCAGCATGCCGTTTGCGACGATCAGCGCGGCCACCATCAGCGGCAGCGGGATCCATGCCGCCACAACGGGTAGTCCGATCGGGGGCGTGACGTCGGCAAGCCGCGCAAGCCGCAGGTGGAACGGCACCGAGCCTGAACGCACGGCGGCCGCCAGGCCAAGGCCAAGCGCAACCAGCCCGGCCGTTGCCGCCGTGGGGCTGCCGCTCTCCGGGACCACTGCTGATGGGTCTGCAAAGACAATGCGCGTGACCACCTCGGTGATGGCAGCGGCGCCCGCGATCATGGCGCCTGTGACAAGGCTGGCGCGGAGCTCGCGCAGCGCGGGGTATGTGCGCCCCGATCGGCGGCGGGCAAGGACGAGCGGGATGGCCACAAGCCCGGTCCCTGCGGCACCCAGCGCTGCAACCCCCGGCTCCGATGCCGAGAGCGCAACCGTGGTGCCGCCCACAGCTGCGAGGAACGCGGGCAGCAGTCCTGGCAGCTCGCTAAAACCGCCGAGCAGCCACGCCATGGTTGCCAGCAGGGCGGCCATGGTTGCCAGCAGGGCGATGACCAAGCGCAGATAGGAGCCGGGCAAGAGCGCCCCGCCCCAGGCACTGCCTGCAGGGATGGCAGGATCGGACCCGGGCACGGCCACCGCAGGTCCAGCGCCGGCTATGGCAAGCGCGGCAATCAGCAGGAGTACGAGCACGCCGCCCGCCGCCGCCGCACGTGCTCGGCGCCCATCAAGCGGGAGGGCATAGGCGGTTCCGGCTGCGCCAACCGCGGCCAAGACCAGGATCAACGCGAGTGTCATCCCCGGTCTGCCTTGGCCGCGTCGTCGAGCGTCCTGTGGCCCACCAGCTCGTGGCCCTGTGGATCGCGGAGCGCGAGGCCGGCAGGCTGGCGGAGCATCAGCGTGACGATGGACGCAAGCGCCGCGCCGGTGCCGGCGATGAGGACTCCGAAGACAATTGCAGCTCCGTTGTCCGGACCGCCGCCGATGGCGCCGACAACCAACTCGGTGGCGATCATCAGGAGCAGTGCGCCCAGGCCAAGGCGGAGGCCGTCACGCGGCACCAGCACCGGTGACGCCGCCAGCACGACCAGCGCAAACGATGTCCCAATCGCGGCCGCCGCGACGGGTGATCCCGACGCGAGCGCAGCCGCTGCAATTGCGGATGTCGCGTCCTGCCCCGCAGCGGCCAACTGCGTACCGAGGGAAAGGGCGACAAACCAGCCCGCAACCAGCGCCACCATCGCAACTGCGGCACTGCCCGGCAGCCCCAGCGCAGAGCGGTCGGTGGCCCGTGGGGCATGGCGCAGCGCAACCCAGAGGAGCCAGCCCGCCAGGACGGCGCCGCCCGCCCGTGCGACAAGCGCGGCCGGATCGGGGAGGGGGTCACTTGCGAAAGCCGCCGCGAATGCCGCAGCAAAGGCGCCAAGCACCGCGTGGCGTGGGTTTGGCGCGGCCACGGCAACCACGCCGCCAGCGGCGACTGCAATCGCCAGCCCAACCAGCAGAGCCGTCACGCTGAGCTGCCGCTACGGCGCTGGTGCGCCGAGGCCTGGGTAGGCCGGCGTCGGCAGGATCCCCACAGTTGAGATTGGCCAGTAGCGGACAAACGCCCGTCCAATGACGCTGGTCTGTGCGATGGGTCCAAAGACGCGCGAGTCAGCGGACTTGCCGCGGTGGTCGCCCATGACAAACAGCTGGCCCGCCGGGATGACCCAACTGGCCTGGTCCGAGGAGGCAACGGTGGGCTCATTGACCCCGGCCGAGTTCTTGTACGTGTACGGCTCCTGGAGCCCGGTGCCGTTGATGTAGACCAGACCGTCGTCACGGATCTCCACCCGATCGCCGGGCAGCCCGATGACCCGCTTGATAAACGGGGTTGAGTCACTCTCCCAGGTCTGGGGGGGCGTGAACACGATGATGTCGCCTCGCTTGTACGGGTCAAAGCGGGGCGTGAGCTTGTCCACCAGCACGTATTGCCCGGGCTCGAGGGTGCGCTCCATCGAGTTCTGCTGAACCTGATAGGGCTGGGCAATGAAGTTCTGGATGACGAAGAAGATGACAAGCGTGAGGACGAGCGTCTCAACAACTTCGACGAGACACCCAAGGCTAGAACGACGATCCACCGCGGGAGTATAGGACGCTCAGAGGGTCGGGCCGCACCCCGCAGCGTTTGGCGTCGGCCGCGCGGGCCGAGCGGCCCCAAGCACCGGTCCACACTGCATGGACCGCCCCTCGCAATGCATCGCATCCGTTGGGGGCCGGATGGAGTTTGACCCGCCCGCTCGGCCACGAATACACTCCGCAGGTCGGCCAGCGTGCTCCCGTGAGTTCCGGGCACCGGCTGATAGACCGTCCCGCGCCGTCCCGCGCCTGCGTTGCGCTTTGTTGTGGGCGCCCGCGGCAGCCGGTGCACCACACGACACGTTTTGGCCCAATCACCCTTGCATAGGAGGCACTGGGAACCTGATGGCGGACGCCCTCCACTGGATAGTCCCGATCGCGGGTATCGCCGCGGTCCTGTTCGCGATTTACCTTGCGCGCGATGTCTTGTCTCGCGACAAGGGCCCGCAGGCCATGCAGGATGTTGGCGACATCATCCGCGAGGGTGCTGACGCCTTCGTCAAGCGCCAGTACACAACCATCGGCATCCTGGCCCTGGTGGCGGCGGTCGTCATCGGCGTGGTCATTGCGCTCGTCGAGAACGAGTCCGTGGCCGACGTCAAGGCCCTTGCCGGCGCTCCCATCGGCATCCTGACGGCCGTCGCGTTCCTCGTTGGCGCCGGCTGCTCGATGGCGTCGGGGATCATCGGCATGACGATCAGCGTGCGGTCCAACGTCCGCACTGCGGCCGCCGCGCGCCGGAGCCTCGTTGAGGCCGTCCAGGTCGCCATGCGTGGCGGCGCGGTCTCCGGGTTCCTCGTCGTGGCCCTCTCGCTGCTTGGCGTCTGGGGCATCTTCACCGCCTATCAGGCGCTGTTCTCCGACATCGGCGTCAAGGACGCCCCGTTCGTCATCGTCGGCTTTGGCTTCGGTGCCTCGTTTGTGGCCCTGTTCGCCCAGCTGGGCGGCGGCATCTACACAAAGGCCGCGGACGTGGGCTCCGACCTTGTAGGCAAGGTTGAGAAGGGCATCCCCGAGGACGACCCCCGCAACGCGGGCGTGATTGCGGACCTCGTGGGCGACAACGTCGGCGACTGCGCCGGCCGTGGTGCCGACCTGTTTGAGTCCACGGCTGCCGAGAACATCGGCGCCATGATCTTGGGCGTCGCCGCCTACACGATCGCGCTCAACGCCGGCTGGTCCAACCCTGAGAACTGGATCTTCTTCCCGCTGGTCATCCGGGCGTTTGGCCTGCTCTCGACCATCGTCGCGATGTTCTTCATCCGCGGCAATGAGACCGAGAACCCGATGAACATCCTCAACCGCGGCTACTGGGTCACGGCGGGGCTGTCGGTGATCGGCCTGGGCGTCACCACCAACATCATGATGGACACGGGCACCGCGGTTGGCGCCAACGGCATCCCGGCGTGGATCTGGTTCTTTGGGGCCGGTGTTGTTGGCCTTGCCACCAGCGTCGCGTTTGTCTACATCACCCAGTTCTACACGGCGGGCTCCTTCCGCCCGGTCCGCGAGATTGCGGAGGCGTCCAAGACCGGACCCGCCACCAACATCATCAGCGGCACGGCCGTTGGGTACGAGACCACGCTGGTCACCGCCCTCACCATCGGCGTCGCGCTCATCGCCAGCCACTGGCTGGGCTCGCAGGCTCAGCTCCTTGATGCGGCCGGCAAGAACGTCGGCGGCATCTTCGGAACCGCAGTCGCCACCATGGGCATGCTGATGACCACGGCGTACATCCTCGCGATGGACACCTTCGGTCCCATCACCGACAACGCCGGCGGCGTTGCCGAGTTCAGCCGCGCCGAGGCTGGCGCCCGCGAGATCACGGACCGCCTGGACGCCGTGGGCAACACCACCAAGGCACTGACCAAGGGCTACGCCATCGCGTCCGCCTCGCTGGCCGCCTTCCTGCTGTTCTCCGCCTACATCGACAAGGTCAACCTGATCCTGGGCAACCAGATCGCCGCAGGCAAGCAGGGCGTTGTCCTGCTCACCTCGGTCAACTTGGCTGACGTCAATGTCTTCGTCGCCGCCCTCATGGGCGCGATGCTGGTCTACTTCTTCAGCAGCCTGGCCATCCGGGCCGTGGGCAAGACGGCGCAGGCCATCATCGTGGAAGTGCGTCGCCAGTTCCGCGAGATGCCCGGGATCATGGACTACACCCAGAAGCCGGACTACGCCCGCGTCGTGGACATCACGACCAAGGCTGCCCTCCGCGAGATGGTGGCCCCCGGCGTCGTCGCCGTGGCCGCGCCGATCCTCGTTGGCCTCCTGCTCGGCTATCAGGCCGTCGCAGGCATGCTGATGGTCGGCACCATCGCGGGCGTCATGCTCGCCACCGTGCTCAACAACGGCGGCGGCGCGTGGGACAACGCCAAGAAGTACATCGAGTCCGGCAACCTCAAGGACGAGAACGGGAACGTGCTTGGCAAGGGCAGCGATGCCCACGCTGCAGCCGTCGTCGGCGACACAGTCGGCGACCCGTTCAAGGACACCGCCGGCCCGTCGCTCCACGTGCTCGTCAAGCTGCTTGCCACGATCACGCTGGTGCTCGCGCCGCTCTTCATCCGCTAACAAGAGGTTCAGCCTGGCGGTCGGTCTCGGCCGGCCGCCAGGACACCACTCATGGACCCGATCATTGCGTCCCTCATCATGGGGATCGTGCAGGGGCTCACGGAGTTCCTGCCGATCTCGTCATCGGGCCACCTCCTGCTTGTGCCGTATCTGCTCAACTGGCACGAGCCGTTTATTGATTCTTTGGCGTTCTCCGTGGCGCTCCACGGCGGGACGCTTGCGGCGCTGCTGGTCTACTTCCGCGAAGACTGGCTGCGGCTGATCCCAGCCGGTCTTGCAGCGGTTCGAGACCGCTCATTCCGCGGCAACACGGATCGCCGGCTTGCCTGGCTGCTCGTGGTGTCCACCATCCCGGGCGGGATCGCGGGCTTCCTGTTCAGCGACGCCGTTGAGGGCGCCATCCGCCAGCCGGGTCTGGTGGCGATCATGCTGGTTCTGGCAGGCATCGTGCTCTGGCTGGCGGATCGCTGGAGCATCCGCCGCCACGACACGGACACCCTGACGCTGCGTGCCGCCATCGGCATCGGCCTCGCGCAGGCTATTGCGCTGATCCCGGGCGTGAGCCGCTCCGGCATCTCCATCTCCGCAGGTCTTGCGGCCGGGCTGGACCGCGCATCGGCGGCGCGCTACTCGTTCCTTATGGCCATGCCCATCACCGCCGCGGCCGTTGCCTACGAGGGCTACAAGCTGGTGCGTGGTGATATCGGCGCCATTGCGTTGGGGCCGCTGGTTGTGGGCGTCGTCACCGCCTTTGTGGCCGGCATTGCGGCCATCTCGGTCCTGCTGCGCTATGTCCGCACCCGCTCGTTCAGCGTCTTCGTCGTCTACCGGTTTGCGCTGGCCGCCATCGTCCTGGTTGCATTCCTGTCCCGCTGAGGGCGGGCGGAGGCCGAGGTGGAGGTCATGAAGCAGCTTCGCCAGCGGGCGATCCGCGATCTGGTGGAGCAGCGGCCCATCCGCACGCAGCAGGAGCTTGCTGCCGCGTTGCGCGAGCGCGGCTTCCGCACTACGCAGGCAACGATCTCGCGTGACGTGGCGGAACTCGGCCTGACGAAGGCCGGCCGGGGCGGGACCTCGGCCTATGCCCTGCCGCCGCGCCTCCGCGAGGCGGACGCCTCGGGCGAGGATCGCGTGCGCCTGCTGCTCACCGATGTGCCCGTGGAGATCCGCGAGGCGGGCACCATGCTGGTGCTGCGGACGCTGCCGGGTTCCGCGCATCCGCTGGCCGCGGCGCTGGATCGGGCACGCTGGCCCGAGGTGGTGGGTTCCATCGCCGGGGACGACACGGTCTTCGTGGCCTTTGCGGACCGGAGCTCGCAGGCGCGTATTCGGCGGCGTCTTGAGGAACTGGCCGAGCCGGCGGAGTAGGGTCCCGGCCCGCGCCCCGGCCCACGCGCCGGCTTACGGCGGCCGACCAGGGCCCGCGCCCCTGCCGTTTCCCCCCCGCCGACCTCGCCGGCCGACCAGGGCCCGCGGTTCAATCACCGCTCGTGATAATCGCCAGCGTTGTTGCCTCGGACGCCACTCGACCCGCCCCCGCTGCGACGTGCCGGGGTCGGTTTCGGGGCCCGTAACCGTCAGGCGATCACGAGCGCTGATATTCGGTTCGACATCAGTGACGCGCCAGGGCGCCCGAGCCCTCCCTCACCCGGTTCGGACCCTCGCCTGCGCTGAACGCCTGCCGATTATCACGAGCGGTGATGAAGAGCCAACTCGGATGGCCAACTCGGACGGCGGCCTGGCGTGGGCACCGGGGGCCAGCCTCTCGTGATCGGTGCCACCGATCGATTTCGGCCCGCGGCCGTCGTTTTGATCGGTGCCACCGATCAATCGGGCATGTTTGTCGCCGTCCCGGGCGCGAGTTCGGTCGTTTTGATCGGTGCCACCGATCAATCGGACCAGTTGCCCCGGATATCGATCGGTGGGACCGATCAGGCTGCCCGCCGCCCGCGGCTATCGCACCCCGCCGCTGCCCGCTGCCCGCTGCCCGCGGCTGCCCGCTGCCCGCGGCTGCCCGCGGCT
>CAIYHO010000034.1 GCA_903925955.1 uncultured Chloroflexota bacterium
CCGACACCGCCGCCGCTTTGACGAACACCCGTTCCGCCGATACCATTCCGAGCCGACCGTCAGCCTCCGCGGCGCCCTGTGCGCCCCGGGGTTCTTTTGTTCCAAGGGAACGACGGTCTATGAGTGTGACAGCCTCAGTCAGGCCCCTCCTGCATCCCCGGAGTTCAGTCCGCGTGAACAGCAAGACCACCTACATCTCGAAGGATGGGCTCGACAAGCTGCGGGCTGAATTGGACCAGATGACGTCCGTCCGCCGCCCTGAGGTTGCCCAGCGCATCCACGATGCGAAGGAGCACGGCGACCTCTCGGAGAACGCCGAATACGAGGACGCCAAGAACGAGCAGGCGTTTGTCGAGGGACGGATCCAGGCGCTCGAGACCATGATCAAGAACGCCAGCATCATCGACGAGCACCACGTTACCGAGCACGTCCAGATCGGGTCCATGGTCACCGTGGACAGCGAGGACGGCAAGGAGACCTTCACGATCGTCGGCTCGGCAGAGGCCAAGCCTGCGCAAGGCCGGATTTCCAACGAGTCACCGGTGGGCCGCGCCCTGCTTGGCCGCCGCAAGGGCGACAAGGTTGTCGTCAAGGCCCCCACAGGCGACTTCAAATACACGATCACCGACATCGGCTAGACGGCGAGGCGGCACCGGCCGCAGCCGAGCATCGGAAAGGACGAGGAACCGTGGACTGGGCTGACGAGCTGGCGGCAAGCGTCGAGGGACCGCAGGTCGTCAACGACTCCAAGACCCCATCGGGGACGGTCCACGTCGGAAGCCTCCGCGGTCCGGTGATCCTGGACGTCATCACCCGCGCCCTGCGCGCCCGCGGTCTGCCCACCACGCTCCTCTACGGCGTGGACGACCTTGACCCGATGGACGCCCAGGCGCTGCTGAGCCCTGACGCCATTGAGCGCGAGATGGGTCGCCCGTTGGCCCATGTGCCGGATCCGCACGGCGACTGCCACGCGAGCTACGCGCGCCACTTCGCCGGCATCTTCATCGACACCTTTGACGGTCTCGGCATCCGGCCCGACCGCTACTACTGGATGAGCGACATCTACCCCACGGGGCAGATGGACCCGTTCATCAGGACTGCGCTGGAGAAGGCGCAGATTGTGCGCGAGGCCTACAAGCGCGTCGCCAACGTGCGCCACCCTGACCACTGGCTGCCGGTGGGCGTCATCTGCCCCGAGTGCGGCAAGGTGGGCACCACCATCGCGTCCGACTGGGACGGGGCAACGGTCCACGTCGAGTGCAAGCCGGACCTTGTGGTCTGGGCCCGCGGCTGCGGCTGGAGCGGACGCATCGCGCCGTTTGGCGGGGCCGCCAAACTCCCCTGGAACCTTGAATGGGCCGCCCAGTGGAGCCTGTTTGGCGTCACCATCGAGCCCAACGGCAAGGACCTCGCCACGGCCGGCGGGTCCCGAGACCGCTCAGAGGCCATCGCGCGGGAAGTGTTTGACCGGGAGCCGCCGATCAACTTCCCCTACGAGTTCCTCAACATCGGCGGGCGCAAGATGTCCACGTCCAAGGGACGCGGCGCCGCAGCCCACACCATCGGCAGCGTTGTGCCGCCGGAGCAGCTGCGCTTCCTGTTTGTGCGCAATCGCCCGGAGACGGCTCTGGAGTTTGACCCCGAGGGGACCGACGCCATCCCGCGCCTCTTTGACGAGTTTGACCGCATTGCCGCCGCCACCGCAGGCCGCGAGGTCCGGGGCGAGCTGCCGTCGGGCCACGAGAACATCTTCCGGTTCTCGCTGCTGGACGCAAATGCCGACATCCAGGCCGCGGCAGGGGCCTTTCGCCCGCCGTTTGGCCACCTTGCGCTTCTGGCCCAGATCCCGGGCGTTGATGCTGCCGCCAAGGCCGGCGCCGAGAAGGGCGTCCCCCTGACGGCTGCCGAGACCACCGAGCTTGAGACCAGGCTGGCCGCGGTCCGCCGCTGGCTTGAGGCCTATGCGCCCGAGAAGGCCCTGCTCACGATCCACCGCGACGCCATCCCCGCGGAGGCGGCCGCCCTCACGCCCGCCCAGCGCGCGTTCCTCGCCGCGCTCGCTGTTGCAGCACCGGCCGGCAGCGCCGAAACCCCCGCCAACGGCGATGCCTGGCAGACGGCCATCTTCGCCGTTGCGGCTGACCACGGCCTGGACGCAAAGGCTGCGTTCAACGCCCTGTATCTGGCGTTCATCGGCCGTGCCAGCGGGCCCCGTGCAGGCTGGCTGCTGGCCGGGCTTGACCACGGCTTTGTGGTTGACCGACTGCGCGCCGCCGGCGTGCCGGCCGCCTAGCCCGCCACCCCTAGCCCGCCACCCCAGCCCCACCACCCAGCCCCACAACAGAGGCAGGAGGCTCCGCATGAGCGTTGGCGTCCAGCGGCTCCGCGATGAGCCCGAGCGCATCCGGCAGGGCGCAATCGACAAGCGCGAAGACCCGTCCCTTGTGGACCGGGCTATCGACGCCGATGCGCGCCGTCGCCGCCTCCAGGCCGAGTCTGACGCGCTCAAGGCGCAGCGCAACATCACCAGCAAGCAGGTTGGCGAGGCCATCCGCGGCGGCGCTGCCCCCAACGGCCCCGAGGTTGCCGCGCTCAAGGCGGCCTCCACGGCTGCAGGCCTGCGGATCGACGAGATTGACGCCGAGCTCGCCACGGCGGAGACAGAGCTTGAGGAGCTGCTCCTCCGCATCCCCAACCCGGCTGACCCGGAGGTCCCCGTGGGCGGCGAGGAGGCCAACGTCACGGTCCGGACGTGGGGGACCAACCTCACCCGCGTCGTCACCGCGGCAGACGGCACCACGTGGGAGCGCAAGCCCCATTGGGAGATTGGCGAGGCGCTGGACATCATCGACAACCCGCGCGGCGCCAAGATCGCGGGATCGGGCTTCCCTGTCTACAAGGGTGCGGGCTCGCGGCTCCAGCGGAGCCTGATTTCATGGTTCCTGGACGTGCACACCGAAGAGCACGGCTTCACCGAGGTCTGGCCGCCCGCCGTGGTGAACGCGGCGTCTGCGCGCGGCACCGGGCAGATCCCCGACAAGGAAGACCAGATGTACATCGCCACGCGCGATGAGCTGTACTTGGTCCCCACGGCCGAGGTCCCGGTGACCAACCTCCACCGCGATGAGATCCTTGATGCGTCCCAATTGCCGGTGCGGTACGCGGCGTACAGCCCCTGCTTCCGGCGCGAGGCCGGAGCGGCCGGCAAGGACACCCGCGGGATCCTGCGCGTCCACCAGTTTGACAAGGTGGAGATGGTCCTCTTTGAGAAGCCCGCGGACAGCCCGGCGGCCCTTGAGTGGATGACCGCACGGGCTGAGGTCCTGCTCCAGCGTCTGGGCCTCCCGTATCGCGTGCTCCTGATGAGCACCGGCGAGATGGGCTTTGTCCAGCGCAAGAAGTACGACATCGAGGTCTGGGCGCCGGGCGTGGAGCGCTGGCTGGAAGTCAGCTCCTGCTCCAACTTTGGCGACTACCAGGCGCGGCGTATGGCCATCCGCTACAGGGCTGAGGCTGGCGCCAAGCCGGAACTCGTCCACACGCTCAATGGGTCCGGTTTGGCGCTCCCGCGCATCGTGGCCGCCATCATGGAGCAGTACCAGCAGCCCGACGGCTCGTTCGCGGTGCCAGAAGTGCTCCAGCGCTACGTTGGGGCGGCTACGATTGGCGCGACGCCGGTCGCCTGACTGACTGGTTGGGCCTGGCGATCAGTCTCAGAGCAGGGAGGACTAACCGATGCAGCAGCAGCCGCCCCCGTACGGTTGGCAGCAGCCATCCGCACCCGTTCCGCAGAAGCGCGGCGTGAGCTTTGGTGACTTCATCGCGTTCCGCTTCATGATCACGCCGCCGCTTGCAACAATCCTCTACCTGCTCGTTGTTGGCCTCTTGACCATCGGCTGCATCGTGCAGGCAATGGGCAGCGACAACATCGCCGTTGCGGCCGTCGGCGGGATCGTTGTCTGGCTCGTTGGGAACCTGTTCCTGCGCGTCATCTTTGAGGCGATGCTGGTGATGTTCAAGATCAACGACGGCATCCAGGACCTCGTCCGCCGGGGCTAGCGCCCAACAACAGCCAAGCGCAGCGCTTGGCTGCACCGAGAGCACCTGGGCTGGCCCCACAGGCTGGCCGACATCATGGTGGTCTCCGCCTCATGCCGCCGGCTGTCCCGTTGCCAGCCGGCAGCTGTTCTGCCCCACCCTCGCGGGTCCCGCTCCTTGCGGAGCCGGACCCGCGATCCGGTCGCTCAACGTGGGCGACCGTCCCGTACTGACGGAACGCCCCGCACTTGGAGTACCGCGCCGTGACCGACCAGCCCGTCCCCGCCGCCTCAACCGAGGCGAATACCCTGGTGCTCGAGGCCCCTCCGGCCGTGGAGTCGGTTGCCCCGGCGCAAGCCACAAGCGCGCTGACGGTTGCCCCTGCCGATGCGGCGAAGCTCGACAGCCTTGTCGGCGCCTATATCGACGGCGTCACCTCCCTCGATGTCCAGAGCCCGGACTTCCGCAAGAAGGTGGACGACATCCGGACGATGGGCGATGAGGACGTCCGCGCCGCGTCATCCGTCTCCAACGACATGCTCGCCCGGCCGGTTGCAGATCTGCAGCGCGGCGGCATCTCGGGGACCTCCGACGTGAGCAAGTCCCTGCTGGATCTGCGCCACACCGTGGAGGATCTGGACCCGGGCCACCAGGGTGACCTCCTGAGCCCGCACAAGCTGCTTGGCCTGATCCCGTTTGGCGCGGGCAGCAAGATCCGCGACTACTTCGACAAGTACCAGTCCAGCCAGTCGCATCTCAACAAGATCATCGATTCGCTGTACTCGGGTCAGGACCAGCTCCGCCGCGACAACGCCTCCATCATTGGCGAGCAGCAGCACCTGTGGGAGATCAACGGGCGGCTCCGCCAGTATGTCTACATGGGCCAGCAGCTCGACACGAAGCTCGTTGGCACCATCGCCCAGATTGAGGCAACTGACCCCGAGCGCGCCAAGGCCCTCAAGGAAGACCTGCTCTTCTATGTCCGCCAGAAGGTGCAGGACCTGCTCACGCAGCTGGCCGTTGGGGTGCAGGGCTACCTTGCGCTGGACCTCATCCGCAAGAACAACCTTGAGCTGATCAAGGGCGTGGACCGCGCCACCACCACCACCATCTCCGCGCTGCGCACAGCAATCATCGTGGCCCAGGCGCTCGACGACCAGAAGCTTGTGCTTGACCAGATCACCGCGCTCAACACCACCACCGAGAACCTCATCCTGAGCACCTCGGTGCTGCTCCGGCAGCAGAGCGGGACCATCAACGAGCAGGCGGCCTCCGCCACTGTCAGCCTTGAGAAGCTGCAGGCGGCCTTCGGCAACATCTACGCCACCATGGACGAGATCGACGCGTTCAAGCTCAAGGCGCTCGACAACATGGCAACCACCGTGAGCGCCCTGCAGGTGGAGTTGGGCAAGGCGCAGACATACCTCGACCGTGCTCAGCCCGCAGCGGCGCAGGCGGCGGCCGAGGTTGCAGCGGCTGCGGCAGACGCGACGGGATCCGGTGCCGTGACGCCAGGGACACCTGCTGCGTCCGGCAGCAGCCTGAGCCTCACGTAGCCCGTGGAACGGCTGCGGTTCGCGCTGCGCTGGCGCGGCTCCCTCGTTGGGGTTGCGCTTGGCGTTGGGGCAGGAGTGGTGCTGGCGGCGAGCGGTCTCGTCGCTGGGCCGCTCGTGGCGGCGCCGATTGCGGTCGCCCTCGTCGCCGTCGTGCTGCTGGCGCCGGCAGGCCGTGTGCCTGACCTGTCGATTGCGGCCACCGATGACGAGGTCCGGATCCGCGAAGCCTTCGAGCGCATGATGATCGACCTTCGGTTCAAGGCGGCCGACGACCTGATTGACGAGGTCAAGCGGGTCAAGGCCTCCATTCTGCTGACCCTGGAGGTTGAGGCTGGACGTGTCGCGGGCGATCCCACCGTGCACCTCATCCGGCAGACCGCGCTGGACTATCTGCCCACGGCCCTCGCCGCGTACCTGAAGCTGCCGCGCGTGGAGGCCGAACAGCGCGCGGTTGCCCACGGCCGAACCCCCCACGACGTGCTGATTGAGCAACTGCAGCTGATGGAGGTCAAGATGCGCGAGGCCGCCGACGCCATCCTTGCCCATGACTCCGAGACGCTGCTGGCAAACGGTCGCTTCCTGGTGGACCGCTTCGGGACGTCGTCGCTGAGCCAGAGCGTCCACCGCGAGGTGGCGGCGCCCGCGCCGATGCCGGTCGAGACGGCCCAGGCGGCCGAGGTACCGGAGAAGGTCCACTGATGACGGGCGACCCGCACATCTGCCGTTAACGAAAGGGTGGTTTCATAGCGGCGGCGTCGTCAGTTCGCCATCGCCCATGTGGGCAATCAGAGGGGCAGCGCATTCGTATGGCCGTCAACCCTCGCCGGATCGCGGCGATCCTGCTTGGCCTTGTCCTTGTCCTGGGCGTGGGGATCGGGATCGTGTCCTCAGTCCGAGACTCGCTCGCTCCAGCCCCGGTCACCGTCAGCGGGTACATCGGCTCCGAGAAGGCGGCCTTCTTCGCCGATGCTCGTGTGGTGGCCGCGCTCAAGCGCGGCGGCTTCATCGTCAAGGTCCGGACGGCCGGGTCGCGCGAGATCGCCACCAAGGACTTCACCGGTATCGACTTCGCCTTCCCGGCCGGCGCTCCGGCTGCCGAGAAGATCAGGCGAGAGCATCCGGGCACGCAGTCGGTCGTGCCCTTCTACACGCCCATGGCCATCGCGACCTGGGCCCCGATCGTGGACCTGTTGACCGCGGCCGGTGTCGTGTCGCAGACCAACGGTGGCTACCTCGCGCTTGACGTTGAGGCGTTCATGGCGCTCGTCGCCAAGGACACGCGGTGGAGAGACCTGCCCGCCAACACCACCTACCCGGTCAACAAGAGCGTCCTGATCACGTCCACCGACGTGCGCACATCCAACTCCGCCGCGATGTACCTCGCGATCCTGTCGTACGTCGCCAACGGCCGGAATGTGGTGGAGACCGATCCGGATGGAGCCAAGGTGCTCCAGGCGATCGCGCCGCTCTTCCTTCGACAGGGCTACGTGGAGAGCAGCTCGGCTGGACCGTTTGACGATTACCTGGTGCAGGGGATGGGCAAGGCGCCGATGGTCATGATCTACGAGGCCCAGTACCTCGCCCAGGCCGCCAAAGGCGATGGCAGCATCACGCCCCAGATGCGCCTGGTCTATCCGGCGCCCACGATCCTGTCCAAGCACACGCTGGTCTCGCTCACCCCGCACGGAGCCGAGCTGGGCAGCTTCCTCGCCAACGATCCGGAGCTCCGGTCGCTGGCACTCGAGTACGGGTTTCGCACGAGCGATACCGCGGGCTTCAAGGCCTTCCTCGCCGCCCACAGCCTGTCGGCGCCAGACACGCTGATCGACGTCATCGACCCGCCCACCTACGAGCGCCTCGAGGCGATGATCATCGCCCTCGAGCAGATCTACGCGACGGGCCCAGCAGCCTCCCCGTCGCCCACACCGTAACCCAACCAGGCCCCGCGCCAAACGCCCTGACACCCCCCCGAGGAGACCACGCCGTGACCGATCAGCCCGCCCAGGCCGCCGTGGCGTGGGTCGTGGTGCCCGCGCAGAGCGGGCTGTGTCCCCTGTGAACGGCGCTCGTCGCGTCGCGGCGCTCGTCGCGTCGCTCGTGGTCGCAGGCTCGCTGCTGGGCGCCTGCGGCGGCGGGACGCCCGATGCCGCCAACACGCTCGACGTGATGGCCGGGTCCGAGATCAAGGACCTCGAGCCGCTCCTCCCGGATCTGGAGGCTGCCACCGGCGTCCACCTCAACATGACCTACATCGGCACCCTTGAGGGCGCCGAGAAGATCGCCGGCGGCGCCGCGGCGGACGCTGCCTGGTTCAGCCACGGCAAGTACCTCTCGCTGCTTCCTGGGGCCGGGTCCAGGATCGTGACAAGCCAGCGGATCATGCTCAGCCCGGTCGTCCTCGGGGTCCGCAAGAGCGTGGCCGACCGGCTGGGATGGAGCAACAACCCCAACGTCACGTGGAAGGACGTCCAGGCGAAGGCTGCGGACGGGTCGTTCACGTTTGCGATGACCAACCCCGCGGCCAGCAACAGCGGCCTGACAGCGCTGATTGGTGTGGCCTCGGCGCTGTCTGGCTCGTCCGACGCGCTTGACGCTGGGAAGATCGACACGGCCGCTCTTCGAGCCTTCTTCAAGGGCCAGGCCCTCACCGCCGGCAGCTCGGGCTGGCTTGCCGATGCCTATGTGCGCGCGCAGGGCACCGTGGACGGGATCATCAACTATGAATCCGTGCTGCTGTCGCTCAACGCGGGCGGCAAGCTCGCGGAGCCGCTCGTCCTCGTCTACCCGAACGAGGGCATCGTCACCGCCGACTACCCGATGATGCTGCTCAACGCCGCCAAGCGCGACGCCTGGACCAAGGTGGCCGACTGGCTCCGGACGCCCGATGTGCAGAAGCGGCTCATGGCCACCACGAGCCGGCGGCCGGCGGTCCCCGGTGTTGCACTGGATGCCCGCTTCCCAAGCCAGACCCTGATCGAGCTGCCATATCCCGCGCGGCTGGAGACGATCGACGCGCTGATTACCGCGTATCTCGACGAGGCGCGCAAGCCAGCGTCAGCGGTCTTCGTGCTGGACCTCTCCGCCAGCATGGACGGCGACCGGATCACAAGCCTGAAGGATGCCCTCAGCGCGCTGACTGGCACCGACACGTCCCTGACCGGGCGCTTTAGCCGGTTCCGCGCTCGTGAGGACGTGACGATCATCACATTCTCGTCCACAGTGCTTGACGAGCGGGACTTCACGATCGACGACACAAACCCGGATGGCTCGGACATGACGGCCATCCGCGACTACGTGGGCAGCCTCACCACCCACCAGACCACGGGCATCTACTCGGCCCTCGACCGGGCGTATGCGACGGTGGCCGACAAGCAGGCGGCTGACCCGTCGCGCCTATACTCAATCGTCCTGATGACTGACGGTCTGAACAACGACGGTATCTCTCCCGAGGACTTTGCGGCCGCCTACGGGGCGCGGTCCGACGCCGTCAGGCGCGTGGCGGTGTTCCCGATCCTGTTCGGTGAGGCCGACAGCAAGGCGATGCAGGCCATCGCTGACCTCACCGGCGGCAGGCTGTTCGATGCCAAGTCGAACGCGCTTGGGGACATCTTCAAGCAGATCCGCGGCTACCAGTAACAGCAGGCGGTTGACCAGATCGTGGAGCGGTTCGCGCGTTTCCTGCAGTCGCGGCGGAGCATCGTCGGCTCGCTTCTGGCGGTCGGCGGGTTGGCGCTGCACTTCATCGGGCTGATCAACGGCCTCCTCTGGCTCCCGATTGTCCTCGCGCTCTACCTGATCGGCGTGCTGCTGGTGCCGGGTGAGCCGCGGCTGGACCTGACACTCAACGCAGAAGCAGATGCCGACGAGATCCGGCGCGGCCTCGACAGGCTCATGCTGCAGATCCGCGGGAAGGTGGCGGAGGACATCGGCGAGCGCGTCAGCCACATCCGCGACTCGATCCTGGTCACGCTGGACGCCGAGGGCGGCCGCGTGGCGAGCGATCCGATGGTGCGGACGATCCGCCAGACCGCGCTTGACTACCTGCCGACGGCGCTGAACGCGTACCGTGCCCTGCCCCGCGCCGACGCCGAGCGCCGACCGGTTGCGGGTGGACGGACACCACACGACGTGCTCCTGGAGCAGTTGGACCTGCTGGACACGAAGATGCGCGAGGCGGCCGACGCGATCCTCGCCCACGATTCGGAGCGCTTGCTGGCGAATGGGCGCTTCCTCGCGGATCGCTTCGCGTCCTCCTCGCTGTGGCTCGATGCCACGCCTGCCACGGTGCCGTCGCCAACGCCCGTCGCGACGGAGCAGGAGCGCGTTCACTGATGGACTCCGCCTGATGGCCGACGACCCGCAGACACCCGACTCGCTAGACCTCGCCATCGGCTGGATGGAGCGGCGGATCAGCGATCTTGCCGCCTTGCCCGCCGTGGGCGTGGTTCGCGCTCCGGGCCGCGTCCCGGCCCCAACTGGCGGCGCTGTGGCGCCGGTCGCAACCGCTGCTCCAGCAGTTGCCAACGCGACGGCCAGTGCGCCCGGTACCCACGCCGCAACCCCGCAGCTTGACGCTCTGGGTCGAGACCTCACGGGACTGGCTCGCGAGGGTCTGGTTGGCCCGGCCATCGGGCGCGACACGGAGACGGCCCGCCTCATCGAGGCTCTCTGCCGGCCCACGCGGCCAAGCGCCGTGCTCTTGGGGCCCGACGGCATCGGCAAGGAGGCCATCGTGGAAGGGCTCGCCGCCCAGATTGCCGCTGGCTCGGTGCCTGCCCCGCTGCGCGGCTGCCGTGTCATCGAACTGCCGCTGTCGGCACTCCTGGCCGGCACGCAGTATCGGGGGCAGCTGGAGGAGCGGATCGCCGCCATCGCCAAGGAGGCCGCCCAGCCAAGCGTGATCCTGTTCATCGAGGGGCTGGACCAGCTGGCCACCGCCGGGCGAACCGAGGGCGGCATGAGCGCGCTCGACGCCCTGCGCGGCCCGCTGACGCGCGGCGACATCCGCATGATCGGGACCGCCGGGGCCGACGCCTTCCGCGATGCGGCTGAGACCAGTGGCCTTGGCACGCTGTTCACCCAGATCCCCGTCGCGGAGCTGGACAAGGCGGCCACGCGGCCCGTCCTGCAGGCTGTCCGCGATCGCCTCGCCGCAGCGCACGGTGTCCGCGTCAGCGATGAGGCGCTCGATGTGCTGCTGGACTTTGCCGATGCGCACATCCTGGGTCGGCGCTTCCCGGACAAGGCGACAGACCTCCTGTCCGAGGCGATCGCCGCGGCCATCGTTGCCGGCCGCACAGACGTGGCCGCCGCAGACGCCGTGCAGGTCACGCAGGCCTGGTCCGCGCGCTCCTCGTCCACGCCAACGCTGGAGCGTCTGGGTCGGGACCTCGTGGGCTTGGCCCGAGCGGGCAAGCTTGGGCCCATCGTGGGTCGCGACCGGGAGATCGATGCGCTGATTGGGGTTCTGCTCCGGCGCACCAAGCGCAACCCGGCGCTGATTGGCCCCGCGGGCTCCGGCAAGACGGCCATCGTTGAGGGGCTGGCCATCCGGATCGCGGGCGGCGGCGTGCCGGACGCGCTCAAGGACACGCGGCTCTTTGACATTCCGCTCCTGGCGGTCTCGGCGGCGGCCAACCGCTCGCCCCGAGTTGTGGAGGACCTCCTGGCTGAGGCGCGTCACCCGTCTGTGGTGCTCTTCTTTGACGAGATCCACACGTTGGCGCTCCCGGCGGTCCACGACCTTGCCGAGCGGCTCAAGCCACCGCTGGCCCGCGGCGATATTGCGGTCATCGGCGCCACCACCACCGAGGAGTACCAGCTGCTCATCGAGCCGCTGTCTGCGTTGGCTCGGCGGTTCACCGTTGTTCCTGTGGAGCCCATGGACGCGGCAGGCGTCCGTGTTGTCCTCAATGCCGTGCGCGCCTCGCTGGCGAAACTCCGCAGCGTGACGGTGACGGACGCGGCACTCGACGAGCTTGTGGACTTGGCGGACCGCTTCTTGCCCAATCGGGCCCAGCCGGACAAGGGCGTGGACCTTCTGGAACAGGCTGTGACGTGGGCGCTCACCCACGGCCAGACGCAGGTGGATGTCGCCGGTGCCCGCGCGTCCGTGGCGGCGCTTGTGGGGATGCCGCTTGATCCTGCCGGCGTACTGCCTGATCTTGCCCGAGACCTGCGCAGCCGATCGCTGCTGGATGAGGCGGGCGTTGCGGCGCTCAGCGCCAGGCTTGGCGTGTCCCTGCGCGGGCTTGATGCGCGCCGCGAGCAGGCCGATGCGGTGGTGCTGCTCCGCGGTTCCGCCGCTGGCGTCGCGGGCGTGCTTGCCGAAGCGCTGGCGCGCGCGCTGTTTGGCCGAGAGACGGCGCGGATCGACATTGACCTTGCTGGCCTAACCGAGGATGCGTCCATTTCGTCGCTGCTTGGCTCGGCGCCCGGCCTGATTGGCTCTGATCGCACGCTGCCCCTCCATGCGCTTCGCCAGTCGCCATGGCAGGTGGTGCTGCTGCGCTCGATTGAGCGGTGCGCGCCGTCCATCCGGGACACGATTGCCGGAGCCCTCCACGCTGGGCGCTTCACCGATGCGATGGGCCGCGGGATCCCGTTGGGCGCAGCGATTGTCATCCTCACCGCCCCCACGCTAGACGGCGACGTTCCGGAGCCGCTTCTGGCCGCAGCGCTTGGTACGGGTCTGCTTGACGCCTGTGATGTTGTGGCTGGCGTCGTTGAGGGCGCCGCCGCGGACCGGGCTGCCTGGGTGCGCGCTCGTCTCCTCGAGCCGTTCGCGGCGCGCCTTGCCCGCGCTGGCTATCCGGCAACCATCACGGACAACCTTGTCGCGTGGATCGTCGGCGCCCTGCCCGCAGACGGAACGCTGCCTGACCGCTGGCTTGACCGCGCGGTGGCGGGGCCGCTCCTTGTGGGGCTGCCTGTTGCGCCGGGACCCGTCACACTTGACGCGAACGACGCCGGGCCAATCCTGGTGGCGGGCGACGCCGCTGGCGGGAGCCACTCGTCAAGCGGGTAGAATTGCCAGTGGAGCGGTGGCCGAGTGGTTGATGGCAGCGGTCTTGAAAACCGCCGGGGTGCAAGCCCTCGTGAGTTCGAATCTCACCCGCTCCGCCAACGTCTGGAGCAGGCCGCCAACCGGCCATCCTCCGCGGACGCAGACCTGCAGCCACGCCCCAGGCGACAGCGCCGCCGCGGACGCTCCTTCTTCCTGCCCCTGATCGCTGTATTCCTTGTTGTGCTGGTGGGCGGGGTCTGGGCGGGCTTCGCCACAGGTCGCGTGTCGTTTGGCTGCGCCTTTACCCCTGCCAATCGCTGCTTGCGCGTTCTGTTCCTTGGCAACAGCTACACATCGGTCAATGACCTGCCGCTGACGTTTGCGCGGCTGGCTGCGGCCGGCGGGTGGACTGTTGAGACCACGATGGTGGCGCCGGGCGCTGCAACCCTGGCCGATCACGCCGCAAGCTCCACCATCGCTGCGGTGCTGGGCGCTGGCAATGGCCAGGGACCGTGGACTGCCGTGGTCCTCCAGGAGCAGAGCCAGATCCCGGCAATCTCCACCACGCGCGATCGGGACATGGCGCCCGCAGCGTCTGCCCTGGCCAAGCGGATCCTGCTGATTGGCGCCCGGCCGTACCTGCTCCAGACGTGGGCACCTCGCGACGGGATGCCCGGGGCGGGTCTTGACTACACAGCGATGCAGGACGCCATCGACGAGTCGTATCGCGCCCTCGCGGTGAGCACGGGATCGGGTCTCGTGCCCGCGGGCGAAGCGTGGAAGCGAGCGCTGGCGGAGGCGCCAACGATTGCGCTGTGGGCTGACGATGGCGCACGCCCCTCGATGGCCGGAACGTATCTGGCCGCCTGCTCGCTGTATCTGGCGCTGACCGGGTCAAGTCCCGTTGGGCTCTCGGAGACGGCCGGTCTGGACTCTGCGGTGGCCGCGGCCCTGCAGAGGATCGTGGCGGGCCGCTAGCGCACGCGTTTGGGTGTGCGCCGCTGGCGCCATCGCCGGCCCTTCGCCTGCCACGGTCACCGCGGTGTCAAGGTTCCACGGCAGTCCGTAGGACACGGTGGCGTGTCCGCGGACCGCGTGAGGCGCCGTGTAGGGGGCCATGTGGCCCCCCTGTGGATGGGACCCGATGAGGGCGTTCATGATCCTCGGCACGTCGCTTCGTCCGGCCAACGGACCACCGTTGATGGCATGCGTTGGCCTACTCACGCACGAATGGCGCGCCACGACGCGGGCATGCAGCCCATCCGCGCGCTTCGGGCCGTAGCGTCACGCAGACGAGATGTAGGAAGGGTCCTACGCCATCCGTGCTACTGCTCTCATGCAGATAGCCGCGTAGGCTTACAGCAAGACCCGTGCCACTTCACACGCCGTGCGGAGTAGGTCGGATCTCATCGGCCGGGAATGGCAGATCGGACGGGCAGCACCAGGTGGGGGCTACCGGACCGGCCCCTGCCCGACCTGATGCGGCGACGGGCGTACGAGTATGGAGGGCTTGAATCCTGAAGGACTCCACGGCGGCTTGAAAGCCGGCTGTCAGAACGCTCCTGACAGCCCTCGCGTGACGTCCAGAGCGGTCAGCCAATTCGGCTCAGGTACAGGCAGGAGATACCTCTTCATGAAGAAGCTCACGTTCCTCAGGGCAACCATCGGGGCCGCCGCCATCGTGGCCCTCGGGGCCACCGCGTCGCTCGCGGTCGACGCCAGCAATACGCACTCTGTCGTCGTGACCGTGAACGAGTCCGTCCGGACCATCGCTCTCAACGCCGTCGACGGCGGGGGCACCTGCGACGCCAGTTTCGCGCTCACGGGTACAACCGTACGCGACAGCTCCTACGACCCGATGACCAACGCTCTCTGCGCTTACAACCTTGGCTACGTCACTGACTACAGCGCTGACAAGATCCAGGCAACAGCCTCCGGCACCGGCGTACTCGGGGCCGCGGATATCACTTTGAAGGTCACCGCTGCCGCACCATCAGGTACGGGTACGGCCAAGGGGACAGTAGCCACCCCCGCAGAGTTGACCGCTAAGGCAACGCCAACAAGCTTCATTACCGCGATCAGCGGTGCCGGGGTGCAGGTCAACGCCGTTTCGGTCATCACCGTTGCGGCGAAGGCTGGCGTTGATGCGCAAATTGGCGCCGCTGACGGTGAGTTCACCCTCACTTACAGCATCATCCCGTAGCCTCACCAACAACGTCGTCCCACAACCTGGTCGTACTCGAGCCGATGAAGCACCGGCGATCCGCCCTGCTTGTCGCCTCCTTGCTGGGGGCAGCCCTCATGGCTGCCCCCAATCTTGCGTTGGGTGCCGACGCGCGTCTGGAACTCAGCGTCAGCCCCGAGCGGGTGGTGATCGAGTCCCGACCTGATGGCGCCCCAATCACCCAGTTGCTGACGGTCAGCATCATCGTGACGGTGCCGGCGGAACTCAGGATCGGGATCTCGGACGTCGTCGCTGGGCCGAATGGCGGCCTCACCAGGGCGCCCCTCGGATCAACGCCCTACTCCCTCGGGACCTCTGTGACAGTGAATCCCGGGCTGATCCTCGTGGACCCAACGTCCGAACGGCAGACGTTCAAGGTGACGGTCACGGTCAAGGCTGATGCGTCCGAGCCGCCTCACATCGGCATGCTTGAGGTCTCGCTCTTCCCGCGTGGCACGGCCGGCGGCGTCAAGGGCGCCGTCATGCAAGGTCTGGCGATGGCCTCGACTGTCCTCTCCGGACCGCCAAAGGGTGGCGAAGCCGCGATCTCAGACGCAAGGGTCTCCCTTGAGGCCAGGGACCTCACTGCCCAGCGGGGTGCGTCGTGGACGGCCATTGACCAGCTGATCCCGGATCTGGCCCCTGCACTCGTGGATCACGGGCCCGCGAACGCCGTCGCCCGTTTTGCCAACACCGGCAACGTGATTCTGGACAGCACCACGACCTTCCAGTTCTCTTCTGTGGGACCCCTTGCGTTGTTGCCGGGCAACACAGATCCGGGCTCGCCGTTCTATACGGTCACTCCGCTGCCCGACTACGCCCTGCCGGGGCAGGTCACGTCGACCGATGCCGACACCCTGCTGCGCTCTGATGACGCCGCCCCGGTGGACATGCTTCCGTTCATTGGCGTCGTCCGCATCACAGCCACGACAACGGGGACCTTGGGCTCGCTCTCGGCGACGCCCATCGTCCAGTCCACGGTGATTGTGATCTTCCCGTGGAAGGAACTCCTTGCACTCGTCCTGCTGCTTGTCTTGCTGCGGGTGCTGCGCGCGCTTCTCGGGCGCGGGTGGCGCAGGCTGCGCGGACGCGGCAAGGGCGGGCCCACCGCAGGCGCTACAGGCGGCTCCGGTGACTTCCAGGCAGCAGAGCAAGACAGCGGCATGGCGGACCGGCTTTCCAACTTCTAGATAGCGCACGCAGGGTTGGGGAACAGTGACGTACACGTGGCGACGGCGAGACCGGGCCGCCCGGGCGAAAAGCCTTGGGCGGTTTGCCGTGTCCGCCGCTGCCACAGCTGCCCTGCTTGCCTCTGCCGCAGGTGCGGCGATCGGCGCTGACCCGGCGGCTGCGACTGGGGCTGTGGCCGGGGCTGCCGATGTGCCGCGGATAGGCCTGCTGGCGGGACCCGAGCAGCAATTCCTCGCCGTAGATCAGCGATCCGGCGCCATTGTTGTGTACAACGCGGGCGACGTGGCCGAGGCCATCACGGTGTCTGCCTCCGAGTGGCTGACGCCCGACGCGGTCAACTTCACGCTGGCCCCAGGCGCAACCCGCCAGGTGGGCCTTGCCGTGGCGATCCCCGAGCACGCAACACCCGGCGATCATCGGGTTGCGGTTGAGGTGATGGCCATGCAGGCCGATCCCTCGCCGGCCGCCCAGAGCGGGCAGAGCGTCAGGTCCCGCATCTCGTCGTCGGTGAGCGTTGTGATCCGCGTTGGGGGCCCGCTTGTGGCGGCCGCAACCGCGGAGACCGGCATCCCGTGGCTGGTCACCACGACGAGCGGCGACGTGGCGTTCACGCCGGTGATCCGCAACACCGGCAACGTGGTCACGGTGTGGCGGGCGGCGTCTGCGGCGGACGCGTCTGTATCTGTGCCCACGCTTCGGCTGACAAGCTCCTGGCCGCGGCTTGCGGATGACGCGGTGCTGTTCCGCGGACTTGACGAGGGGGCAGGCAGCGCGTTGCCCGCGGCAATCACCGTCCTGCCGGGCGAGAGCCTGCGCCAGGCGCTGGTCCTGCATGACGCGCCGCTCCTGGGCTCCTACGACTACGCGTACACGCTGCCGGGAACCGGTGCCGATGGCCTTGCCGCCGTCTCCCAGGCTGGCCATGTGCTGGTGCTCAACCTGCGCAAGCTCGCCATGGTTGTCCTCCTTCCGCTTGCCGGACTCCTGACGCTGCTGCTGGCGTGGCGGCTGGCGCGGGTCCGTAACCCACGGCGACACCGGCGATCCGGGAGCCAAACCTCCGAGCGTCTCCACATCCCCGGCGCCCTGCGCGACGGCGAGCGCGGTCTGATCGCGATCCGGCCAACAACCGGTCTGCGCCGCCGCCCAACGAGGCGACGGGCTCCGCCAATCCGGCTGCTGCCGCGTCTGCGCACGGCGGTTATCGTCCTGGAGTTGGTGGCGATGGCGGGGCTGGTCCTTGGACCTGGACCGGCGCTGGTGGCCGTGGGCGCAGACCCCACACCGGTCGCCACGGACCAGGCACCGGCCACCACAGACCCGGCGGTTGCGCCAACGCCCGGGACGTCGGGCACGGTTGCGCCCGAGGCCACGCCCGAGCCCGAGGCCACGCCCGAGGCCACCCCCGAGGCCACCCCCGCGCCCACCCCCGCGCCCGAGGCCACGCCCACGCCCGCGCCCGAGGCCACGCCCGAGCCAACCCCCGATCCAACAGGCACGCCGGCCCCCGACGGCCCGGTTGCACTGTCGGTCAGCCTCATCGTCCGGTTCCTGCCTGGTACCACCCCCGCTCTGCGCGACGCAGCAGTTGCCGCCGCCGGCGGGACGGTCACCGGCTCCCTCGCCGCGCTGGGGATGGTTGCCATCGACGTTCCAGCCACGGACACGGCCGCCGCCATCGCCGCATACCGCGCCAACCCGGCGGTGGCATCGGCTGAGCTGGACCGGGTCCGCTCTGCTGGCGGCGCCCCGTCTGACCCGGCGTACAGCACGCAGTGGAACCTGCCGCTCATTGGCTGGGGCACCGCCCGCGCCAGCGTCTCCCCGGCGGGCCACGCCAAACTCGCCGTCCTGGACACCGGCATCGATGCCGCTCACGCGGACCTTGCGGGGCAGGTGACCGGTGGCTGGTCCGCCTTTGGCACGGATCCGCTCACTGATCCCAACGGTCACGGCACAGCCGTCGCCGGGATTGCCGCCGCCACCACGGACAATGCCACGGGAGTTGCGGGCGTTGCCTGGACCGGCACCACGCTGCTCTCGGTCCAGGTGTTGGGCGCGGACGGCACCGGGACGGACTCCGACATCATCGCGGGCATCCTGTGGGCCGCGGATCACGGCGCGGACGTCATCCTCATGGCGTTCTCCTCGCCCGGGTACTCGGCAGCGCTGCAGGCGGCCGTTGACTACGCGTGGTCCCGGGGTGCCGTGCTTGTGGCTGCCACGGGCAACGACGGCGTCACCGCGCCCACGTATCCCGCGGGCGATGCCCACGTCATGGGCGTCTCCGCCACCAACGTGTCTGACGCGCTTGCGGCCGGCAGCAACTCCGGCACCGACACGTTTATCGCAGCGCCCGGTGTGGGGATCCCCACCCTCGCGGCAGGCGGCGGCACCTACAGCATGACCGGCACCTCGGCCGCGGCCGCGCAGATCGCTGGGGCCGCGGCGCTCCTGCGCGCGCTTGACCCGTTGGCCTCGGCCGCCGTGGTCATTGGGCGCCTTGCCCGCACAGCAGACCGGGCGGGCTCTGCGGCAGATACCGGCAACGGCCGGCTGAACCTGGGGCGCGCGGTCACCGACACCGGCACTGCCCCCATTGATCCGGTTGGCGCGCCGGGCGGTGGGCCGTTTGCGGGGCCGTACGTGGTGGCGGCAGCCTGCGTGTCCACCGGTAGCACCGCCTGGAACGTGGTGTCCACCTGGACCGGCTGCGGCGGGTTGATCCCGGGCGCTTCGGACGGAGTGACCATCGCCAACGGCCACGCGGTCACCATCCCCGCGGGCTATGCCGCTGCCGCGTCATCGGTCACCATCACCGGGACAAACGCGAACACGTCGCTGACGCTTTCCGCGTCGGACTCCAGCCTTGCAGTGGTTGGGGCCGTGACCATCAACCGGCCAACGTCCAACACGCGCACCGTGGCGCTGAACGTGAATGCCGGCACGGCCACGGTTGGCGGCACCCTCACGATGGCGGGAACCTCCACAACCGCAAGCCGCATCGCCCGGGTCACCCTGACCACGGGCACGCTCTCCATCACTGGCGGCCTCACCCTTGGCACCGGTATTGCCGGTGGCTTCGTGCTGAACCTGGGCTCCGGCACCGTGAACCTCGCGGGCGCCTTCACCGCCACGCTTGGCACCATCACCGCTGGCGGCACCAGCACGTTCAACTACAACGGCAGTGCCGCGCAGACGGTCCGGATTGGTGTCTCCAGCCTCCTGTACGCCAACCTGACCCTCAACAACGCCGCTGGCGCAACGCTCAGCGCAGCGATGTCCGCAACAAACGTGACGGGCAACGTCACCGTGGCCAGCGGCATCCTGTCCAACGGCGGCTTCGCCATGGCTGGCAACGCAGCGAAGACAATCAGCGTGGCCAACGGGGCAACGTTGCGGCTTGCCGGCACCACGAGCGCCATGCCAACCGGGTTTGGCACCACCACCCTTGGCGCAACAAGCACGGTGGACTTCGCGGGGACCGGCAACCAGACGATTGCCGTGGCGAACTACGGCAACCTCACCATCAGCGCCGGGGGCACGAAGACACCAGGCGCCACCCTGTCTGTCGCCGGCAACTTCTCGCAGACCGCAGGGACCTTTGTGGGGTCCACTGGCGCCGCGCAGGCAACCACAATTGCCGGCAACTTCTCGCTGGCCGGGGGCACCTTCAACCTAAGCAGCTCGGGCAGCACCACCCCCGGTGCGGTTGTGAGCGTGGCGGGCAACTTCACGGCAACTGCCGGAACGCTGACCGAGTCAGGCGCAACCACCGGCAGCGGCTTCGTCTTCAACAAGGCTGGTGTCCAGACGTACACCTCCGGCGCCACCGTCACAAACGTCGTCAACTTCACCGTGAACAGCGGCTCCACGCTCCAGATGGCTACGGCCGCTACAACGGTGTCCGGCGGCGGCACCTTCACCCTGTCGAGCGGCGCCACGCTGGGCATCACGGCCGCCACCGGTATCACCACCGTCGGCACGTCCTCGGGCAACATTCAGACCACCCTGGGCCGCTCCTACAGCGCCGCGGCGAACTACACCTACAACGGCGCCGGGACCCAGAGCACGGGGACCGGCCTGCCAACCAACCTCACCGGGATCCTGACAATTGACGATGCGGGCTTTACCGTCACCCTCGACAACGCCCGGACCATCGCAAGTGCCGGCTCGGTAGTCCTCAGGGCCGGGGTCTTTGCGGCGGGCACAAACCTCACGATGGCCACAACCTCAAGCATCACCCGCAGCGAAGGCAGCATGACCGGGACGCCGCAGGGCGCCGGCGTCTACAACGTGACGTACACGGGTCTGTCCAAGACCACCACCACGGAGCTTGCGGGATCTGGCCTCAACAGCGTGACCGTGACGCTGACCGCGGGCCAGACGCTGACGCTTGACCAGAGCCGGGCGCCCGACGGCGACCTCACCGTGTCCATGGGCACGGTCGATTTGGCAAGCTTCACCATGGACCGCTCGGCCTCTGGCGGGACGATCACCATCGCGAGCGGCGCCGCCCTGCGGATTGGCGGGACCAACGGCTTCCCAGCCAACTACACCACGCGCACGCTGGGAGCCGCGAGTACGGTTGAGTACGCCGGCACTACCCAGAGCGTGCTGGGCGGCGCCAGCCCCGCCTACGGCAACCTCCTCGTCAACGGCTCCGGGGTCAAGACGGCCACGGCAAACCTCGCGGTGGCCGGTGACCTGACCGTCTCCGCCGGCACCATGGACCTCGGCGCCTTCACCGCCAACCGGGGCACGTCTGGCGGCACCATCACGGTCGCGAGCGGCGCAACCCTGCGGATCGGCGGCACCAGCACCACGTTCCCGTCGGGCTACACGACGCGGACCCTGGGCGCCACCAGCACGGTGGAGTACTACGGCACCACGCAGACGGTCCTCGCCCAGGCGTACGCCAACCTGACCGTCAACCAGGCCAGCGGGAACGCCACGCTTGGTGCCGATGCCACCGTCAACGGGATCCTCACCCTGACCGCCGGGAACCTCGCGGTGACGGACCCCTACATCCTGGACATGGGCGCGGCGGCCACGACGGTTGGGACCACGGACGTCACGGGCATCGTGCGCCGGCAGAGCATCAGCGCCCTCACCCGCTACACCTTTGGCAGCGCCTTCTCCGCCATCACCTGGGCGGTTGCAGCCACCCTGCCCACGTCCTTCAGCATGAAGACCACCATCGGCGCGGCGCCCGGCTGGAAGACCAACGCCATCCTGCGCGAGTACAACTTCCTCGCAACCTGGCCCGGCGGCATCCCCAACGACAGCTCCACGATGACCGTCAACCTGCACTATCACGACGCCGAACTCAACGGCAAGACCGAGGCCAGCCTCGTCTTCTTTGACTGCCACACCGCAACCGCCCCCTGCACCTCATCCGACCCAATTGAGGAGCACGGCCGGACCAACATCGACACCACCGACAAATGGGTTGGCCGGAGTGCCCTCCCCACCACGTACTTCGGGGTGGCAACGTGGGGCACGCGGCCTTGGACCCTGGGGGAAAGCAACACGGTCTTCAACACGTGGCAGGGCTCCGTGAGCAGCTCCTGGACCAACCTGAGCAACTGGGCGGGTGGGCACGTGCCAACCTCCACCGAGAACGTGGCCATCCCCGACGCGGCCACCACCGCCAACGACCCGACACTCCCGGCCACAAGCGTGGTGATCAACACCATGACGCTGTACGCGGGAGCCGTCCTCAACGGGTCAAGCCTCGCGCCCCTCACCATCAACGGGTCCACTGGCGCCTGGGTCAACGAGGGCGGCACCTTCAACCCAAGCACCAGCTCCGTGACCTTTGCGGGGGCCGCGGCCACCCTCTCGGGCACCAACAACTTCTACAGCCTGACCGTTGGGTCCGGCGCCACGCTGCTTGTTGGCACCGACAGCGTCACCCGGATTGCAGGGGCCTTCACCAACAGCGGCACCTTTGACGTTGACGAGCTTCCCAACACCATCGAGTACAACGGCGGCGCCCAGTCAGTCCTCGCCCCCAATGGCGCAACCCCCGGGTACTGGCACCTGGTCCTGAGCGGCAGCGGCGTCAAGACCATGCCGGCGTCGGTCATCGACGTCGACGGCGACCTCACCCTGGCGGGGACGGCCAGCATTACCGCAGCCTCCGCGCTTGATGTTGCGGGCAACCTCACCATCGGGTCCGGCACCTCCTTCACCAGCGGCAGCTTCACGCATCTGCTTGGCGGGCACTTCACCAATAACGGCGGCACCTTCACTGCCACCGGCAGCACGTGGACCCTTGACGGCCTCACGCCCCAGTCGCTCAGCGGGTCCAGCACCTTTGACAACCTGACCGTGAACAACAGCACGGGCGTCACGCTTGCCAGCAGCCAGACGATCAGCGGCACGCTCACCCTCACGAGCGGCATCCTCGGCGTGGGCACCAATACGCTCACGCTTGGCGGCCCAACGGCGGCATCGCTGGGCTCGCTTACAAGTGCTGCCAGCGGCACAGTGCACTACAGCGGCGCCGGGGCCCAGACGGTTGTCGCGGCGGCCTACGGCAACCTCACCAGCAGCTCGAGCGGGGCGCGGACGCTTGCCAACGCCGGCACGATAGGGGTTGCGGGCATCTTCACCCCGGGCTCCAACACCTACACGATCAGTGGCAGCACCATCTCGTTCAACGGCTCCACGCAGGACATCCCGGCCTTTGGCTTCAACAACCTCACCCTGAGCGGCTCCGGGGTCAAGACCGCCACGGGTACGCTGGCGATCGCGGGCGACCTGGCCGTCTCCGCCGGCACGCTGGACCTCGGGGCATACACGGCCGACCGGGGCACGTCTGGCGGCACATTCACCGTGGCGAGCGGGACTACCCTGCGGATCGGCGGCACGGGCACCACGTTCCCGTCGGGCTACACGACGCGCACCCTTGGCGCCACCAGCACGGTGGAGTACTACGGCACCACGCAGACGGTCCTCGCCCAGACGTACGCCAACCTGACCATCAACCAGGCCAGCGGGAACGCATCCCTCGCGGCCGACGCCGCGGTCAACGGGATCCTCACGCTGACCGCGGGGAACCTTGTGGTGGCCCACGAGAAGATCCTGGACATGGGCGCGGCGGCCACAACCGTTGGCGCCACCGACGTCACCGGTATCGTGCGCCGGACCACCATCGTGGCCGACACCTCGTACACGTTTGGCAACCAGTACACGACCATCGTTGTCGCCCCAACGGGCACGCTGCCGACGGTGCTGAGCGTGGAGATTGTGCTGGGGTCGGCACCGGCATGGAAGACCGGCGCCATCCTGCGCACCTACGAGATCGTGCAGACCGGCGGCGACAGCAGTTCGCGGGTGGCGCTCAACCTGCACTACCTCGATGTCGAACTCAACGGCAACGACGAGGCAAACCTCGCGCTCTTCGACTACCACGCCGCGGGGCCCAGGGTTGATGAACACGGCCGAACGAGCTCCAACTCCACGGACAACTGGGTTGGCTGGGCCGGCATCCGCACGACGTACCTACCCGCGGCCGGGGACGCCAAGCTCTGGACGCTGGGCACCCGGACGGCCACATTCAACACGTGGCTCGGGGTGGACACCACGGACTGGAGCGCCATCACAAACTGGTCGCACGGGCACGTGCCGGACACCAGTGATGACGTCGAGATCCCCGTTGCCACCACGACCGACTATGACCCAACCCTGCCGGCGAGCCTGGAGATCAAGACGCTCACCATGCGGGCCGGGTCTGTCCTCAACGGCGCAGCCGGGGCGGCACTCACCCTCAACGGGTCGGCCGGGGCCTGGGTCAACGAGGGCGGCACCTACAACCCCGACACGAGCACGGTGACCTTCACCGGCGCCGCCGCGACGATGTCAGGCACAAACGACTTCTACAACCTGACCGTGGACTCCGGGAAGGCGTTGGCCCTGGGCACCAACAGCGTCACCCGGATCGGGGGAGCCCTCACAAACGGCGGCACCCTCGACGCCCACCTGGTCAACACCATCGAGTACAACGGCGGCGACCAGACGGTCATCGCCCCCAATGGGAGTCCCGCCGGGTACTGGCACCTGGTGCTGAGCGGGAGCGGCGTCAAGACGATGCCCGCCGCCGCCCTGAGCATCAACGGCAACTTCACGCTGGCGGGGACTGCCAGCGCCACCGCCCTAGGAGCCCTGACCGTAGCCGGCAGCCTTGCCATCGGGTCCGGCGCGGCCCTCACCAGCGGCGCCTTCACGCACCTGCTCGCCGGGGACTTCACCAACAACGGCGGCAGCTTCACCGCCACAGGCAGCACCTGGACCCTCAACGGGTCCGCCCTCCAGACGGTGAGCGGGACCAACACCTTCAACAACCTGACCGTGAACAACAGCGCGGGCGCCACGCTCGCCGGCAGCCAGACGATCACGGGCGACCTGACCGTCTCCGCCGGCACCATGGACCTCGGGGCGTACACGGCGGATGGGGACTCGTCCGGCGGAACCATCCTGGTCGCGAGCGGCGCAACCCTGCGGATCGGCGGCACCAGCACCACGTTCCCGTCGGGCTACACGACGCGGACCCTGGGCGCCACCAGCACGGTGGAGTACTACGGCACCACGCAGGCCGTCCTCGCCCAGACGTACGCCAACCTGACCATCAACCAGGCCAGCGGGGACGCCACGCTTGGTGCCGATGCCACAGTCAACGGGATCCTCACCCTGACTGCCGGGAACCTCGCGGTGACGGCCCCCGACATCCTGGACATGGGCGCGGCGGCCACACCGGGTGGGACCACGGACGTCACCGGCATCGTGCGCCGGCAGAGCATCAGCGCCCTCACCCGCTACACCTTTGGCAGCGCCTTCTCCGCCATCACCTGGAATACCGGCGACCTTCCAAGCTCCTTCAGCTACAAGATCGCCATCGGCGCGGCGCCCGCCTGGAAGACCAGCGCCATCCTGCGCGAGTACAACTTCCTCTCCACCTGGCCAGGCACCCCTCCCACCACCACTTCCACCATGACCATCAGCATGCATTACCGCGACGACGAGCTCAACGGCAACGCCGAGGCCAACCTCGTCTTCTTCGACTGCCACACGGACGAGCCGGGCCCCACGCCAACCATCCCGTGCACCTCGTCCAACATCATCGATGAGCATGGGAAGAACAGCAACGACACCACCGACAACTGGGTCGCCCGAAGCGTCGACGTCGAGACCACGTACTTCGGGGTGGCGGCGTGGGACACGAGGCCCCGGACACTGGGCTCCCAGACCACGGTCGCCAACACCTGGCTCGGCTCGGCCAGCGACTCCTGGACCAACACCAGCAACTGGTCTCACAGCCACGTCCCGCACTCAACCGATGACGTGGTCATCCCCGACGAGGCCTTGACCGCAAACGACCCAATCCTGCCGGCGAGCGTGGAGATCAAGACCCTGACCCTCCGCCCCGGGGCCATCCTCATCGGGTCCGCCGGGGCGGCCCTCACGGTGAATGGGAGTACCGGCGCCTGGGTCAACGAGGGCGGCACCTTCTACCCGGACACGAGCACCGTGACGTTCACTGGCGCCGCGGCCGCCATCTCGGGGACCACCGACTTCTACAACTTGGCCGTTGGATCCGGCGCCGCGCTGATCGTTGGCCTCAACAGCGTCACCCGGATTGCAGGGGCCCTCACCAATAGCGGCACCTTTGATGTTGACGAGTTGGCAAACACCATTGAGTACAACGGCGGCGCCCAGTCAGTCCTCGCGCCAAACGGCGCAACACCCGGGTACTGGCACCTGGTCCTGAGCGGCAGCGGCGTCAAGACGATGTCGGCGTCGGTCATCGACATCGACGGCAACCTCACCCTTGCCGGGACCGCCAGCGCCACCGCAGCCTGCGCCCTCGAGATCGGAGGCAACCTCGCCATCGCGTCGGGTGCGGCACTCACCAGCGGCTCCTACACCCACCTGCTCGCCGGGAACTTCACCAACGACGGCGGCACATTCACGGCCACCGGCAGCACCTGGACCCTCAACGGGACCTCCCTCCAGACGGTGAGCGGGGCCAACACCTTTGACAACCTGACCGTGAACAACAGCGCGGGCGTCGCCCTTGGCAGCAGCCAGACGGTGGCGGGCACGCTCACGCTCACCAGCGGCGCCCTCACAACCAACGCGTACGCCATCATCGCCAGCGGGTCCGGCGGCGGCTCAGGCGGCGTGGTGCGGACAAGCGGGTACGTCAACGGCAACCTGCAGAAGCCCGTCCCAACGTCGGGCGGCTCCATCTCGCGGACCTATGAAGTGGGCACCGCATCCGGGTATGCGCCCGTCACCGTCACCTTCGCGGCAGTCTCCGTCGCCGGGACCCTCGCCGCAAGCTCAACGGCGGGCCAGCACGCAAACATCGCAACAAGCCTCATCAACCCCGCCAAGGACGTGGCCCGGTACTGGACGCTCGCCAGCGGCGGGGGCCTGGTGTTCTCCAGCGCCGCGTCGGTCTTCACCTTCGTCAGCGGCGACGTCATCGGCAGCGCAGCCACAAGCGCCTTCATGGTGAACCGCTATGCGAGTGGCTGGAGCATGGAGGCCACCGGGACCAAAACCTCAACCAGCACGGAGGCCACCGGCCTGACCGCCTTTGGCGATTTTGCGATTGGCGAGGTGCTGGGCACGATCATCTACGCCCCCGCCGACATCAACCTTGGCACCGGACATCGCGGCGAAACGCTGACCTCCGATGCGCGCAAGGTTGAGTGGCTGTCCAGCGAAACCGGCAGGCGGATCACCGTGACCATGGATGGCGCTGGGCTCTCCGACGGCGCGTCACCCACGCCGCACACGATCGCAAAGGCGAACTTCTCAATCTGGGAGCCAGATCCCACCGATTACACCTTGAGGATCACACCCGATGGCGGACCTTGGGACCTCAAGGTGATCACGGCAACCACCGGCACAGTCACAGACTCCGCGTGGTTCAAACTCCAGCTCCTGATCCCGCTCGACGTGGCGATGGGCGCGTACTCCGGCACGCTCACCTTTAGCGTGACGGGACCGTAGGGCCACCGCGCCTTGGCTCGCCCCGGCCGTCCTCGGCTCACCGTTGTCGCACTGGCCGTCGCGCTGGTTGTGCTGGCTGGGTTGGGCCTGTCGCTCGCCGTCAGCCGCGGGTTTGGCTGCACGCTTGCACCCGCCGGCACCTGCGTCCGCGTCCTGTTCATCGGCAACAGCTACACCTCGGTCAACGATCTGCCTCGGGTGTTTGCGCGGCTCGCCGCGTCGGGCGGCGTGTCTGTCGAGGTGGCGATGATCGCCCCGGGTGGGGCGTCGCTCGCGGCCCACGCGGCTGATGCCGGCGTGTCTGCGGCAATCGCTGGTGGTTCGGGCGGGGTGCCGTGGACAGCCGTTGTGCTCCAGGAGCAGAGCGAGGTGCCCGCCGTGGCCCAGTGGCGCGACACGCAGATGGCGCCTGCGGCGTCCGCCCTGGCGCGCAGCGTGCTCATGGCCGGATCGCGGCCGTACCTGCTTGAGACCTGGGCGCACCGGGACGGGCTGCCGTCGGCCGGCCTTGACTACGCGACGATGCAGGCGGCCATCTCCGAGGCGTACCGGTCGACTGCCCGGCAGACCGGGTCTGGCCTCGTGCCGGCGGGTGACGCCTGGCGGCGGGCGCTGGCGTCTGGGCATGCGGTTGCCCTGTGGGCCGACGACGGGTCGCACCCATCGCTGGCGGGAACGTATCTGGCGGCCTGTTCGCTGTATCTGGCGCTGACCGGGGCCAGCCCTGTCGGGCTCTTGGACACGGCGGGCCTGGACCCGGCGGTGGCCGCGGCGCTGCGGCGGATCGCGGCGGGGGAGTAGCGCCCCAGGCTTGCGTCGGCTGGCGTGGGCCCCGGGCAGTGGACCCCGGGCCCCATGCCCCGGCTCACCCGGTGAGTCATCGCGCGCAGACGGGCCCAAACGGCTCACCCCGTGCGCCATCGAAGTCCCGAGCGCGGCCAGAAGGGTCCGTCGGGCACGAATGACCCACGTCGTGGGTCATCCGGAGCTTGCCTGCGCTGCAAGGCTCACCGGGTGAGCCGCGCCCGAGTTGCACACGAGGTCCGGGTGAGCCGCGCCCAGCCGCGGTGAGCCGCGCCCGAGTCGCACACGAGGTCCGGGTGAGCCGCGCCCAGCCGCGGTGAGCCGCGCCCGAGTCGCACCCAGCCGCGGTGAGCCGCACCCGAGTCACGGCGTTTGACGCCGCCCGCGCCCGACCCTATTCTCCGCGCACAACTGAACACATGGCATCGATCGGGACGAGTACCCGTCGAACACCACTTCAGAGACCCGGCGGCTGGTGTGAGCCGGGGTGGTGGCGGCGGCGAATGGACCCGGGAGCCACCGGACCAAACGCGGGGCCACAGACCAGGACGCGCAAGCGGACAAGGCGTTGCGGACGACAAGTAGGCTCCGGCGCAGAGCGCCAGCGATAGAGGGCAGCGCCGATCGATCACCGGGCAACCGGCGCCGATCCGTCGGTCAGAGTGCGGCACATCGCCGAACGTGGGTGGCACCGCGGAAGGAGCAACGACCTTTCGTCCCGGACGAATAGGTCGTTTTCGATTTCCAAGGACCTGACAAGGACCTGATGACCCCCATGACCGATCCGCTCAGCCTCAACGAGACAAAGCGCCTCGCCGGCACCGCCGACACCATCCTGCTGCGCGCCACACGCACGGCTGATCTTGAGACCCCCATCGGCGCGTTTCTGCGCCTTGACGACGGGGTAACCCCTGCCTACCTGCTCGAGTCCGTGGAGGGCGGCGAGCGGCTTGGCCGATACAGCTTCCTTGGCATCGGCCCGCGCCGGCTTCTTGAGGTCAAGGACGGCATCGCGCGCACCACCACGCGAGAGGTGGGCGTTGAGGCCTATGCGCCGGACCTGCCCGTCACCACGGAGGCTGCCGCCGATCCGCTGCAGGCACTTCGGCGGTTTATCCCCAAGCGCCGCGTCATCCCCGTGGAGGGGATGCCCCGCTTTACCGGTGGCGCCGTGGGCGCCCTCGCCTATGACGCCATCTCCAGCTTTGAGCCAAGCGTCCCGCTCCCGGACCGCGACCCGGTTGGCGTGCCGCTGGCAAGCTTTATCGAGACGGACCTGGTCCTGGTCTTTGACCACCTGACCCACCAGCTCAGCGCCATCGCGAGCCTCCACACCGAGACGCCGGATCTCGAGGGCCGCTACCGGATCGCCGAGCGCGCCATCTTCGAAGCGCTTGAGCGCACCGCCCGCCCCAGTGCCGCCGAGCTGCGCACAACACTGAAGCGGGCGGCCGACGCCTCCGCCACGCCCGCGCAGCCCAGGATCTCGCAGATCGAGACGTCGCTTGGCCACGACGAGTACGTCCGTGCCGTGGAGCACGCCAAGGACGCCATCGCTGCGGGCGAGGCCATCCAGGTGGTCCTTGCCCGTCGCCAGTCCTTTGAGCTCCCCGCAGGACCCGAGGGCCAGCCCGTTGACGGCATCGGCCTCTATCGCGCCCTGCGCCGCGTCAACCCCAGCCCGTACCTGTTCTTCACGCGGACGCCGTCGTTTGAGGTGGTGGGCGCAAGCCCGGAGCTGCTGGTTCAGGTCCAGGGCGACAAGATGGCCACGCACCCCATCGCCGGCACCCGGCCGCGCGGCGCCACGCCGGGCGACGACGACCGTCTGGCCGATGAGCTCCGCCGCGATCCCAAGGAGCGGGCCGAGCACGTGATGCTGGTTGACCTTGGCCGCAACGATCTTGGCCGGGTTGCCCGGCCCGGCACCGTGAGCACCAGCCAGTACATGGAGGTGGAGCGCTACTCCCATGTGCTCCACCTGGTCAGCCACGTGGAAGCGCGGCTCCGCCCGGAGCTGGACGCGCTTGACGCGCTGCGGAGCGTCTTCCCGGCGGGCACCCTGTCAGGCGCACCCAAGATCCGCGCGATGCAGCTGATTGCCGCCGCCGAGGGCGAGCGCCGCGGGCTGTACGGTGGTGCCGTGGGCTACCTTGGCTACGACGGCAACCTCGACACCGCCATCACCATCCGCAGCGCCGTGCTGAAGAACGGCATGGCGCATGTCCACACGGGAGCCGGCATCGTGGCCAAGAGCGTGCCCGAGAGCGAATATGAGGAGACCGAGCACAAGGCGATGGCCTTGCGCCGGGCGATGGAGCTGGCGGCAGCGCCGGCCACGCCGCGACCCGCTCCGGATGCGGACGCCGAAGGGGGTGCCGCCGGCCTTCCCGAAGGGGGCGCCGCCAGCAGCCCCCAAAGGGGTGCCGCATGATCCTGATGATCGACAACTACGACTCGTTCACGTTTAACCTCGTGCAGGTGCTCCAGGCGGCAGGCGCCGAGGTCCGCGTCATCCGCAACGACCAGATCACCGCGGCCGACATTGAAGCCATGGCCGACAACGCGGTCGAGGACCTGCGCGGGATCGTCATCTCGCCAGGCCCCGGCGACCCGGCCAGCGCCGGCGTCAGCGTTGAGACCATCAGGATCGCCGCTCGCCGCGGGATCCCGCTCCTGGGCGTCTGTCTGGGCATGCAGTCGATGGGTGCTGCGTGGGGAGCGTCTATCGTCCGCGCCCCCACCCTGGTCCACGGCGAGGCGTCCAACGTGGAGCACGACGGCCAGGGCCTCCTTGCGGGCATGCCGGCCGGGTTCCCCGCCGCGCGCTACCACTCGCTGTGCGTGGATCCCGCCACGCTCCCCGCGGATCTCTATGTCACCGCCACCAGCCCCGAGGACGGCGTGGTGATGGGCATCCGCCACCGCACGCTGCCCATCGAGGGCGTCCAGTTCCACCCCGAGTCCGTGCTCACGCCCGACGGCCCGCACCTGCTTGCCAACTTCCTGCGCCTCTGCGGGGAGGGCGAGGCGTCGCGCCTTGATGCGGCATCGGGCTCCTTTGCCACGCGCGGCATGGACGTGGCCGCCGCCGAGGCCGCCGAGGCCGCCGAGGCCGCCGTAGCCGCCGTAGCCGCGCAAGCCCACGCCGCAGCCGCGGCCGCCGAAACAGCCGAGGCAGCCCGATGAGTGACCAGGTTCGCGCAGCCCTGACGGTGATTGTCGAGGGCGGCACGCTCAGCCTTGACCAGGCCCGGGCCGCGATGGGCGCGGTCATGGACGGCGAGGCGACGCCGTCGCAGCTGGCGGCCCTCCTGATGGGTCTCCGGATGCGGGGCGAGACCGTTGACGAGCTGGCCGGATTTGCCTCCGCGATGCGCGAGCGCGTCGTCCGCGTGCAGGCGCCGCCCGATGCCATCGACGTTGTGGGCACCGGCGGGGACGGCTCCGGCACCTTCAACATCTCCACCACCGCGGCGCTGGTTGTCGCGGCAGCAGGCGTTCCGGTAGCCAAGCACGGCAACCGGGCCATCACCTCCAACTCCGGTTCGGCCGACGTGCTTGATGCCCTTGGCGTCCGTATCGACCATGACGCCGAGTCCGCCGGCCGGTCAATCCGCGAGCTGGGTTTTGCCTTCCTGCTGGCGCCGACGTTCCACCCGGCCATGCGCCACGCTGGGCCAACCCGCCGCGAAATTGGCGTTCGCACCGCGTTCAACCTGCTGGGCCCGCTCACCAACCCGGCCGGGGCAACCCGTGCGCTCGTGGGTGTTGGCGACGCCAAGGCGGCAGCCAAGATTGCCGAGGTGGCCGCACGCCTGGGCACGGAGCGCACCTTCGTGATCCACGGCTTCCATGTTGATGAGCTTCCCCTCGATGGCTCGGGCGTGCTGTATGACGTGCGCGCGGATGGATCGATTGAGCGGCGCACGATCGCTGTCGGGCCGCTGGGGCTTGTCAGTGCGCCAACCAAGCGGCTTGCCGGTGGCACGCCAGCGGAGAACGCGCGCATCACCGAGTCCGTGCTCCGCGGCGAGCCCGGCGCGCGCCGTGATGTGGTGCTGCTCAACGCGGGCGCTGCGTTGCTGGTGGCGGGCGTGGTGGATCGGCTGGAGGACGGCATCGACCGGGCCGCGCTGACGATTGACGCCGGCATGGCAACCGAGGTTCTGCAGGCGCTCCGCGCAGACCGCAAGGCGTATGAGGCGGAACTCCGGAAGGCGGGCAAGGGGGCGAAGGCATGACGGCCGACAGCGGCACCGACAACCCGGCAGGCGTTGTGGCCGAGATTGCAGCCCGCCGGCTTGCCGACATCACGCCCGTCCTAGACGCAATGGGCGCCGCCGGTCTGGCCCAGGCCGTGGCCGCCGCGCCGGCGCCGCGCCAAATCGCCGGGATCCTGGCCGGCCCCGGGCTCCACCTCTTCGCCGAGGTCAAGCGCCGCTCGCCATCGGCCGGCGACATCGCGGCCGGCGACAACGCCGTGGACCGTGCGCGCGCGTATGCCGCCGGGGGCGCCGCCGCCATCTCGGTCCTGTGCGAGCCCCACTGGTTTGGCGGCTCCGTGGACGACCTGCGCGCCGTGCGGGCCGCGGTGAGCATCCCGGTGCTGGCCAAGGAGTTTGTTGTGGACCCGCGGCAGCTGGACCTGGTCCGCGCTGCCGGCGCCGACATCGTCCTGCTGCTGGCCGTGCTGCACACGGGCAACCGGCTGGCGGGCCTTGTGGACCGCGCCCGAGACCTGGGCATGGAGCCGCTGGTGGAGGCGCACGATGAGCGCGAGCTTGAGGCCGCCCTCGCCACGGACGCACGCCTCATCGGCATCAACAACCGCGATCTGCGCACGCTTGACGTTGACCCGGAGCGGGCCGTCCGCCTGCGCGAGCTGATCCCTGCGGACCGCCTGGCCATCGCGGAGAGCGGCGTTCGCGACACGGCCACGGTTGCCCGCTGGCGTGCAACCGGGTTTGACGCGGCGCTGGTGGGCGAGGCGCTCATGCGCTCCGCTGATCCTGCCGCCGCCGCACGCGCGTTTGTGGCCGCGGGCCGCTACCCGGTTGATCCGGCCGCTGGCGCCCGGACGCCTACCGTGAAGATCTGCGGCGTCACCGATGCCAAGGGCGTGCTTGCCGCCGTGCGTGCAGGCGCCGATGCCATCGGGGTCAACTTTGCGCCCGGCACGCCTCGCTGCCTCACGCCCGAGCAGGGCGCCAACCTTGCTCGTCTGGCCCGGCAGGCAGCCTCGTCTGCCGCGCGCATGCCCAGGATTGTGGTTGTCACAGCCAACCTTCCGGCCGACGAGCTTGCCCACGTGATTGCCGTCGTGGATCCCGACGAGGTGCAGCTGAGCGGGGACGAGCCCCCGGCCGTGATCGCCGCCATCGGCCGACCGGTCTGGAAGGCACTGCGCGTTGGGCCCGAGGCGCGTCCGGACGACGTGATCAGCCGCGCCCGCGCGTACCTTGACGCCGGCGCTGCGGGGATCCTGCTCGACGCCGCAGGCGGCCCACACCCCGGTGGTACAGGGATCCGCGTCAACACCGCGCTCGCCGCGGCCGTTGCCCGCGAGATCCCCATCGTCCTGGCTGGCGGCCTGAACCCGGCATCGGTGGGGGAGGCTGTCCTGGCGGTGCAGTGCGTTGGCGTGGACGTGGCGTCCGGTGTTGAGGCGCCGCCCGTTCCCGGCGACAAGCCGCGCAAGGACCCGCTCAAGGTGGCCCTGTTTGCCAAGCGCGCGCGTGATGCGCGTCGGCATCGGCCCAACGTGGCCTTTGGCCCAACACCGGTCCACGCGGGCCTCCTGGCGGTGGACAACCACGGCCGATGGGGGACCGAGCGCGACTTTGGCGGTAGGTACGTCCCCGAAACGCTTGTGGGCGCACTGGAGCAGCTGGAAGACGCGTACAACGCCATCCGCCATGACCCGCGGTTCTGGGCGGAGCTTGACGATCTGCTTGCGCGCTTTGCGGGCAGACCCACGGCGCTCTACCGCTCAGACCGGCTGGCCGCAGCCGTTGCCCACGAGGCAAGACGCCAGCAGCAAGCCGCCCAGGACGCCGGTCGCCGGCATTTGCCCGCCATCCCTGAGCGCTTCCGCGTCTACCTCAAGCGTGAAGACCTTGCCCACACCGGCGCCCACAAGATCAACAACGCGCTAGGCCAGGCGCTGCTCACCCGCCGTCTGGGCAAGACGCGGGTGATTGCCGAAACCGGCGCCGGCCAGCACGGCGTGGCCACCGCCACCGCGTGCGCGCTGCTGGGGCTGCCGTGCGTTGTGTTCATGGGCGAGGAGGACATCCGGCGTCAGGAGCCCAACGTCCTGCGCATGCGCCAGCTTGGCGCCGAGGTCCGCAGCGTCACGTCGGGCACAGCCACGCTCAAGGACGCCGTCAACGAGGCGATGCGTGACTGGGTCACCAACGTGGAGACCACGCACTACGTGCTGGGCTCCGCCATGGGGCCGCACCCGTACCCCACCATCGTCCGCGACTTTCAGCGCCGGATCGGTGACGAGGCCGCAGCCCAGCTCTACGCCATCGAGGGCCGCCTCCCGGACCTCGCGCTCGCCTGCGTCGGCGGCGGGTCCAACGCCATCGGCCTGCTGGCGCGGTTTATCGGTGAGCCGTCCGTGCGTCTGGCGGTTGCCGAGGCGGCGGGCGACGGTCTGGCCACCGGGCGCCATGCGGCGGCAATCGCCGGCGGCACCCCCGGGATCCTGCACGGCGCCCGTTCGCTGATGCTCCAGGACATCGACGGCCA
>CAIYHO010000035.1 GCA_903925955.1 uncultured Chloroflexota bacterium
GCCGCGTGCCGGCACCACCACGCTGGTGCTTGGCTGCGGCGCGCTTGGCCGCGAGCTTGTGGAGCTGGTGGAGCGCAACGGGATGACGCACATGGACGTGCGCTGTCTGCCTGCGGTGTGGCACAACCGGCCGGAGCTCATTGCGCCCGCGATTGACGCCAAGCTGACCGAGGCCGTGGGCAAGTACGAGCAGATGTTTGTGGCGTACGCGGACTGCGGCACGGGCGGGGCGCTGGACGAGGTCCTCACCCGTCACGGCGTGGAGCGGCTGCCGGGCGCGCACTGCTACGCGTTCTACGCGGGCCTTGACGCGTTCACCCAGATTGCGGACGAGGAGCCGGCGTCGTTCTACCTGACGGACTTCCTCGCGCGCAGCTTTGAGAGCCTGGTGATCGCCGGGCTGGGTCTGGACAAGCACCCGGAGCTGCTGCCGGTCTACTTCGGCTCGTACGCCCGGGTGGTGTACCTCTCGCAGCACGACGATCCGGTGCTGATCGCTGCCGCCGAGCATGCCGCCGAGCGCCTGGGGCTGCCGCTGGTCCACCGGCGGACCGGGTATGGCGAGTTGGAGTCGTCGATGGTGCGCTGGGGCTCCGCGCCGGCCGCGCCCGCCGCGCTCGCGGAGTTGCCGCAACTCTGAGTCAGCTCAGACTCAGGGTGACCCCATGGCTGCACGACTCGCACCCGGAGTTGCGGTTTCGGTGGCTGAGTTCCGCATGCGGCATCGCATCTTGAGTCTGTCGTGACTCACCGGCCACGCTAGTAGCGGACCGGCAGCCACTGCCCGGCGCCCCGGTCTGGACAACGGGTTGCCGCGCGCTGGTAGACTATGCGGGAGCGCCGGTTCTAGTCGTCTCGGTGGTGCCCTCCGTGACGGCTCCGTATCCGGCGAGCGTGTCGTTGCATGTGTTTCGTCGTGGCCAAGGCGGCGGGACCCAATCACCAGCCCGCTCGCGCGATGAGGACGCCTGACCGTTGACCCGCCACGACGCCAGCCGCTTCCCCAAGAAGACCAGTCTGCGCCGCCGCTTGCTTGCGGCCGTGCTTGTCGCCCCGCTCCTCGTTGGACTGCTGGGCGGGACCGTCATGGCGCCCGGGTCCGTCAACGGCGACGAGCTCAGCAACGCCCAGGCGCAGCAGCGCGCACTTGAGAAGGAGATCGCCCGTCAGAAGGCGCTGATCGCGCAGCTGACGGCGTCGCAGGCCTCCATCTCGGGCCAGATTGCGTCCACGCAGGACCAGCTCAACGGGATCACGGACAACCTCCAGACCACCCAGGCCAAGGTCACCACGATGTCTGGGCAACTCGCCGACGTGAAGGCGCAGTACGCCACCTTGGTGGGCCAGCTCACCACGCTGGACGGGCAGCTCAAGGACATCGCCGCGCAAGAGGCTGCGAAGAAGGCCGAGCTTGGCCAGCGCAAGGCCCTGCTTGCGGACCGCGTTCGCCAGGCCTATGAAGCGCAGCGCACGTCGCTGCTGGAGGTCCTGCTCTCGGGTGCGTCGTTCACCGACATGCTTGCGGCCATCTCGTCCCAGCTTGACGCTGCGGAGCAGGACCAGGCACTCGCCGGGCAGATCACGCAGGACCGCGCCACGCTGCTCTCGCTCCACCAGACCCTGCAGACAACCCGAGACTCCACCAACCAGCTGCGCCAGCAGGTGGGCGTCCAGAAGCAGCAGATCGATGGCCGGATTGCGGCCCTCAACGCTGCCCAAACAAAGCTCACGCGCCTTGCGCAGGCGGCCAAGGCCGCCCTCTCCGAGCAGCAGGCGGAATACGCGCAGGCGGCAGCCGACAAGGCAAAGCTTGCCAAGGCACTCGCCGCCGCCGCTGCGGCCCGCAAGAAGCTGCAGGACAAGATCAACAGGCTTGTCGCCGAGCAGTACAACCTTGGCCACATCCCGTCGCAGTACAACGGCAGCCTGATCTGGCCAATGGCTGGCGCAATCACGCAGAACTTTGGCTGCACCGGCTTCTCGTGGGAGCCGCGCGTGGGCAACTGCGCCCACTTCCACAACGGCATTGACCTTGTGGCGCCCTATGGGACAGCGGTTCGCGCCGCCGGGCCCGGTCGCGTGGTCTACGTTGGCTGGAACTATGCGGATGGCGCCAATCCCGCCTGGATTGTGATCATCGCCCACAGCTCAAAGCTGGTGACGTGGTATGCCCACCTCCGGCCCACATACCCGGTGCGGACCGGCGCCGTGGTGACCCAGGGCCAGATCATTGGCTACGAGGGCAACACCGGCCACTCCACGGGCGCGCATCTCCACTGGATGGTGTCGCTGGGCGGTGTGGCGGTCAATCCCAAACTGTTTACCTAGCGGCAACCCCTGTGGCGCACGCGGGATCCGCGCCACTGTTAGCATCGAGCATGCCCTCGACCCCGCCTGTACGCCCGGAGGATTGACGTTGGCCAAGCCGATCATGGCGATCATCCTCGCCGGTGGCGAAGGGGAGCGCCTGTCGATTCTCTCGTCGGTCCGCGCGAAGCCCGCGGTGCCGTTTGGCGGCAAGTACCGGATCATCGACTTCACGCTGAGCAACTGCGTCAACTCGGGCGTTGACAACGTGGTTGTGCTCACGCAGTACAACCCCCGCTCCCTCAACGACCACATCGGCCTTGGCCGCCCGTGGGACCTGGACCGCAACAGGGGCGGCGTGAAGCTGCTCCAGCCGTACATCAAGCGCGGTCGCGTGGCCGAGTGGTACGGCGGCACCGCGGACGCCGTGCTCCACAACATCAACGTCATCGAGCGCGACGCGGGCGACACGATCCTGGTCCTGGCCGGCGATCACATCTACAAGATGGACTACACGCCGTTTCTGGCCGCACACCGGCGCCACCGTGCCGATGTGACGATTGCCGTGCGACGCGTGCCCATCGCCGAGGCGAGCCGCATGGGCGTGCTGGCGCTCGACGAGCAGGACCGCGTGACCGAATGGCAGGAGAAGCCCAAGGTCCCCAAGAGCGACCTTGCGTCGATGGGCGTCTACGTCTTCAGCAAGCGCGCCCTCGTGCGCTGGCTGTCGGATGACCGCCCCGACTTTGGGGCCAACATCATCCCCGCCATGCTTGATGGCGGCGCACGGGTCTTCGGCTACCGCTTTGACGGCTACTGGCAGGACGTGGGCACCATCCAGTCGTTCTGGGAGGCCAACATGGCGCTCCTTGACGACCGGCCGGAGCTTGACCTGTACGACCGGGAATGGCTGATCCACACGCGGTCCGAGGAACGGGCCCCGGCCAAGATTGGACCCACCGCACAGGTTCACCGGAGCATGATCAGCCACGGCTGTGTCATCAACGGGACCGTGGTGAACAGCGTGCTGTCGCCTGGCGTCCGTGTTGACGTTGGCGCGGTTGTCCGCGACTCCATCGTGATGTTTGACACCGTTGTCCGCAGCGGCGCGGTGGTGGACCGGGCAATCCTCGACAAGGAGGTCGTGGTTGGCCAGGGCGCCATCATCGGCGACGGCCCGGACTTTGATACGCCCAACAAGGCTGAGCCCACCCGGCTCAATACGGGTATCACCGTCGTGGGCAAGCAGTCCGTTGTGCGCCAGGGCGTCCGGCTCGGACGAAACGTGAAGGTGGGTGAGGGCGTTCGCGCCGCGGACTTCACCAGCCGGGTGATCAGGTCGGGCGGCACCGTTGAGCGGCGGCCGGACCGGCTGGCCAAGGGCGCCGACGACGAGGACGACGACTCGGTAGCCTCAGCGGGCGGCCGCTAGCTGGTCTCGCCAGGTCGGGTGGGGGCCCGGTCTGGGTCCGGCGCGATGAACCGGTAGCCAAGCCGCCGCTCGGTTCGAATGTACTTTGGGTGCTCCGGGTCGTCGTGCAGCTTCTCGCGAAGCCTGCGGATGTAGACCCGGATGTAGTCAACCTCGTCGATGTACTCGCGACCCCAGACCTTTGCCAGCAGGGTTCCGTGCTGCAGGACGTGGCCGGCGTTGCGGATCAGGTGGTACAGGACCTTGTACTCCGTTGGCGTGAGGTCCACGCGCTCGCCGCACAGGCGTGCCTCCTGCTGGGCGAAGTCCACCTCAAGATCGCCTGAGCGGAACGACGGCGCCCTGCTGACCGGCGCGGGCATGCTCAGTCGCCGCAGCACAGCACGCACACGGGCCATGAGCTCAAGGTGGTTGAAGGGCTTGGTGACGTAGTCGTCGGCTCCAAGCTCGAGGCCCTTGACCTTGTCCATCGCGTCGTCGCGTGCCGTGAGCATCACAACTGGGACATCGGAGAAGGTGCGCAGCTCGCGCAAGACCGCGAAGCCGTCGATGTCCGGCAGGCCGACGTCAAGCAGGATGATGTCCGGCTTCTCGCGCTCGATGAGGTCCAACGCCTCCTCGCCGGTGCCGGCGCCCAGCACCTCCACCTCGCGCCACTGCAGGGTGAAGCCCAGACGCACCGACTCCACAACGTCGGGAGCGTCGTCCACCACCAGGATGCGCATCAGGACTCATCCTCCGGGCCAGCCGTGGGCACCACCAGCGCGAAGGTGCTGCCCTTGTCCACCACGCTGTGGACCTCGATGGCGCCGCCATGGGCCTGCGCGATCGCCAGTGCCGTGGGCAGCCCCAGGCCGATACCGTCCCGGGTGCCGGAGCGGTCCGTGCGCCCCACGAAGAACCGCTCGAACAGCCGCGCCTGATCGGCCTCCGAGATGCCTGGACCGTCGTCGGTCACGCTCCAGCTGGTTGTGAGGCCGTGCTCCTCGACGCGAATGGTGATTGTGCTGCCGTCGGGCGCAACGCGCTGGGCGTTGGAGACGAGGTTGAGCAGGGCTTGCTCGAGACGGCGATGGTCGCCAAAGACGCGGTGGTCCGCGGCTGGCCCGCTGATCCGCACCACTCGCTGGCTGTGGCCGACGGCGAGCGGCGTGATGATCCCGATCACGGAGTCCGCGAGTGATGCCGCACTGAACCGGCGAAGCTGGAGGCTCACGCTGCCGGAGCGGAACCGCGAGAGCTCAAGGATGTCGCCCACGAGGCGCTGCATCCGCTCGCCGTTCCGCTCGATCGCGGTGAGCAGGGTGCGTCGCTGCTCGTCGGTGGGCTCGGCAGTGGGCTCAAGGAGCAGGCTGATCGATGTGCGCACCGCCGTCAGCGGCGTGCGGAGTTCGTGCGCGATCGTGGACAGCAAGTCCGTGCGCAGCATCTCCAACTCGGCAAGCGAAACGGCCGCGGTGCCGGAGAGCCCGTCGGCGATGTAGCGCGCGCCGAGGGTTGTGGCGACATACCGCGTGCCCTCCGCGCCCCGCTGCGCCGCGCGCACGAGACCCAGTCCGGCCAGATCGCCCAGCAGGCGGGCAGCGACACGCGGCCGAAGCGTGGCGCCCGACGCCCCAAACCGCTGCTCCAGTTCGCCGGCCGTCGCCGACGGCGGCAGGAGTGCCAGCGCCGCGTGCAGCAGCGGCGCGGCTCCTCTCGCGGGCTCAGGGGACTGCGGGTCGGTCATGGTCTGACGAGGATAGCCCGCGGTCCGCGATATTCATGGTCTGTTCATGTCCGTTGACCGGTTCGTTTCCGGAGTGGGGCGACGCTCGAGGTCAGTCGAGATCGCAATCGCCGGGAGGCCCCCCATGAACGCCGCCACGACCGCCCCCATCGCCGCACCAACTGAAGCCCGCGAGCTCCCGCGCCTCACCGCGGGCCAGCGGGCGCTCGCGGCGGCCCAGGCGCAGTTCGACGCGGCCGCGCAGCACCTCGGCATGGACCCCGACCTCCGCGCGGTGCTGCGGGTCCCGCAGCGCGAGTACAGCGTCAACTTCCCTGTCCACATGGATGACGGGTCGGTCCGCGTCTTCACCGGCTATCGCGTCCAGCACAACCTGTCGCGCGGGCCGGCCAAGGGCGGTCTCCGCTTCCATCCGCAGACCGATCTCGATGATGTGCGCGCCCTTGCGATGTGGATGACCTGGAAGTGCGCCCTGGTTGATGTGCCCTTCGGCGGCGCCAAGGGCGGCGTGACCTGCGATCCGCGCACGATGAGTGGCAGGGAGCTTGAGGCGCTGACCCGGCGCTTTGCCACCGAACTGCAGCCGATCATCGGCCCCGACTCCGACATTCCGGCCCCGGACGTGGGCACCAACGCCCAGGTGATGGCCTGGATCATGGACACGATCTCGATGCACCACGGCTATTCCGTGCCGGGTGTCGTCACCGGCAAGCCGCTCGCCATCGGCGGATCCGCGGGCAGGGCCGACGCGACGGGGCAGGGGATCGTGTACACCATCAAGGACGCCGCCGCCCGAATCGGAATCCAGGTGGCCGAGGCCACGGTTGCCATCCAGGGCTTCGGCAACGTCGGCGAAGCGGCAGCCCGTCTGCTGCATGAGGCTGGCGCCAAGATCATCGCCATCACCGATGTCGGCGGCGGCGTCTTCGACCCAGGCGGTCTTGACGTGCCGGAGTTGGCGCGCCGCTTCCGGGCGTACGGGACCGTCGCCAACACGCCGGGCACAAAGCCCATCGATAACGAGACACTCTTTGCCCTCGACGTCGATGTCCTCGTCCTGGCGGCGATGGAGGGCCAGATCACCGAGCACAACGCGCATCGCGTTCGCGCCCGGATCCTGGCCGAGGGCGCCAACGGTCCAACCTCGCCTGGAGCCGACCCGATCCTGCGCGACAGGGGTGTCACGGTCATCCCGGACATCCTGTGCAACGCCGGCGGCGTCATCGTCAGCTACTTCGAATGGGCGCAGAACCGTGCCGCTCTCGCGTGGACGCGCGATGAGGTCAACGACCGGCTCCGCCGCCAGATCCTGTCGGCCGCGGAGGCGGTCTGGGACCGTGCTGCGGCCGACAGGATCACCACCCGCCTGGCCGCCCACGCGCTTGCGATGGAGCGCGTGGCGGCCGCCACGCGGATCCGGGGCCTGTACCCCTGACGCCCTACCCCAACCTCGATCCCGGTCGTTGCCGCTGCGGCCCCGACCGCCACCGGGCCCCACCACCGGAGGTATCGCCATGCACGTGTACGCAAATCCTCGCCGTGGCTACTGCGCCTCGTGCGACGTTCTGATCACCGATCGGCCGGTGTATCACCGGGACGAGTCGTATTGCTGCGTGGGCTGCGCTGACAACGGCCCCTGTCTCTGCACCTATGAGGCAGATCTGGCTGAGGACGGCGTGAGCAATCTGGGCCTGCCCTTCGCCACCGAGCCCATCGCAACGCCGGTCTCCGCCATCGACATCGACTGGCGAGTCGCAGTCAGGTAGCACCGGTGCCTCTGAGACGCCGCCCGGATCCCTTGCCCGGCGGCGTCTCATGGTGTCTGCGAGCGGGCGGTCTGTGGAACGTGCCCGACCGGACCTGGAAGGGCGTCCGGTAGACTCCGGCGCATGCTCACCCCGCCCCGGCCCGAGCGCCGGACAGAGAGCCGCACCCCGGCGGAGATTGAGGCCTGGCTCATCGAGCTTGGGCTGGAGCCGGTTGAGCGCGCCGAGCGCGACGGCATCACGTCGTGGGATCTGGTGCTTGACGGTCGGCGCCGTGCCCGTTTGCGGATCACGCTGATCTTGGAGCCCGCGCTTGCCCTGATCTGCTGGGCCCACTTCGCGCCGCCCATCAACGACAGCTTCCGCAAGTCTTATCGCAAGCTCCTGCGCTGGAACGACGATTTGCCCTTCGTCAAGTTCTCGGTTTCCGAGGATGAGCGTCCCGTGCTTGTTGCCGAGCTCCCCGCCGCGCACCTCAGTTGCGACGCCATGGGGCTTGCCTTGGCCCGGCAGCTTGCCGTGGCCGACCGCTTCCACACCGAGAGCGTGGAGTGGCGCAAGGCCGGCGGCTGGCCTGTTGCGGGCCCGCCCGTATCGGCGGCCGATGGGCCGGGGGTCCAGCTGCTTCGCCGCTACCAGTCGGATCTGGTGGAGCTTGCGGATCTCCCTGACCCGGCATCCGCGGCATGACGCGCCACAGGCATCTTCGCGTCCTCGCCGTTGCCGCCATCCTGCTGGCGACGGTCCCGTTCGCGGGCCCCGTGCAGGCCGCCACGCCCGACCTCACCCTTGTGACCAGCGCCACGTATCTCGTGCAGCCAGCACAGTCGCGCATCCAGGTGGTGCTGGATGTGACGGCGGCCAGCCACAAGGCCGAGACCAAGACGTCCATGTACTACTTCGACCACGCGATGCTGCTGGTGCAGGCCGGCGCCGCAACGCCGAAGGTCAGCGGTCTCAAGGGCGCCAGAGTCACCATCGCGAAGAAGGACAGCAAGTCCACCACGCTCCGCATCGACTTCGGCAAGCGCCTCTACGGCGGCACCTCTGCCACCTTCAAGCTCTCGTTCCTCCTACCGGACCCGAAGGGCGCCGCAGGCTCGCTCGTTCGAGTTGGCGCCAGCCTTGTCACCGTCCCGGTGTGGGCGTTTGGCACGCCTTCGACACCGGGCAGCAGTGTGGCGGTGGAGTTCCCGCCGGGCTACGACGTCGCCGTCGAGTCAGGCGTCTTTGCCGCAACCGGGACAACAGCCGCCGGCGGCACGAGGCTCACCACGGGTTCGCTGAGCAACCCGCTGGCGTTCTTTGCCTTTGTGTCGGCCCAGCAGCCGCCTGAGTGGACCGACACGCCCCTCTCGGTGGCGGTCCCCGATGGCACGGTGGAGCTGCTGATGCGCGCCTGGGCTGACGATCCGCTGTGGGCCGGTCGCGTTGGCAAGGTGCTTGCGGGCGCACTGCCCATCCTGCGCGACGAGATTGGCTTCAGCTGGCCCCACACAGATCCTGTGACCGTGCAGGAGGCCGTCAGCCGCACCGGGGGCGGTCACGCTGGCCGCTATGACGCAACGGGCCAGGCCATCGAGGTGGCGTACTGGGCGGGGAGCCAAGCCGTGATCCACGAGGCCGTCCACGGCTGGCTCAACGGACGTGTCGTGGCGGACAGGTGGGCCGTTGAGGGCTTTGCTGCCCTATACGCCAACAGGACCGCGGTCAAGCTCGGCGCCAAGCTTGCCCCGCCTGCACTGACCGATGCGCAGAAGGCCGCCGCCTACCCGCTCAACGCATGGCCAGTTGAGGCAGGCGTTGACCCGGCGGTGGACTCCTACGGCTTTGCGGCGTCAGCCATCCTGGCCGCCGCCATCGCAGACCGCGTGGGCGATGACGTGCTCCGCCAAGTCTGGGTAGCGGCTGCAGACCGGGTGGGGGCATACCAGCCGCCCGTGATGGCCACAGCCTCCGGCGACGTGACCGAAACCGTGGACGGCACGCCTGATTGGCGGGGCATGCTGGACCTTCTGGGCGATGCCAGTGGCCAGGACCTGAGCGACCTGTGGCGGACATGGGTTGTCCGTCCGGGCGAGGCCGGCCTGCTTGACGACCGCGCGGCCGCCAGGTCCGCCTACAGCAAGACGCTCGCCGTCGCGAACGGGTGGGCGCTTCCGCGCACGATTCGCGATGCGCTGCGCGCCTGGCGCTTTGACACCGCGGACACGCTGATGGCGGACGCTCGTGCTGTGCTGCAGAAGCGCGTGGCACTGGAGCACCAGGCCGCCGCCGCCGGGCTGGCCCTGCCGGACACGCTGCGCACCTTGTTTGAGACCGGGTCGCTTGCGGCAGCGTCCTCCGAGGCTGACCGCGAGAGCGCGGCGATCACCGCCATCACAACCGCAACCGCCTCGCGGACAGACCAGCACGACGTGCTGTCCACCGTGGGCATGATTGGCGAGCGGCCCGAGGCTGACCTTGCAGCCGCGGCTCTCGGCCTGGCCGAGGGTCACGTTGACGCCTCGGTTGCGGCATCGTCGAGCGCCTATCGCGCATGGACCGGGGCGTGGGCGGAAGGCCGCCGCCGTCTCGTCTTCCTGCTGGCCGTTCTGGCATCGGCGGCGATCCTTGGCCCCAGCGTGTGGACCAGGGTTGGCCGCCCCAGGCTCCGAAGCCGTCAGTTGGCGCTCCGCCCATGAACAGGCAGAGCCGTGCGCTACACTCCCCGCCAACGCGCACCACGGGGTCGCCGCGCTCGTGTCGGCACCCGCACGAAGGAGCCCAAGCGTCGTGACGCCTGCCGCCTGCAATCGCCGGAACGCCTGATGGGCCTGCAGCGCACCCGTCCGTCCATGGAGATCCTGTCCGGCGCCACGGCGGACGTGTACTTCGCCCGCGCCAACTCCATCCTTGAGCGTGAGGGCATGGACCCCGTCGTCATGATGGAGGTCTTCACCCGCGAGGAGTCCGTCCTCTGCGGCATGGGCGAGGCAACCAACCTCATCGGCCACGTCCTTGCCAACGAGCCCGGCGCCATCGTTGAGGCGATGCAGGACGGCGACCTCGTCACCCCCAAGGAGGTTGTCCTCCGGATCCAGGCGCGCTACCGCTCCTTCGCGCTCTACGAGACCGCGATGCTGGGCATGCTGGCACAGTCCACCGGATGGGCCACCGCCGCCCGCCGCTGCGTCGAGGCCGCTGCGCCCCAGCCCGTCATCAGCTTTGGCGCTCGCCACGTCCACCCGGACATCACCGACGTCCTGGACTATGCGGCGATTGTCGGCGGCTGCGTGGGCGCGTCCACACCGGCCGGCGCAAGGCTTGCGGGCCTCAACCCGACGGGCACAATGCCGCACTCGCTGGTTCTGATCTTTGGCGACACCGTCCGCGCCGCCGAGGCGTTTGACCGCGACATGCCGCCGGACGTCCCGCGCATTGTCCTTGTGGACACGTTCAAGGACGAGGCCGAGGAGGCGCTTCGCGTGGCCTACGCGCTGGGCGACAAGCTCTACGGCATCCGCCTTGACACGCCGTCAGAGCGCGGTCGCGTCACGCCGGCACTGGTCACGGAGATCCGCGCACGGCTGGACCAGGCCGGCTTCGAGCACGTGACCATTACCGTCTCGGGCGGCCTGACGCCGGACCGGATCCGCTACTTCGCAGACAGCGTGTCGCCGGTTGACTCGTTTGCCGTGGGCAGCTACATCTCCGGCGCCACGCCCATTGACTTCACGGGTGACATCAAGGAGATCGACGGGAAGCCCATCGCCAAGCGCGGCCGGATCCCCGGGCGAACCGAGAGCCCGCGGCTCAAGACGCTTGATCTGGCAGCCTGGCGGGAGTAACTCGGCCGGCGCTGCGTGACCCCTGCGCGTTACGCGGGTGTTGTCTGGGCACCAGACTCGCCACCCGCGTCGCCCACCACAAGCCCTCGAAGCGACTTGTCCGCCAGCGTCAGCACGGTTGCCACGCCGATGAGCGCCATACCGACGACGAGCGCCGCGGACAACCCAAACGCCGCCACCATTGGCGAGCCGCCGATGCTGCCCAGTGAGATGGCGCCGGCCAGACTGCCCGAGTAGAGCGCAAAGGCCGAGCCTCGGTCAGCATCGGTGGCCCGGCTGGACAGTTCAAACAGCACCGGCGAGAGGACGAGGCCGCCAGCGGCGCCACCCAGCAGCCCGGACACGATCAGCAGCGGCGTGGTCAGCGGCAGCAGGAGCATCCCGATGGCCACGGCCGTCGCCACGGACCCAGCCACCATCAGCGTTCGGCTGGAGATCCGCTCGGCAAGCCAGGCGGTTGGCAGGCGCATCAGGAAGATCGCGATGCCATCGGCAGCGAAGTACAGACCCACATCGGCGCCCGCGCCCACGGCCTTGACCGGCAGGTAGGCGGTCACCGCGCCCCAGTGCGCCACATACGTGATGGTGATCAGCAGCGGCATGGCCCAGCTGCGCCGGAACGCGATGCCAAACCGCGGTCTGATGGCAGCCGACTGGGGCCGCGTGGGCCGGAGCCCGATGGCCCGGAAGAGGCCTACGCCCACGATCACCGCGACGATGGCCCCCCAGGCGACGCCATGGATGTCTGACCCGTTGAACATGAAGAGCGACAACGGGGGGATCAGGGTGATGGTGAGGTTCTGTGCGGCACCCACGATTGAGAGGCCCCGCGGGTTGCCGCCGGGCGGCATCAGTGCGGGCACCAGCGAGAGCGCAGAGGGCAGCACCACGGCAAGGCCGACGCCCTGGAACAGCCGTGCCGCCACAAAGGGGACCAGGGAGACTGCTGGGTCCGCCAGGGGCAGCACGATGATGGCTGAGCCAATGAGGTAGGCGAAGCCACCCGCGGTCAGCAGGCGCACCCCGCCAAAGCGGTCCACAAGCCTGCCGCCCACGATGGCGGCCGGGATCTGGACGATGGCCGACACGCCAACGATGAGGCCGATGGCAGCGTCAGGCACGCCGCCCTGGTTCAGGGCGAGCGGCAGGGTGGCAGTGTAGAAGTGGAAGCCGCCCTGCACCATGAACACGGCGAGGGCGAGCAGGAAGACGGTCACCGGGTGCGGCACCCTCCGGTGCGCTCCCACGGCCAACTCGGCGGGCGCCGGGCGTTGGGGGCGGGGGATGCTGGTCATGGTAGCGGCGCGGGATGGCCAGTCGTGCGAGCATCGCGACATGCAGGACGAGCCAGCTCAGCACGCCGACGCCGAACAACACGAGACGGCGTACGAACTCCTCCAGCGCGGTCAGGCGCTGCTGCGGCGCCGCCACAACGCGCAGGCGGCCACGGTGCTGGAGCGGGCGGCAGCTCTGGAGCCGGGGCGCGGCTCCATCCTTGAGGCGCTGGGACGCGCGGCGTTCAACGCGGGCAACCATGCGCGGGCACTTGACGTGTTTGTGGCGCTGCTGGAGGCGGACCCATCGTCTGCGTACGGGCACTTTGCGCTGGCGCAGAGCATGCGCAAGTTGGACCGTCCCAAGGACGCCGTTGTGCACCTGCGGTTGGCCTGCGCGCTTGAACCGGCGTCGCCGCTCTATCGCGCGGCGCTGGACAGGGCGATCGCGGCGCTACCCGAGTCGCCGGCGCTACCCGAGTCGCCGGCGCTGCCGGAGTCGCCCGCAGCCGAGTAGGGGACCCCGGTCCTTACCCCTTGGCCCGGTTGATCCGGTCAAGCCAGAGCACGCCAAGGATGGACTTGGCGTCGGCGATGTCGCCCGACTCCACCAGCGCCAGCGCCTCGGCAAGCGGCACGTGGCGCAGCTCAAGGTGCTCATCCTCGTCCGGCGCAAGCCTGCCGTCGGCATCGGCAACTGGCACCAGATCGCGCGCGACGTAGAGGTGCATCAGCTCAGATGCAAACCCGGGTGCGGTCCAGAAGGTCCCAAGCTTGCTCCAGGACCCAGCCCGATGGCCGGTCTCCTCCTCAAGTTCGCGACGAGAGGCGACGTCCGGGTCTTCGGTGACGCCATCGTGGACGTCCAGCGTGCCTGCGGGGATCTCCAGCAGCGCACGGCCCGCAGGCACGCGCCACTGGCGAACCATCAGCAGCCGGCCCTCGTCGTCCACGGCAAGCACCGCGACGGCCCCGGGGTGCCCCACAACGTCGCGTGTCCCGCGGCTGCCGTCTGCCCGCTCGATGGTGTCAACGCGGAACTCCATGTATCGCCCTTGGTGGACCACCCTGGACGCAACGACGCGCTCCTCAAGCGGGTCTGGTGTCGGGTGATCGGACATGGTGTCTCCTGAAATGGAACAGCCGGTCCGCCGCGCGATGCGACGGACCGGCTGTAGACAGCTCGGTGGGGAGCCGGTCAGTGCGCGAGCGCTGCGCCCGACTCGATGTTGAACAGGTGGAGCTTCTCAACCGGGAGGCGCAGGGTGACCTGGTCGCCCGGGCGGACACGGTAGGACGAGTCAACAAGCGCCACGATGTCGTGGTCGCCCACGCTCACATGGAGCAGCTCCTCGTTGCCGAGGTACTCCACCACGTCGGCCTTGCCGGTCAGCTGGCCGAAGAGGCCGGTGACCTCGCCCATCTCGAGGTGCTCGGGGCGGAAGCCCGCGGTCACCTGAACGCCGGCGCTGGCGATGGTGTTCTTGTAGTTCTCTGAAATCGGGAAGGTGAACCCGCCCGCGGTCATGCTGTCGCCAGCGCCCACCGGCATCGTGACGAAGTTCATGGACGGGCTGCCGATGAAGCCCGCGACAAACTTGTTCTTCGGCCGGTCGTACAGCTCCTGCGGCGTGCCAACCTGCTGGAGCAGGCCGTCGCTCATCACGGCGATCCGCTGGCCCATGGTCATCGCCTCGACCTGGTCGTGGGTGACGTAGACCATCGTGGTCCCGAGGCGCTGGTGCAGGCGCGCAATCTCCGCACGGGTCTGAACGCGCAGCTTTGCGTCAAGGTTGGAGAGCGGCTCGTCCATGAGGAACACGGCGGGCTCGCGGACGATGGCCCGGCCAAGCGCAACGCGCTGGCGCTGGCCACCCGAGAGCTCCTTGGGCTTGCGCTCGAGCAGCTTCTCAAGCTGGAGGATGCCCGCGGCGTCGTTGATGCGCTTCTCGATCTCGACCTTGCCCACTTTGCGGAGCTTGAGGCCAAACGAGAGGTTCTCACGGACCGACATGTGCGGGTAGAGCGCGTAGCTCTGGAAGACCATCGCGATGTCGCGATCCTTGGGGGCGACGTCGTTGACGACCTTGTCGCCGATCTTGAGATCACCCTGTGTGATCTCCTCCAGCCCGGCGATCATCCGCAGGCTGGTGGTCTTCCCGCAGCCCGACTGGCCAACGAGGACCATGAATTCCCCGTCGTGGATCTCGAGGCTGAGATCCTCGACCGCGGTGACCTCGCCGTACTTCTTCCAGACGTGGTCAAACGTGACGGTTGCCATGCGCAAACCTCCATCCCGTCCAGGTCATCGCGGGCTCCTGTATCTGGCCGCCGGACATGCTGGCGGACTCAGACGAGCCCCGTACGAGGTGCTGGCTCAGGCTGCGTGCATGGTATGGCTTTGCGCGGTGCGCGGCAATGCCGGGCCCAAGACCATCCGCGGCTGCCGCTGTATCGTGCGCCCATGGGCGAACAGACTGGCACGTGGCATTACGGGCTCATCGCCCGATGGTGGGCCGAGGTCAATAAGCCCGAAGCGGTTGAGCTTGCGTACCTGCGGGCGGCCATCGGGCGGTTTGGGGAGCCGGCGCTGGATCTCGGGTGCGGCACCGGTCGGCTCCTCGTGCCGCTGCTCGCCGAGGGCTTTGATGTTGACGGGACGGACATCTCCCCCGACATGGTGCAGTACGCTCGCGATGCTGCCGCCTTGGCCGGGGTCCACATTGAGGGACGTCTCGCGGTGCAGACCTTCGACGGACTCGATCGGCCGCGGCGATACGCGACGATCTTCTCGATTGGGTCCTTCGCGATTGGCGGCAGCCCCGAGCGCGACGCGGCTGCGCTCCGACGGATCCACGACCATCTCATTCCCGGCGGCGCTGTGCTCCTGAGCTACGAGCCGCCCACCGAGGCGGATCACGCCCGCATGTCGGATCCTGCCCGGATCTACCCTTCGCCATGGCCCAAGACTGGCCCACGCGCCACCCTCTCGGACGGCGACGAGCTGGAGCTGCTCTCACGGGCTGCGGGCTACGACGCCAACCTGCGATGCCAGGGGCTTGAGATCCGCGCCAGGCTGTGGCGCGACGGCCGCCTGGTCCGGGAGGAGTCAGGCTCCCTCCTCAACACGTACTACCTTCCAGAACAGCTGACCGCGATGCTTGAGGGGGCCGGCTTCGGCAGCGTCGCTGTCGAGGGCCCCTATACCGGCCGTGCTCCGGAGCCGGCGGACGACACGGTCGTTGTGACCGCGCGCCGGGTATCGTGACCGAGACGACCCGTCCCACCATTCCGCAGAGGACCCGATGTCCCAGCACCCGCGCGCAGGCCAGCCCGCTGAAGCCCGCGACCTCGTTGACATCCCTGCCCTGCTGCGCGCGTACGACGAGATCCACCCGGATCCGGCCAACCCGGCCCAGCGTGTTGCGTTTGGCACCTCAGGCCACCGTGGCTCAGCGTTCAACGCCGCGTTCAACGAGGACCACATCCTTGCCACCACCGAGGCGATCTGCCGCTACCGCAAGGGCAAGGGCTACACCGGACCGCTGTACATCGGCCGCGACACCCACGCGCTGAGCGAGCCCGCCTGGCGCACGGCGCTAGAGGTGCTGGCCGCCAACGGCGTGGACGTCCGCGTGGACGCGGAAGACGGCTACACGCCAACACCGGCGGTCTCGCACGCCATCCTTGTGGCCAACCGGGGCCGGGCGCTCACCGGCCCGGGCCTCGCCGACGGCATCGTCGTGACGCCCTCGCACAACCCGCCCGACGACGGCGGCTTCAAGTACAACCCGCCCAACGGCGGCCCCGCCGACACGGACGTCACCAAGTGGATCCAGGATGAGGCAAACCGGATCCTCGAAGCCAAGGGCGCTGACGGTCTCGCCGGGATCCGGCGCGTCCCGCTGGAGCGGGCCCGTGCCCAGGCCATCGGCTATGACTACCGCGCCATCTACGTGGACGATCTGGCCAACGTGGTAGACATGGACGCCATCCGCGGCTCCGGGCTGCGGCTGGGCGTTGACCCGCTTGGCGGCGCGGCCGTGGACTACTGGGGCCTGATCGGCGAGACGTATGGGCTGGACCTGACGGTCACAAACAAGGCTGTCGATCCGCAGTTTGGCTTCATGACCCTCGACTGGGACGGGAAGATCCGGATGGACCCGTCCTCGCCGTTCGCGATGGCCGGGCTTGTGGCGCTTCGCGACCGCTTTGACCTGGCCATGGGCAACGATGCCGATGCGGACCGCCACGGGATTGTCGTCCCGGGCAGCGGGCTCATGAACCCCAACCACGTGCTGGCCGCGGCCATCTCGTACCTGTTTGGCGGAGGACGCGCCTGGCCTGCGGAAACCGCCGTGGGCAAGACGCTGGTCAGTTCGTCAATCATCGACCGCGTCGTCGCCTCGCTTGGCAAGAAGCTCGTTGAGGTGCCCGTGGGCTTCAAGTGGTTTGTGGACGGGCTGATCGACGGGTCCATCGGCTTTGGCGGGGAGGAGAGTGCCGGGGCCTCGTTCCTGCGCCGTGACGGCAGCGCGTGGACCACCGACAAGGACGGCTTGATTGCCGATCTGCTGGCCTGCGAGCTGGCGGCGAAGCTTGGCCGCAACCCGGCCGAGGTCTACCGCGGACTCACGGACCGTTTTGGCGCTCCCGCCTACAAGCGGATTGACGCGCCGGCGACGCCCGAGCTGAAGGCAGCGCTTGGCCGGCTCTCCCCCGAATCCGTGATGGCGACGATGCTGGCCGGCGACCCCATCACCGCAAAGCTGACGAAGGCGCCCGGCAACGGCGCGTCCATCGGCGGCCTCAAGGTGACCACCGCAGAGGGCTGGTTTGCCGCCCGCCCGTCAGGCACCGAGAACGTCACCAAGCTCTACGCCGAGTCGTTCCGTGGCGAGGAGCACCTGGCGCGGATCCTCGAGGAGGCTCAGGCAATCATCGCAGCGGCCGTCTAGGGCCAGCGCGGGCCGTGCGCCGCCCGCGAGTCA
>CAIYHO010000036.1 GCA_903925955.1 uncultured Chloroflexota bacterium
AATCCCGGTGGGTGAGGTTGAGGATCCCCTCGCAGACCTGCTCGGTGGCGCCGTCGGGGGCAACCGATGCCAGCCGCACCACAAGATGCGCAACGGGCTGGCTGGCCGACACGTGGAACACCGCCACCGGCCGCCCAAGGATGTCGATGGGGGCCTGCAGCGGCTCGCTGGTCCAGATGGGGCCGTTCTCTTCCTCCGCTCGGAGGTCGTCTGCCAGACCATTGGGCGGATGCCCGGCGCCCCAGCAAAGCGAGCCAGCCTTTGCGCCCGCGCTCGGGACGTGCGCAAAGCGGTCGATGCCGGGCCCACTGGCGGTTGGCTGTCCGGCCGAAGCCCCAGCCCCGGCCGCAACCAGGCGCCCGCGCCCCGGCACCTCGCCCCCGTCCAGAGCAAGCACCATCAGCGCAGCTCCACAGTCGTCATACCGGCGCACCGCCCGCCACGCGCCGTTGAGTTGAGCCGGGTAGCGCGCGGGCGTGGTGGGGTCACGATGGAACCAGGTCAGCGCCGGCTCCTCGTCTGCCCCGTTTGGAACGTCGCAAAGCCAGCGGTCAAACCAGCGGACCATCTCGTGGAGCCAGTCAATGTTTGGCCCGGGGTACGCGCTGTCAGGCAGGCCGTGGACCCACGGACCCACGATGGCGCGCCGGGGCGCCTGCACGCAACGCGCCTGGAGCCGCAGCGTGGCGTCCACATACCCGTCCATCCAGCCGCCAATCCCCAGCATCGCCGCCGTGATCCGCCCGTAGTCCGGGGCAACGGAGCCGCGGCGCCAATAGGGGCCGTCGCGCTGCTGGCGTGCCTGCCCAATGAGCCAGACGGGTGTCGCCTCAAGCCGCGCAAGCCACTGCGCACGCAGCCTAGCGTCGTACACCGCATCGGGCGCCGCGGGCGGCAGCGCGTTCATCGCCACCTGGCTCACCGCGTACTGCCCAAGCTCGCTCACGGTCATGGCGCCGCCGACGTAGTGGATGTCGTCGGTGTAGCGGTTGTCCGTGGCCTGGATGGGCACGATGGCGCGCAAGTGCGGCGGCGCGAGGGCCGCAACCTGGAGCGCGGTGAAGCCGCCATACGAGATGCCCCACATGCCCACGGCACCCGTGCACCACGGCTGGGCGGCCAGCCACTCCACAGTGTCGTAGCCATCGGTGGTCTCGGCGTCCGTGTACTCGTCAAGCGCCACGCCGCCAGAACTGCCGGTGCCGCGCACGTCAAGGCGGCAGTAGGCGTAGCCGCGCTCCGCCAGACACGTGGCAAGCGTCAGGTCCCAGGCCGCGGACCAGTCGTCCTTGCGGTACGGGTCCATGCCCAGCACCACGGGGAACGGTCCGTTGGCCGTCGGCAGAAACAGGTTCACCGAGAGCGCCACGCCGTCCCGCGCGGGCACAACCACCCCGCGACGGACATCGAGCCCCTGAAACTCCATGGCGCTGAGTCTAGGGGCCGCGTGTCCCACTCTGCGGACACGTCCAGCGAAGCGGTCCCCAGCGTGCGACCCTACCTCGCAACACGCGTTCCACATGTGGCGGCTGCGCCCTGCCAGGCGTCCGTCCAACGGAGGAGGCACCAATGCGGACTTCACGGCGCGCGACGGCTGCGCGCTTGATCACCATGCTGTCGCTTGGGGCCCTGGTTCTTGGGCCGGCGGCGCTGCCGGTTGCCGCAACGGATCCCGTGCTCCTTACGGTCGGGACGACGCAGGACTTTGACTCCGCCAACCCGTACCAGTCCGCCCTCGTGTCCAGCTATGAGGCGTTCCAGCTGACCTACGACCTGCTGGTGGGCTTTGGCGCCGATGCTGAGCCCGCTCCGGCGTTTGCTGACTCGTGGGTCCGCTCGGCCGACAAGGTCACGTTCCACATCCGCAGCGGCATGCAGTGGTCCAATGGCGCGCCTGCCACCTCCGCCGACGCGTGCTTCTCCTGGCAGCTTGCCATTGACGCGCACGCGGCCGACGACACCATTGGCCTGGGGTATCTGGACCAGAACCTCACCGACGCGGGCGTTACCAAGGTGGAGTGCCCCGACGCCCAGACGATGATCGCGTACACCACCGATCAGTCAGACCGGATCTTCCAGATCTACCTGCCCATCCTGCCCAAGAACATCTGGGGCAGCTACGACTACAAGACCATCGCCGACCAGAGCTTTAGCGCCCCGCTTGTGGGCACCGGGCCGTACACCCTGGCTGAGTGGAAGACCGGGCAGTACATGCGCTTTGTGCGCAACCCGCACTACTGGGGCCCGAAGGGCTTTGAGGACGAGGTGGTCCTCCAGATCTTCAGCAGCACCGACACCATGGTGCAGGCGCTGCGCTCGGGCGATCTTGACTACGCGCGCGGCGTCAACGCCGCCCAGTTTGGCTCGCTCAAGACCCAGCCCGGCATGGTGGCGGTTGTCGGCGGCAGCAACGGCTGGACGCAGCTTGCGTTCAACACGTATGGCACCGGCACGGGCAAGACCATCAAGGGCGGCGGGCCGTCCACCAAGGCGCTCCTTGACCCCGCGTTCCGCGACGCGCTGGGCTACGCAATTGACAAGCCGCTGCTGCTGGACCGCGTCCTGGGCGGCTACGGCGACATCGGCACCACCATCGTCCCGCCGATCATCGGCCAGTACCACGTTGAGCCCACCACGCCGCGCACCTTTAGCATCGACCTCGCCAAGCAGAAGCTTGACGCTGCGGGCTACCCGCTTGACGCCAAGGGCAAGCGCCTCGACAAGGAGGGCAAGCCCATCGTGCTGCGCCTTGTCATGCCGGACTCTGATGAGAACTACGCCAAGGCGGCCGAGTTTGTGAAGGACTGGTACGGCCAGCTGGGCGTCGATGTCCAGACCGGGATCTATGACAGCGGCACCCTCACGGACATGCTGCTGCCCCCGGAGGCCGGCGGCAAGGGCAACCTTGCCAAGTACGACATCGAGCTGTGGGCGTGGGCCGGCAACCCGGACCCCAACACCCTGATGGCGATCTTCCGCTGCGACCAGATTGGCAACATGTCGGACAGCAACTACTGCAATCCGGCGTATGACGCCATGTTTGACGAGGAGTCCAAGCTCTCCGGGGACGCCCGCAAGGCCGTCGTCGCGAAGATGCAGAACCTGATCTACGACGAGGCCGTCTACGACATCCTCTATTACGACGCCAACCTGGACGTCTACCGCACAGACCGGTTTGGGGGCTGGTCCAACATGCCGGCCAACGGGCAGCCGCTGTTTAGCTACGGCACCCGTAACTACACGCTGCTCACGGACGCAACCGCCGTGCCCACGCCTGGCCCCACGGCCACGGCCGGCCCGTCGGGCGCAGCAACGCCGGTTCCGTCGTCGGCTCCCAGCGCCTCGCCTGCCCCGGGCTCATCGGGTGACGGCGGCGGCAGCACAGGGATCATCTTCGTGGTGGTGTTTGCGGTGGTTGCCGTGGCCGGCGTGGCCCTGGTGCTGCGCAAGCGGAGCACACCCGGAGAAGACGAGGAGTGACCCGCAGCCCGGCGCACTCCGTGCGCCTGAACGCTGAGGTTGAGCGGCCCAGGTGAGCGCGCGCTACCTGGGCCAGCGGCTCCTGCAGGCGATCGTGACGATCGCCGCGATTGTGCTGCTCAACTTCCTGCTGTTCCGGCTCATGCCCGGATCGCCGGAGCGGATCCTGCTGCGCAACCCCAACCTCTCCCAGCAGGTGGTGGAGGCAACCCGGGCCCGCTGGGGTCTGGACAAGCCGCTGATCCCTGACCAGCTGGTGAGCTACATCGGCTCCACGCTTGAGGGGGACCTGGGCTACTCGTTCAAGTTCCGCGGCCAGCCCGTGACATCGGTCATCGCGGATCGGGTTGGCCCAACGCTGCTGCTGGTGGGGCTGGGCGAGTTGATCTCGGTCTTCGTGGGCATCGCCATCGGCGCGTATGCCGGCTGGCGGCGCGGCGGGGTGGTGGACCGCGTGGGCAGCGGCGTGAGCCTTGTCCTGTACTCCATGCCGTACTTCGTGATCGGCATGCCGCTGATCGTGATCTTTGCGGCGGGTCTTGGCTGGTTCCCCACCTCGGGCATGACCTCTGTCGGCGGGGGAGACCGCCCATTCCCGGACAACATCATTGACCTGGCCCGCCACCTCGCCCTGCCGCTCGCAACGGTGTCGCTGGGGCTGATTGGCCAGTACTCCATCCTCATGCGCTCGGCCATCATCGAGACGCGCTCGGAGGACTACATCACCACGGCCCGCGCCAAGGGCCTGCGCGACGGACGGGTCCTGCGCGCCCACGCGTTCCCAAACGCCATGCTCCCCATGGTGACGCTCATTGCCATCAACCTTGGCTATGTGATTGGCGGGGCCATCACAGCCGAGATCGTGTTCTCCTGGCCGGGTCTCGGCACGCTCACGGTGACCGCGCTCCAGAGCCGCGACTACCCGGTGCTGCAGGGGATCTTCCTGCTGGTCGCGGTGTCGGTGGTGCTGGCCAACCTCGCGGCCGACATCATCTACGGCCTGCTTGACCCGAGGGTGCGCCGATGAGCGCCGCTCGCGCCTCGGGCGCCCCCGTCTCGGGCGCCCCCGTCTCGGGCGCAGGCAAGGCTGGCCGCTGGCGTCTCCGGGCCGCCCAGCTCCGCGCCTTTGCAGCCCGGTACGCCGGACGCGCAGACGGCATGCTGGGTCTGGTGGTGCTTGTCTTCTTCGGCATTCTGGCGCTGGCGCCGGAGCTGTTTGTGGGGCCGCTGGAGACCGCAACCCGCGCCAGCGCCCATGCGTTTGACGCCCCGTCCGCGCAGCACCTCTTGGGCGCAGACGATCTTGGCCGCGACATCCTCAACCGCACCGTCCACGGCGCGCGGATCTCCATGACCATCGGGCTGATGGCAACCGTGATCACGCTGGTCTTTGGCGTGGTTCTGGGGCTGGTGGCTGGATACTCGGGCGGATTGGTGGACAACCTGCTCATGCGCATTGCGGACTTCTTCCTGGTCCTGCCCACGTTTGTCCTGGCGCTGATCCTGGCGCCGGTCCTCATTGAGGTGGTGGGCGCCGATGCGGAGGTGATGGGCATCCGGGCCACGCTGCTGGTGATCATCGTGGTCATCGGCATCACCAGCTGGGCCGCCACCGCGCGGATCATCCGGAGCCAGACGCTCTCGCTCAAGGAGCGGATGTTTGTGGACCGGGCGCGCGTGGTTGGCGTGGGCCCGGGGCGGATCATCCTGCGCCACATCCTGCCCAACGTGATGAACCTGATTGTCGCCAACGCGGTCCTGACATTTGCCTCGGCCGTCCTGACTGAGACCACGCTCTCGTTTATCGGTCTGGGTGATCCGTTCCAGCCCTCATGGGGCCAGATCCTCAACGGTGCGCAGGACTCGGGCGCCGCAGGTCTTGGCGCATGGTGGGTGATCGCTCCGCCCGCCGTCAGCGTGGTGCTGGTGATCCTGGCCTTCACGCTGATGGGCAACGCGCTTGACGATCTCCTCAACCCCAAGTCCAGGGTCCGCCGATGACCGCCGAGATCCGCGGGCGCCGCCAGTGGCCGCTGCCCAAGCAGGCCGATCCCGCCGCGCCGCTGCTGCGCGTGAACAACCTGCAGACGCATTTCCAGCTGGGCCGCGGCTGGGTGAAGGCCGTGGACGGCGTGTCGTTTGGGCTGGACGACGGTGAGGCGCTGGGTCTGGTGGGGGAGTCCGGCTGCGGCAAGACCACCACGGCGCTCTCGCTGGTGCGGCTGTTGCCGTCCAACGGGCGGATCCGCGGCGGCAGCGTGGAGCTCTTTGGCATTGACCTTGTGCCCAAGACCGACCGCCAGCTTGACCGGTATCGATGGCGCGAGATCAGCATCGTCTTCCAGGGCGCCATGAACGCGCTCAACCCGGTGGTCCAGGTGCGCCGCCAGATTGCAGAGCCCGTCCAGTACCGGCTCAACCAGTCCGAGTCCGCCTCGCTCAAGCGCGCGGACGAGCTGCTGGACATGGTGGGGATCCCCAGCCGGCGGCTTGGCGCCTACCCGCATGAGCTCTCGGGCGGTATGCGCCAGCGCGCGATGATTGCCATGGCGCTGGCCTGCGACCCGGCCATCGTGATTGGGGACGAGCCCACCACGGCGCTGGACGCCATGGTGCAGGCGCAGATCCTGGTGTTGCTGGAGCAGCTGCGCCGGGACCTTGGCCTGTCGCTGATCCTCATCACGCATGACCTGTCCGTGGTGGCCGAAACGTGTGACCGGGTCTTGGTGATGTACGCGGGCCGGGTGGCCGAGGAAGGTCCGGTGAGCCGCGTGTTCACGGAGCCGCGGCACCCGTACACGCGCAAGCTGCTGGGCGCCTTCCCCAACATCCGCTCAGATCGCCGGACGCTTGAGACCATCCCGGGCGAGCCGCCGGATCTTGTGAACCCGCCCGCGGGCTGTCGGTTTGCGCCACGGTGCGCGCAGGCGATGCCCGTGTGCGCGGGGACGCTGCCGCCCGAGGTGTCGTTTGACGACGGGGTGCGCGTGGCCTGCCACCTGTTTGGGACGACGGCATGAGCGGGACGACGGCATGAGCGAGCTGCTGCGCCTGACGGGGCTCAAGGTGCACTTTGCCGGCCGGGGCGGTCTGCTGGACGCGCTGCGCCGCGGGCCACGGCGCGTTGTCCGGGCGGTGGACGGGATTGACCTTGCCATTGAGCGCGGCGAAGTGCTTGCGCTCGTTGGAGAGTCTGGCTCCGGCAAGACCACCACCGGGCGCGTCATCGTCAAGCTCACACGGCAGACCGGCGGGACAATCGTCTTTGACGGGCAGGACGTGTCGCGCCTGTGGGGCACGCGCAAGCTGCGCGAGTACCGGCGCCGGGTCCAGTTCATCTTCCAGGACCCGTACGAGACGCTGGACCCCAAGCAGACCATCCACGACTTTGTGGCCGAGCCGCTGGAGGTCAACAGCGTTGGGAAGAGTGCCGCAGAGCGTGACGCGCTGATCCTGGCTGCGCTGGACACCGCGGGTCTGCGGCCGGCTGCGGACTTTGCCTACCGCTACCCGCACGAGCTCTCCGGCGGCCAGCGCCAGCGTGCCGTGATTGCCGGGGCGCTGGTGCTCAACCCGCAGCTGGTGGTGGCGGACGAGCCCGTCTCGATGCTGGACGTGTCCATCCGGACCGAGCTGCTGCACCTGATGCTGGATCTGCGCCGCGAGCGGGACCTGACGTACCTGTTCATCACCCATGACCTGTCGCTGGCCTGGGTGATCGCCGACCGGATTGCGGTGATGTACCTGGGCAAGATCATGGAGATTGGCCCGGCGGAGCGGATCATCACCGCGGCCCGCCACCCGTACACGGCCGCACTTGTGTCCGTGGCGCCGTCACCCGAGCCGCCGGCCGCCGGCGAGCGCGCCAAGCGCACCGTCCTTGTGGGCGAGACGCCCGATGCTGCCGCCATCCCGCCCGGCTGTCGCTTCAACACGCGCTGCCCGGTGGTGTTTGACCGCTGCCGAACCGAGGAGCCGCCGCTCATCGATGTGGGCGATGGGCAGTCCGCGGCGTGCTGGCTAGCCGAGCGCCCTGCGTCCGCGGGTCTCTAGGATCCCGAGGGAGCGTCGAGCCCGTCCGGCCGGTGTGGCCACTCGCTGAACCCGTGTTCCCGAACCAGGGCGGCCATCCGCTCGTCCATCACGTCCTCGAACCGCTCAGGCCGGCGCATGGCCAGCTCCGGATCGCGCCGAGCCGCCGCCAGCAGCTCATCGCGGTGGGCGGCTGGCATTGTTGGCCAAAGCGCGAACGCCGCCGCCCCTAATCGCGAGACGTTGTCGCCCAGGCCCTGTCGGTCCAGCATTGCCCAAAGCCGGATCGACGCGACCCAGCGCTCGTAGGCACGCCTGACCGCGCGCTGCATCGGCGGCTCAGCGGCGAGCCGCTCGAGGAGCTCCTGCTCGAAGGGTGACTCAGGCGGCATCCGACCGAGCCTTTTCGAGCGCCGCGGCGACTCCCAGCCGCGCTGCCCACCGGGTCATGTACGCCCAGTCGAACGGGCGGCTGGACAGCAAGAGCTGGTGCACATCCCGGCCTTGGAGGCCGTCGAGTACGCCCTCGCTCCACTCGAGCTTCGCCAGCAGGAGGTCCTCGAGCGTGGACACCCACACCTCGCCAAGCTCGACATCGACCATGCGGACCCGCCGGGAGAGGGCTTCTGCCCCCCACGGATCCGGCTTGCGGATCATGAGATCGGCCTTACCCGCGCCAGCAACCCAGATGGCCGAACCCATCCAGCGGCTTGGTGTGTCGAGGAGCGTCGCGACGAGGTAGGCAGGCTCGAAGGCGGGGCGCAGCACGCGGTCGTACAGGCTTGGGTCGATGCCCAGCACGAAGTCGATGTCGTTGGTCTGGCGAAAGCCCACGCCGTGGATGGCCATGGCATCCGAGCCGGTCACGAAGTACGGAACTCCAAGGCGCTCGAGGCGCGCCACCGAGTCCTGTCGAACGCTCGTCATGCGACCGCCTGTCTTGTCCGAACGTAGCCCGCTCCGGTCACCGCGATTCTCGGGTCCGGCTGACCGTCACGCAAGTGTCCCACGCGCGGGACCCTCGCCGCGAAGTCTGGCGCCTGACAGGTCGTACCGGATCTCGGGCAGGATCCGGGCGCTCCGGCGCTCGCCGTCCGCGTCCACGGCCAGACCTCGTGCGCACGGGCCAGTTTGGCCCGAACGACCACTGAGGCGCGACAGCGGTGACCCGGCACCGGACGTTGTTGGGCATCATGTGGAAGGTGATCGTCTTCCCGGTCCTCTACCTGCTGTGACCTCGGCAACTGCGGCAGCACCGGCTGGCCGTCTCGTCGGTCGGCGGCTGCCAACGTGGTTTTCGTGGCGCGTGCTTGGCGCCTCGCTCTTGGCTGGCTTCCTCGTGGGCGGGATGCTGGTGACGGCGGCGTGGGCCACGTTTGCCGCCGAACAGGTGGGCCCGCCGCGCGACGTGCGCCTGGTGATCCCGGCCGGCACGTCCGTGCTGCTGGCGGCCGGCAAGCCCAGCGCCATCCCGTCGGAGATCCACCTGGTCTCGGGCGACAGGCTGGTGCTGATCAACCAGGACGTCGTCACGCACAATGTTGGCGGCTGGTCCGTTGAGCCCGCGATGACGCTTACCATCACCACCGATGCCCCCGCGGCCAACACCTTCGCCTGTTCCATCCACGGCTCCGGCAGCTTGGGCATCATCGTGACTGCCCGGCCCGGCCTGTTGGACGCCATCATCATCACAATCCTTGTGAGCCTGCCCCTCGCGCTTGTGCTGGCGGCCGGCGCCACTCTCTTCCGCAACCTCGACATGGGGCACGAGTACGACTGATGACACCGCTTGACCGCCTCTCGACAGGCCTCCTGGATCTACTCCGGCCGATCATCACACCCGATTGGGGCGCCCTCGTCTCGCTCATTCCGCTGGGGCTCCTGCTGGTGGTCCTGGCGTACGTGGGGCTGATGGGGCGGCGCTGGCGATTGCGGCCGTGGGCTCGGCGATTGCCTCGGCATGGCCGTCTGACCCGGACTTCGACGCACCGGCTGCCCCCAACCGATCACGGCTGATCCGGGCCCCTGCCGCCCCTGCCGCCTCAGCCGCCTCAGCCGCCCCTGCCGCCCCTGCCGCGGGTCGGGGCGCCGCTGACCCGCCACAGACTCAGGCGGGCACCCCTCCTGCACCGTTCGCACGCCGAAACCGCGATCCGCGCCGCAGACGCCGCACGAAGACCCCGCCCCTGACCCAGGGCTGGGTCACGTGGCTGCTGAATGCCGGGCCCAGGCGGCCCAGACGGCGCGGCCGCCACGCGCTCCCGGTGCAGGCGCTGGCCCCAGACGGCCCGGCCCCGTCGGCGCCGTTTCGACTCAGGTAGCCGGGCCCCTGCCGCCCCTGCCGCGGGTCGGAGCGCCGCTGACCCGCCACAGACTCAGGCGGGCACCCCTCCTGCACCGTTCGCACGCCGA
>CAIYHO010000037.1 GCA_903925955.1 uncultured Chloroflexota bacterium
GCTGACCCAGCCCTGACTCAGGGAGAGGGTCTGCGTGCGGCGTTCAACCCGCGAAACGCCACCTGCGGCTCCGAGCCCTGCACAGCGGTGCCTTCCCTGAGTCAGCGCTGACTCAGGGATACGTCAGGCGTCGGAGCGGCTAGGTTCGACTCCAGCGCCAGGTCATCGTGTGGGCCAGCGGGGCGCCCGGCGCGGCCACATCGGGTCCGCTGTTCGCCGCATTCGGCGGTCCGCTCTGGGGCTCCACGCAGATGGCGTGGCCGGGCTCCGAGTACACCACCCACCACTCGGACGTGGCGCCCAATTCCAGACGCAGACCCGGCCAGGTCAGCGCGGGTCCGGCCGTCACGCCCGTGAACGCGTCGTCCCAGGGGCCGGCCGAGGGCGCCACACGCTCGCCGGTTGGCATCCCCTCCGCGTCACGGACCAGCATCTCGTCCGCCGAAAACTCGAAGGTCACCGGCGCCTCGCCGTCACTCAGCACGCGGCGAAACCAGGGGTGCCAGCCCACCATCGCGGGCATCGGCTCGTCCGCCTCCACCGTGAGCGTGACCGCCAGCCCGTCCTCGCTCAGCGCAAAGTCCTGGCGCACGCGGCCGCGGAAGGGCCAGCGCTCGTCAAGGTCGATGGTCATGGAATCCGGCCCGGTCACCGTCCACGGCCGATCCAACACCACGCCGTGGAGCGCGTGCGGCGGCATGTTGATCGGCAGCTGGTATTCGCGGCCAAGGAAGGCGAACCGCCCATGGCGGATGCGGCCGGCCCACGGGACCATCGGGTAGGAGCCCCAGCCGTACAGCCCGTCATTGCGGTTGGCCCAGAGCAGCTCGCGTCCGCCCACAACCACGGACGTCAGTCGCCCGCCATCGGCCGCGCTCACCACAAGGCTGGCCGAGCCCGCCCGCAGCTCCAGCACATCGGCCCCGCCACTCATGCGCGGTGCCCGTCGCCGTCAAGCGCCGCCGCCTCCACGCAGGACGCCACCACGCCCATCCGCGCGAGGCGGTTGAAGGTTGGCCGCCGGCGGATCGTCCAGACGGCCACGTCAATCCCAGCGGCCTTTGCTGCGGCCATCCGGGCAGGCGTCACCTTGAGGTAGTCCACCGAGATGCCGGTGCAGCCAAGATCGCGCGCCTCCGCCAGCGTGGAACGCGTCCAGTCGATGGTGGCGAACCAGCGCGTCCAGCCTGGAAGGCGCTCCGCCATCGACACGAGCGTGGGCGTCTCAAACGACGAGATCAGGGCGTGCTGGGGTGCCTCGCCCCGCGCCGCCCGCAGTACGGCGGCCGTTGCGTCACCGTGATCGTCGCCCTTGAGCTCAATGTTGAGCCAAGCGTCGGCCGGCAGCATCGCCAGCGTCTCCGCAAGCGTGGGGATGCCAACCGTCGCCAGTTCGGCAGCGGTCAGCGCACCCACCGCCTCTGGGCGATGCTGGACACGCGCGAGCGACCGGTCGTGGAGGAGCACCGGCACGCCGTCACCCGAGAGCCGCACGTCAAACTCAACGCCATCGCAGGCCGAGACGCGCATTGCGGCGGCAAGCGAGGCCAGGGTGTTCTCTGGGGCTACACGCCAATCGCCGCGGTGGGCAAGACGCAGGGAGTGCGGGAACCGCAGGGACTCCCCCACCTACGCGCCAACCGTGACGTGCGCCGACAGCCCGAAGTGGTCGGACGGGTAGATGGTGGGATCGCCCACAGCCGGCCGGTTGAACGTCACCCAGGCGCGCTCAGCTCGAATTGCGCCGCGCAGCCAGATGTAGTCCAGACACAGCGGCTCGCCATCGGTGTCCATGCCATCAGCCACGAGGCCGGACGGCCAGGTCACGTCAGGTTCAACCCCGTTGGCCTCCAGCATCGACGACCGGAAGCCGGCGGCCTGCAGTCGGGCATACGTGGGCTCGCCGGGGTGCGCGTTGAAGTCGCCCACCACCACCATCGCGTCGTGCGCGGGCGTGGACTCCAGCCACGCAAGCAGTGCCTCGGTCTGCTCGAGACGCATGTGCGGATGCTCGGGCAGGTGGTGCAGGTGCGTCACCACGTACGCCAGCCGCGACCCGCCCGGCAGCGCCACGATGACCCGCAGCGCGGACCGCTGGTAGCCAAGGTCCAGACGCTCGTAGTCCGCAGCCGCCAGCGGCGCCTTCACGAGCAGCGCGTTGCCGTACTCGGGGCGGCCTGCCCAGCAGCGGACGGACTCGTAGCGGCCCTCGCCCGAGGCGCCCAGCAGGCGGTCCTGCTGCAGCGGGTACACCACCTCCTGCATGCCGATGATGTCCGGCTGGAGCGCGGCCATGTCCGCGAGGAGCAGCGGCAGGCGCTCGTCCCAGCGGTCGGCGATGTTGCGGATATTGAGGGTGGCGATGTGCAGCGTGTCCACGCGGACCTCCGGGCTACGGGGTGGGAGCTGGGGCTGTGACGGGGATGGTGAACCAGAACGTGGAGCCCTTGCCCTCCTCGGACTCCACGCCAATCCGGCCGCCGTGGCCGGCGATGACGTGGCGGGCGATGGCAAGGCCGAGACCCGTGCCGCCGCCCCTGACGCGGGCGCGGTCAACCTTGTAGAAGCGCTCAAACACGCGCGGGCGATCCGCCTTGGAGATGCCGATGCCGTGGTCCTCCACAGCCACCGTCACATCCTCTCCCGTGCTGCGGACTGTGATGTGGACCTCTCCGCCATCGGAGCTGAACTTGACCGCGTTGTGGACCAGGTTCACGAGCACCTGGCCCAGCCGTGCCTCGTCGCCGCGCACATGGGGAACGCCCGCGTCCGCGTCAACCACCAGCGCGATGCCCCCGCGCTCGGCAAACAGCCGGAGCCGCTCCACGGACGCCTCTGCCAGCCGCCCCAGATCCACGTCGTCGTCGCGCCGGATGGCGATACCGCCCTCAATCCGCGCAAGGTCCAACAGTTCGCCCACCATCTGGACAAGGTGCCCGGTCTCAATCTCGATCTTGGCAATCCGGTCGCGCATCTTGGCCGGCACATCGGCGGTCGCCGCCTCGCGCGCAAGCGTCTCGGCCAGCAGGCTCACCGTCGTGAGCGGGGTCCGCAGCTCGTGCGAGAGGTTGTCCACAAACTCGCGGCGGATCTGCTGGAGCCGGCGCAGTTCGCCGACATCCTCCAGCACGATGACGAACCCATCCGCCCGGCGATCCACGCGCAGCAGGACCGGGCTTGGCTCGGGATCGCCAAGGCGCAACTCCAGCACGGGCTCGGCGGACACAGATGCGTCCGTCCCCAGCACGTACGCCTCGGCGCGCGCGTCGAGGAGTGCCTCCATCAACGTGCGCCCCACCAGCCGGCCCGGTGCCGCACCAAGGATCACGTGGGCGCGCTCGTTGGCCCGCACGACGCGGCGGTCAAGGCCAACACGGAGCACGCCCAGCGGCAGCATGTCGTCCAGCTCGTCACCGGGTGACGCCTCGGCCGGCGGCTGCAATCGCGCGGCGGCAGATGTGGCAGCCTCGACGAACGCGTCGATCTCAGCCGCGCGCCGGCGCAGCACGAAGAGCGCGGCCGCCAGTGCCCCAACCAAACCTGTCAGGGCGAGGACCACGGGGAGGTCCATGCCGGGATCCGTCAGACCAGGCGACGTCAGGCCGTCAGGCCGGCGTGGCCTGGCGACCCTCAAGGAACGCGGTGACTGCGTCCAGCGGCACCACCGACCGTGCCCCGGTTGCGCGCTCGGTGACTTCGGCGCCGCCGGCGGCAAGCGACCGTGGGCTCACCGTGATGATCCACGGCATGCCC
>CAIYHO010000038.1 GCA_903925955.1 uncultured Chloroflexota bacterium
CGAAATCGATCGGTGGGACCGATCACGCCCGGAGCCATGGCCGTCGCCGCGCTACGACTCCAGCCTCGGGATGTGGACGCCGCGCTCGCGGGCGATGTCGACGGCGTGCTCGTAGCCCGCGTCCACGTGGCGCACAACGCCCATGCCCGGGTCCGTGGTGAGGACGCGCTCCAGCTTGCGCCGCGCGAGGTCCGTGCCGTCTGCCACGACCACCATGCCCGCGTGCTGGCTGTAGCCGATGCCCACACCGCCGCCATGGTGGATTGACACCCACGTGGCGCCGGACGCCGTGTTCACCAGCGCGTTGAGCAGCGGCCAGTCGGCCACGGCATCGGTCCCGTCCAGCATCGATTCCGTCTCGCGGTTGGGTGACGCAACAGACCCGGAGTCCAGGTGGTCGCGGCCGATGACGATGGGCGCGGAGACCTCGCCCGTGCGGACGAGCTCGTTGAACACCAGACCGGCCTTCGCCCGCTCGCCGTAGCCAAGCCAGCAGATCCGCGCGGGCAGCCCCTGGAACGGGACGCGCGCCTCGGCCATCTCAATCCAGCGGCGCAGACCCTCGTCCTCGGGGAACAGCTCAAGGATTGCGCGATCCGTGCGCAGGATGTCTGCCGGGTCACCGCTGAGCGCGGCCCATCGGAACGGACCGCGGCCCTCGCAGAACTGCGGCCGGATAAACGCGGGGACGAAGCCCGGGTAGTCAAACGCGTTGGCGACGCCCGCTTCCTGCGCCTGGGCGCGGAGGTTGTTGCCGTAGTCAAACGCGATGGCGCCTGCCGCCTTGAAGGCGAGGATGGCGCGGACGTGCGCCGCCATCGACGCCTTGGAGCGCGCCTCGTAGACGTCGGGCTGCGTTTCGCGCAGCACGGCGGCATCGGCCAGCGAGATCTCGGCAGGGACGTAGCCGGCAAGCGCGTCATGCGCCGAGGTCTGGTCCGTGACGATGTCGAACGTCTCGCCAGCGGCAGCCCACGCGGGCTCAATTTCGGCAGCGTTGCCAACAAGGGCAATCGACAGGGCGTGGCCTTCGGCGGCAGCTTCGCGGGCCAAGCGCAGCGCCTCCACCGGGTCATGCGTGAGCCGGTCCACGTAGCCAATCTCGTGGCGGCGCCGGGCGCGGTGCTCGTCCACCTCAATGGCAATGCAGACGCCGTCATTCATCGTGACGGACAGCGGCTGGGCGCCGCCCATCCCGCCCAGACCCGCGGTGAGCGTCACGGTCCCGCGCAGCGTCCCGCCAAAGTGCTGGCGACCAATCTCGGCAAACGTCTCGTAGGTGCCCTGGAGGATCCCCTGGGTGCCGATGTAGATCCAGGACCCCGCGGTCATCTGGCCGTACATCATCAGCCCCTTCCGCTCAAGCTCGCGGAAGTGCTCCCAGTTGGCCCACTTGCCCACCAGGTTGGAGTTGGCGATGAGCACGCGCGGCGCCCACTCGTGCGTGCGGAAGACCACCACGGGCTTGCCGGACTGGACAAGGAGCGTCTCGTCGTCCTCGAGTGCGCGGAGCTCGCGGACGATGGCGTCAAACGCCTCCCAGCTTCGCGCCGCTCGACCGGTGCCGCCGTACACGACGAGGGCATCCGGGTTCTCCGCCACCTCGGGATCGAGGTTGTTCATGAGCATCCGCAGGGCGGCTTCCTGCTGCCAGCCCTTGCAGGTCAGGGTGGTCCCGCGGGCGGCGCGGACGGGGCGGGGGCCGTGGAGCTGTGGGGCGGCGCTATCGGTGCTCATGGCCGCGGAGTCTACGCCGAGCCGAGGGTGCGCTGCCGCGCCGAGCCGCCCGACGGTTCCACGGCAGGGCGACGTCGCGCCGCTTGGCGTCAGCCCTGGAGGCCCGCCATCAGCTGCTCGCCAAACTTGCGGTCGCCCACCGAGAAGAGCGAGACAATGACGCCCGGGCCCGACAGCCACGCTTGGTAGACGCGGAGACCGCCGGCGCAGGTGGTGACGAAGACCTCGCGACCCGCGGATGTGGAGCTGGCGCGTGCCAGGACGCCGCCCGCCTGGGCGCACGACCCCTCGTCATAGGTGGTCCGCCAGTCGCTCCACAGCGCATCCGAGTAGACGCCGGGCCGCAGGTGGGCGATGACGCCCGATGCCAGATCGTTGCCGTCCACCACGACGGCGAACGCCGCGCGATCCACATTGGCGACAAACGCCGGGTCCGTGATGGCCTGCGCGAAGCTGTCGGCCTCCGACGTGATGGGCGCACCAGCGACGGTGGGCGGCAGGATCTTGAGCAGCGTCTCATCCAAGAGGACCGCGGCGCCCGATGGCTGGGGCGTTGGCAGGGGCGTTGGCTGGGGCGTGGGAGAGCCTGCGGGCGTGGGCGCGACGGTGGGGGTTGGGACGATGGGCGTGGTTGGCCCGGGCGTTGTCGGCGGGACGGTGCTGCCGCATCCGGCAACGAGCATCAGGCAAACGAGCGCCAGCCTTGCGGAGCGGCCGGCCCGCGTCATGCGAGCTCCCGGCGCATCACCGGCCAGCGATCATCCGCGGCGGCCACCACAAAGCCCAGGCCCTCCCAGAAGGCAGGCTCCGCGGCACTTGTGGCGTTGGGCTTGGCGCCGCGCTCCGGGTAGATCTCAACGGCAGCAAACCCGCGCAACGCCAGGTCCTCGCAGACGGCCTCAACCAGCGCGGCGGCGTGACCTGCCCCGCGGCCGGCGGGGGTGGTGGAAATACAGGTGATCACCGCCGGGAGCGGCGAGGCGGGGAGACGCGGGTAGAGCTCGCGGGTGCGCATCGCCCGAGGGTACGCGGAGAGCGGGCCAAACTGGATGTACGCGGCCGCGGTGTCATCCACCAGCAGCACCTTGGCGTATGAGCCGAAGACCGCCAGCCCTCGGCCAAGCAGTCGCAGCTTTGGCAGGGCGTCGGCCGCCACGGCTGGCCCTTTCTTCGGCGCGGGCGCAAATGGGTTTGCCACGGGCGCATCGTCGCCCGCCAGAAACGGGTTGAACGCCGGTCCGCGCGACGGCGGGGCGAAGGGGTTCACCGCCGGCTCGTCATCGTCGTCGCCAAATGGGTTGCGCGGCCGGGAGCGGGCCACGGGCGGCGCGGCGGCGGCAGACAGCCAGGACGCGCGGGCGGCCTTCGAGCCGCGGTCGGCGTCCTCCCAGTAGTCGCAGGAGCGGTGGTCAAACCCCGCGTCCGCGCAGGGCGGAACAAGGGCGAAAGTGTCCTCGTCGCGGACGTCAACGATGCGGATGGCCATCGATACGCGCCCCGCCCGCCTACCGGGCAGGCGCGGCTAGCCCAGCCAGCGCGCCGCTGTGGACCAGCGCGAGCAGTGCGGCCATGTCGGGGCCGGGCTCGCGGTCCTCGTCCCAGCGCGACACGCGGGTGCGGATGATCGCGTGCGCCTCAGCAACACCGGCGCCCGGTTCGGGCGAGGTCCCGTGCTCGCGGGCAAGCGCGTCCCGCCGCAGGTCCAGCGCCTGCGCGGCAGCCATCAGCTCAATCGCCAGGATCTGCTCTACGTGGCCAAGCACGATGCGGGCGTGGCGGGCGGCGGAGGCGCCCATCGACACGTGGTCTTCCTGGTTGGCGCTCGTGGGGATGGAGTCTGCCGTGGAGGGGTGGGCGTAGACCTTGTTCTCTGAGGCCAGCGCGGCCGCCGTGTACTGGACGATCATCAGGCCGCTGTTCCGGCCGGGGTCTGGCGCAAGGAACGCGGGCAGCCCGCCGTTGAGCCGCGGGTCCAGCATCAGCGCCGTCCGTCGCTCCGAGATGGCGCCAAGTTCGGACAGCGCAAGCTTCGCAAAGTCCAGCGCCAGCGCGATGGGCTCGCCGTGGAAGTTGCCGCCGCTGATGACGAGGCCGCCGCCGGTGGCCAGCGCGTCCGTGGGCACGTCGCCGCCGTCCGGGAAGACCAGCGGGTTGTCCGTGGCGGAGTTGAGCTCGATGTCCAGCACGCGGCGCAGGTGGTCAAACGCGTCACGACAGGCGCCGTGCACCTGGGGCACGCAGCGGAGCGAGTACGGATCTTGCACCTTGTGCGAGCTGCCGTGGTGGGACGTCTGGAAACCGGAGTCGCGCAGGAGATGGCGGACTTCCGCAGCCACCGCGATCTGCCCCGGGTGCGGCCGCGCCAGCTGGTACGGCGCCGCGTACGCCACCTCGGTGCCAAGCATGGCCTCAAGCGTCATGGCAGCGGCCACGGATGCGGTTTGCGCCAGACGGTCTGCGTCAGCCAGCAGCAACGCGCCGATGGAGCTCATCAGCTGCGTCCCGTTGAGGAGCGCCAGACCCTCCTTGGGGCCAAGGACCATGGGCTCAAGCCCGGTCTCGCGCAACGCGATGAGCGCGGGCACCACCTGACCGTTGAACTCCACCTGGCCGCGGCCAATGAGCGGCAGCGCGAGGTGGGCCAGCGGCGCCAGGTCCCCGGACGCGCCAACGCTCCCCTGCTCCGGCACCACGGGGTGAATGCCAAGCTCCAGGAACGCGCAGATGCGGTCCACGATCTCCGCGCGGGCGCCCGAGTGCCCTAGCGCCAGCGTGTTGGCGCGGAGCAGCAGCATGGCGCGCACGATCTCGCGCGGGAACGGGCGGCCAACGCCTGCGGCATGCGAGGCCAGCAGGTTCTCCTGCAGGCGACCCGCGTCCGTGGGCGGGATAAACGTGGTGGCAAGATCGCCAAAGCCTGTGGTGACGCCGTAGACCACCTCGCCGCGGCCGACAAGCGTGTCGATGACGGCACGGGCCTCAGCCATGCGGACGCGGGCATGGGCGTCAAGCACGGCGTTGGCGCCGTGGCGCGCCACAGACTCCACGTCGGCGATGGTGAGGTTGGCACCAGTGAGCACGACGAGGTCGCGCGATGTGGCGCTGGGAGGGGCGGCAGGGATGGCGTGCGGATCAGTCACGGGGCGAGGATAGTCGGCGCGCGGCAAACCGGTGCCGCGGACGCGCGGGCTGGGTGGGCGGCGGCGGAACTGTGCCGAGACTGGAGGCACCTGGCATGAGACGCACCCATGGATGGAGACTCCATCATTCGGCGCATGGGGTGCCCGGAAACCTGCGGTCCGAACACCCTGCGTGACGTCTTCACCCCTGTGGCGCCCAAATCGATGAAGTCTTCATCGGGAGAGGCGTCAGGTGCCGCGCCGTTGGCATGCTCGATACCATCCGCCGATGGATCCCCACATCGCTGCGTTCGTGGGCGTAGCGGCGCTGCTGACGCTGATGCCTGGGCCGGACATGGCCCTAGTCACGCGCAACGTGCTGCGCGGCGGCCGGCGGGTAGCACTCCCCTCGGCGCTGGGCGTGGCGGCGGGTTGTCTCGCGTGGGGCGTGGGCTCATCGCTGGGGATCGCGGCGCTTGTGGCGGCCTCTGCGGAGGCGTACACGGTGCTGCGGCTGGCGGGTGCCGCCTACCTGACGGTGCTGGGCCTCCTTGCACTGCGCTCGGCGATGCGGCCGACAACGACACCCGCTGACAACGGCGCCGATGCCGCAACCGCGGCCATGCTGTCGCGCACCGCCGCGTTCCGCGTGTGCATGCTCAACAACCTGGTCAACCCCAAAGTGGGGATGTTCTACGTGACGTTCCTGCCGCAGTTCATCCCGCCGGGTACGCCCGTGTTTGCCATGTCGGTGATGCTGGCGGGCATCCACGCGGCGATGGGGGTGGTCTGGTTCACCGTCTACGGCTCAGCGATCAGTCAGCTTGGCACCGCGCTGCGCACCGGCAGGGTCCGGCGAGGGCTGGAGGCTGCCACAGGGGTTGCGCTACTGGGCTTTGGCCTGCGGATCGCAATCGAGCGCTAAGGGTGCGGCAGCCCCCTCGTGGGCTATCCTGCGCCACGTGCCGGGAGACTCGCCCGCCACTTCGCGGGGCGCACCCGCACGCCAGGAGCCGCCCCCACCGTGCTCGCCTTTATCGACCAGATTGCGCTTCCATTCCTGACGTCGCTGTACGGCGCGGTGGGCTATCTCGGTGTCATGGTGGCCATGGCCATCGAGTCCGCGATGGTCCCGTTGCCGTCAGAGCTGATCCTGCCGCTCGCAGGCTTCATGGTGAGCGACCCGGCGAAGCTTGAGCCCCTAACCAACGGCCCGTGGAACTTCTGGGTTGTGGTGATCGTGGCGACGCTGGGCAACACGCTGGGGTCGCTGATCGCCTACGGCATCGGCGCGTATGGCGGGCGCCCGTTCCTTGAGAAGTTTGGCCGGTACCTGCTGATCCGCCCCCACGAGATTGAGACAGCGGACCGCTTCTTCACCAAGTACGGCAGCGCCACGGTATTCATCGGGCGACTGCTGCCCATCGTCCGGACGTTCATCTCGTTCCCGGCCGGCGTCACGCGGATGCCGCTGGGCAAGTTCATCGCGTACTCCACGGCGGGTGCGTTTCCCTGGAGCGTTGCGCTGGTGTTTGCCGGGCAGCAGCTTGGCCAGCGCTGGGAGGACATCCGCCGCGCCCTCCAGCCGTTCGATCTGCTGATCGCGGTGCTGGTTGTCGTGTGCTTTGCGCTGCTGCTCTGGTGGCGCCTGGGGATGCCCGGCCGGCCGAAGAAGCAGACACCCGCGGCCTAGACGCCCTCAGCCGGCTGCGCGCGCGGGGCATCAGCCCCAGGGCGGCGCATCCGTCGTGCGCAGGTGCGCCGTGTCGTTGAGGAGCAGCAGCTTTGCGGTTGCGGGCGCCCCGTCCGCGTCCCAGCGCAACACGGTGAGGTTGCACTGGTCCTGCACAAACCGGCGCCGATAGCCGCGGATGTCCACGCCCAGCGCCACGGAGATCAGGATCCGGTTTGTGGTTGCGTGGCCCACCACCAGGACCCGACGCTCTGGCGGCTCCTCGGGGGCGCGGCCCCCCATCGCGGCACGGAATGCAGTTTTGGCGTGCCAGCTCCGCTGTTCCTCCAGGAGGTCCGTCAGAAACTGGCCTACGCGGGCCGCCACCTCGTTGCCGTTCTCGCCGCCGGGACAGTGGGTGGTGTCGGGAGCAGCCACCCACTCGTCGCGCAACGCGGGGTCCTCGGCGCGCGCCTCGTCGTACGTCCGGCCCTCCCAGTCGCCGTAGTCCATCTCCTTGAGCCGCGGGTCCGCCTCGGCCGGGGTGGTTGCGGAAACCAGCAGCGCGGTCTCGCGGGCGCGGAACAGGGGGCTGGTGATGACGCGGTCAAACCTGACCCGGGCAAGACGGCGGCCCAACGCCTCCGCTTGGCTTCGGCCGGCGGCGTTGATGGAGATGTCGATGCGCTGCCCGATGTGCTGCTCCGGCGTGGAGCGATCGGTCAGGCCGTGGCGGGTGAGGACGAGGGTGAGCATCAACAGTGAGTCTAGGGCGGGCCGGGGATGCGAGAATGGGCGCCGGAGGTAGTACGAGCACAACC
>CAIYHO010000039.1 GCA_903925955.1 uncultured Chloroflexota bacterium
CTCAATCTTTTCTTTGAGCGGCACATTCTCGGTATCGTTCAGGTCGCTGTCCGGCTCGGGGTTGCCGCTGCTGTCGCGGCAGATCTCGGCGGCGTCATCGCGCTCGCCGATGCCAGCCAGGCTGGCGTTGAATACGGGGGGCTTGAGGATGTTGGCAGCGTCAATCGCGCCCTCGGCGGCACCCGCCCCGACAAGCGTGTGGAGCTCGTCGATGAAGAGGATGGCGTCGTTGGTGTTGCGCAGCTCTTCGATGATCTTCTTGAGCCGCTCTTCAAACTCGCCGCGGTACTTGGTGCCGGCGACAAGCGAGCCGATGTCGAGCGTGAGGACACGCTTGTTGAGCAAGATGTCCGGCACGTCGCCAGCCACGATCCGGTGGGCCAGCCCCTCCGCAATCGCGGTCTTGCCCACGCCCGGCTCACCGATGAGCGCGGGATTGTTCTTCGTCTTGCGCCCCAGGATCTGGATAACGCGCTCGATTTCCTTCTCACGCCCAATGACCGGGTCAAGCTTGTCAGCGCGGGCCGCGTCCGTCAGGTTGATGCCCAGGGCATCAACCGTGGGCGTCTTGCTGGCGCGCTTGGCTTCGGGAGCGGGGCCCGATGAGGAGGACTGCGACAGGACGCGAATGACCTCGTGGCGGACCTTGTCCAGGTTGACACCCAGGCTCTCAAGGACGCCTGCGGCAATCCCCTCGCCCTCGCGGACAAGGCCAAGCAGCAGGTGCTCGGTGCCGATGTAGTTGTGACCCAGCCGACGAGCCTCGTCGATGGCCAGCTCGATGACGCGCTTCGCGCGGGGCGTCAGGCCCACCTCGCCCACAACCGGCCGGTCGCCGCGCCCAATGATGAACTCAACCGCGGTGCGAACCTTGGGCAGCTCGACGTTCATGTTCTCGAGCACGCGTGCAGCTACGCCCTCACCCTCACGCACGAGGCCGAGGAGCAGGTGCTCCGTGCCGATGTAGTTGTGGTTAAACCGCTGCGCCTCGTCCTGAGCCAGCGTCAGGACCTTGCGCGCGCGATCTGTGAACTTGTCGAACCGATCCATCCGGGTGCTCTTCTCCGTGCCGCTGGGGGCGACCTTCGGGCCATGCTAGCACCCCCGTCTTACGGGGGCCTGTAGTGGTTCCTTCGCTCCACAACGGGTTTGGGATGTACCGCGAGACCCAAATGCAGACGACCCGCCGGGGGTCCCGACGGGTCGTCATGTGGTTCAGCGAACGCGGGCCCCAGGCCCGCTAGGGTCAGGCCGGATCGGCGTCGACCGCAGGCTCGGAGGCGGGAGCCTCCTCGGCAACCGGTGCTGCCTCGGCGACAACCTCGGCAACCGGCTCAGGGGTCGGCTCGACGACTGCCTCGGCGGCAGCCTCCGCAACCGGCTCGACGACCGTCTCGGCGACGGCCTCGACGGCTGCCTCCGCGGCCGGCTCAGGGGTCGGCTCAGGGGTCGGCTCGACGACTGCCTCGGCGGCAGCCTCCGCAACCGGCTCAGGGGCTGCTGCAGCCTTCTTTGCCTTGGGCGTTGCGGCCTTCGGCTCCTCGGCTGCGGGTGCAGCCTCGTCGGCAGGTGCTTCGGCGGCAGGGGCAGCGGCGGCCTCAGCGGCTACGAGCTGGTTGCGCACTTGGGCGAACAGCGACCCAAGGGTCGTGTCAATCCCGCCCTCGGGCTCGGACGCGGCGTCCGTCGGCGAGTAGCCGCGCTCGGGGCGCTCACGGCGCTCACGGCGCTCACGCGGCTCGCGGGGAGCGGCCGGCGACGGCATGGGCGACGGGGTGGTGACAGTTCCGGGCTCGGGCGTCGGGCGAACCGGCGCTTCCTCGGCCTGCTTGAGGCTGAGGCCGAGGCGATGGCGCTCGGAGTCGAGGCTGATGATCTTGAGCTTGAGCACCTGGCCCTCGTGGACCACGTCACCCGGGTGGGCGACGCGCTGGTGGCTCAGCTCGCTGATGTGAATGAGGCCTTCGAGGCCCTCGCGGACCCGAACGAAGGCGCCGAAGTTCACAAGCTTCGTGACGGTGCCGTCGATGACATCGCCCACCTTGAAGTCCGCAACTGTGGACTCCCAGGGATCGGGCTGGAGGCGGCGGATCGACAGGCTGATCCGGCCGCGCTCGTGGTTGATGTCGATGACTTCAGCCTCAACCTCGTCGCCGACCTTGTAGCCGGACTCCGGGTTGTTGACCTTGTTCCACGAGAGCTCGCTCTTGTGGACGAGGCCGTCAATCCCGCCGAGGTCGATGAAGATGCCGAACGGCGCAATCGACCGGACGTTACCGGTGACCTTCTGGTTGACCGTGAGGCTGCTAAACAGCTCGTCCCGCTTCTCGCGACGCTCCTCGTAGAGGGCGACCTTCTCGGAGAGGATGAGCCGGTTGGCCTTGCGGTTGACCTCAAGGATCTTGAGCCGGAGCTTGCGGCCGATGTACGGCTGCAGCTTCTCGGCGATCTCCTGCGCGGCGTCGCGGGGCTGCTCGTTCTGCGGCCGACGCGGGAAGTCCACGATCTGGCTGATCGGCACGAAACCGCGGATGCCGCAGTCGACGATCAGGCCGCCCTTGTTGTGGTCGATGACCGGGGCGTCAATGATGACCCCTGTCTCGAACTGCTCCTGCATCGCGCGCCACTTGCGCTCGAGGCCGGCCCGACGGAGCGAGAGGACAACGTGGCCCTCAGGCGACTCCGGCTGGAGCACGTACACCAGCACAACGTCGCCGATGGCGAGCTGCGGCTGGGTCTCTGCATGTCGGCCGAAGAGCTCGCGGTTTGAGACCACGCCCTCGGACTTCGCGCCGATATCGACCAGGATCTCGTCCTTGTCGATCCGGACAACGGTTCCCTCGACGACATCACCGTGCTTGAAGCTCTTGATGTCGGCGTTCTGCTCCGCGAGGAGCTCTGCCATCGTGGTGGGCTCGGGTCCCAGCTTGCGCGAGATGACCACGGGCTCCTCGTCCTCGGGCTCGATGTCTGCGGCGGGCGGCGCGTCGGCTGCCTCGTCCTCAAACACGAGCACAACGTCCTCAACGGACGCCTCGGGCTCGGCAGGCGCGGCGGGTGCCACGTCCTCGGCGGGTGCGGCGGCGTCAGCCGCGGTCTCGGTGATGGCGGGCTCGTCTGCGGCGGGTGCCGTGACGGTCTCCTCGGGCGCCGGGGCTTCCGCGGAGGCGTCCGCCTCCGTTGCCGGCGTGATCCCGCCCTGCTGCTCTTCGGTCAAGGTGATCCTGTCTCCTTCAAGGTTGTCCCAAGAATCACGAACGGCCGCCGAGCCAATGCCGGGGCCGTCTGTCCGAGAGGAGTTGGATCGGTGGTTTGCCTGTCCGGCGGTCCGCTCCTTCGCGCTGGCGACACTGGTCGTGCTCTTCAACTGTCCGTGCCCGAGGGCGGCGGGAGTTTACCACGCGGATCTCGCGGCTACAATGCGCCACCGTGCCCGAGCTCCCCGATCTAGACGTTGTCGCCGATGCGCTCCATGCCGCGCTTGCGCTGCGCGGCGTCGTTGCCGTGCGTGCGCTCATGCCTCTTTCGGTGCGCGGTACTCCTGCTGAGTTGCAGGCGCTGGTTGGACAGACCTTGGGCTCCGTCCATCGGGTGGGCAAGTTCCTTGTCCTGACCTTCGAGCGCGACCGCGTGGTGGTGAACCCGATGCTTACAGGGCGCTTCCAGTTGGCAGCTCGCGGGGAGAAGGCGCCGGCCGGAACGGCGCTCGAGTTCACCCTGGGCGCGAGGACGGGCGGGCCGCCACGGGATGCTGCGACCTGGACGGCGGCTTCGGCGTGGATGGCGCACGACGAGGCCATCCCGATGCTGCGCTATCGCGATCCGACGCAGATGGGCAAGGTCTACGTGCTGCCCTCTGGGATCGTGCGTCCCGTGCCCGGGCTGGAGGAAGGCGAGATGGGCCCCGACGCCATGGACCCCGCACTCACCCTCGAGGTATGGCGGGAACGCATTCGCCGACACCCGGGAGAACTGAAGAACTTGCTGCGCAACCAGGCGTTTGTGGCCGGGATTGGGAATGCGTACTCCGACGAGATCCTCTTTGCGGCAGGGCTCCAGCCGTTCCGCAAGCGCAGCTCGCTGGCCCCAGAAGAGGTGGACGCCATCTACCACGCAATGCGAAGCGTTCTGCCGGCGTCAATCGAGGTTCTCCGCAAGCGTGTGCCGCCAACCTTCGAGAAGCAGGTGCGCGACCACCTCAGCGTCCACGGCAAAGGTGACGGACCATGTCCTCGCTGTGGCGGCAAGCTCACCCAGGTCTCGGCCGGCGGCTTCCCGACGGGGTTCTGCCGCAGCTGCCAGCGGTAAGGCGCGACGCGGTCCGCGCGGATCAGGGGATGATCAGCACGTCGCCCCTATGGACAACGGTGGCCGTCATGTTGTTGGCCGTCATGATCGCCTTGACTGTCACGCCGAACCTAACGGAGATCGCCCAAAGGGTGTCACCCTTCACCACCGTGTACGTTCGGACAGATGCCGCCGGTGTCGGAGCAGTCGTGGGCCTGGGCGTGGCGGCCGGGGTGGGCGCCACCGTTGGGTCCACGGTTGGGACAGGTGACGGGGTCACGGCAGGACGGGGTGTCACCACGGCGGTGGGCTTGGGGGTAGCCGGATCAGCGGGCGACGCTGTGACCACTGCTTCCAGGGTGGGCGCAACGCTCTGCACCGTGCCTTGGTCCCCGGTTGGGGCTCCCGAACGTGCGACAACAAAGATGACGAGTGCCGCGGTCATCAGGCCAACCAGGAACACCTGGCCGCCCAGCGCATCCGGTAGCCGGGACCGCCCAACCCCTCGGATTGGCTCCAGCGCCACGGGCACCGGACGAGTCCACGGCCAAAGGCTCGCCGTGTCTGCGCCAGCTGGCGCCGTCCACGAGGCGCCCTCCCCCACCTTAGGCTCATCTGCCGCGAGCGCGGCCCGATAGGTTGCGCACTCCTGGTGTGTGGCACTGAGGCACAGGTCGCGCTGCTTTGCCACGGCAAGGGGAACAGCCGGCCGCACGGCCCAACACTGCTGGGCCACTGCAGGGAACGCGCTGGACCACGCACCATCGCGCGAGCGCAGGAAGGGGCACACCGCGCCGAGTGCGGCGCCAGGGACGGCTGATGACCCCGACGGGGCTTGCGGCGGATCACTCCGGGGGGCGCTACTCATGACGCGAGCATACCCGTCGAAACCGGCCACCGCCTCGGGCACATGCTGGGCACACGCAACGCGCAGGGACGCGACGGGAGCGCGGGGAGCGCGGGACGCGCACGCACCAACGTCTGCCGCCGGACGCTCCCCCTGGATCGCCTGGCCCTTAAAAGCAACAATCCCGGCGACGACCTATCTTCCCGAAAGGCTACCCTCTCAGTATTGTCGGCGCTGGAGAGCTTAACTTCCGTGTTCGGGATGGGAACGGGTGTGGCCTCTCCGCTAGAGTCACCGGGATTGCATGCATCTGGTAGATGACGGCAGCGGCCGGCGTCCCGTGGGACCCAGGCGCCATCGAAAGATCAGCATTCGCGAAATGGGGAACCAATCGTCCACACACGCTGACCCCTGGTCAGGTGCTGGTTAGAGGTCAAGCCCTCGACCATTAGTACAGCTCAGCTTCAACCCTCACGGGCCTTCCACATGCTGCCTATCAAGCAGATGGTCTCTCTGCGGTCTTACCCGGTTAACCCGGTGGGGAACCTCATCTTGAGGCGAGCTTCGCACTTAGATGCTTTCAGCGCTTATCCCAACCGAACATAGCTACCCAGCGATGCCCCTGGCGGGACAACTGGCACACCAGCGGTTCGTCCACTCCGGTCCTCTCGTACTAGGAGCAGCTCCACTCAAGTTCCCTACGCCCACGGCGGATAGAGACCGAACTGTCTCACGACGTTCTGAACCCAGCTCGCGTGCCGCTTTAACCGGCGAACAGCCGGACCCTTGGGACCTGCTTCAGCCCCAGGATGCGACGAGCCGACATCGAGGTGCCAAACCTTGCCGTCGATGTGAACTC
>CAIYHO010000040.1 GCA_903925955.1 uncultured Chloroflexota bacterium
CGGCGCCGGCCACGCGGCGGCTCACCGTCCACGCGGCGCCGGCCACGCGGCGGCTCACCGTCCACGCGGCGCCGGCCACGCGGCGGCTCACCGGGTGAGTCATCGCGCGCTCGTGCTCACCGGGTGAGTCAATCCGCGCACGAACCTGGGCCCAAGGGGTGCCTCCAGCGCCGGTTGACCCATCGGGCGTGCCAAACCGCGCCGGCGTGCAACCGATGACTCACGGGGTGAGCCGCGGGCCGGCAGGGCGCCGCCGCGGGCCGGTGCGGGCGCCGCCGCGGGCTGACCGGGCGCCGGAATCGCCGGGTCAGGCCCCTGACGGCGTCAGGCGGGGTCGCCGTGCTCGCCCTGGTGACGGGCCAGGCCCACCGTCAGGATGATCCCGTAGACGACCAGCACAAGCGCGCCGACGCTCAGCAGCAGCGCGCCCGCCGTGCTGCCGTTCAGCCCCGAGGCCAGGACAGCCGTGTCCCAGAGGCCGTGGATCACAACAAGCGGCCAGATCGACCCGCCGCGGACGCGGACGACGCCGTACCAGAGGCCGGCCAGCGCGTTGAAGGCCGCCTGCGTGGCAGCCGCGGCAACCTCTCCTGTAATCACGGCGTTGAACGCGTGGATGGCGCCAAAGACAACGGCCACGACGACGACACCCTTGACGAGACCGATGGCCGAGCGGAACCAGCGGTCCAGAATGCCGCGGAACATCAGTTCCTCGGACAGGCCCACAGCCATCGCGTTGAGGAAGACCAGACCAAGCGCCGCGGGAACCCCGGCAAACAGCGTGACGATCAGGCCCACCACGGTGACCGCTGCCGGCAGCCCGTAGAGCCGCCACGAGTGCGGCAGGCCAAGGCCAATCTGGCCCAGCCAGCCGCGGAACAGGCCCACCACCAGCAGCAGGACGGCCGCGGCCATCACCGGGTAGAGCGGCGCAGAAGTGGCGAGCCCGTGCAGGTCGGTCCCGGCAAGGTTGGCCATGACCAGCTCGCCAACGAGCGTCACCGCCATCCAGACGACAAACAGCACCGCCACAAACGCAAAGCGCTCATGGCGAAGGCCGCGGCTGGGCGTTGCGGGCAGAGAGACGGGGGGCATCATTGGGCGGGGCTCCTGCGCAAGGGTCGTCGGGGTCACCAAGTCGGGGTCACCGCAAAGTGGCGCACAACGTACGGCGTGGCGGCGCCCGGCGGTGTCGCCGAAACGCACCTGCCCATGTCAGACGGGAGCCAGCCCGGGCGGTTATGCCTCGAACGTCACCCGGTAGGCGACGCCAGCGGGGCTGCCCGCAAGCAGCGTCAACAGCGCTTGGGCAAGCGCGCGCACCGCATCGGGGGAGTCCGGGTCGCCAATGGCCTCATCAAGCAGCTCGGAATCCTCCGGCAAGATGTCGCCCTCAAAGGCGTTTTCGGCATCGGCGAAGTTGAGCCCAATCCAGTCGAGCGCGGACTCCGCCTGGTCAAGCGTTGGGAAGGTCATCACGGTGGTTACGGCCATGGCGTGATCGTACGGTGTCGAGCTGCCCTGCAACAACCCGACACCGTCGATGCCAACCGTTTAGCGAGGGACGGATCAGCCCCCGGGTCGGAGCGTGCCGGAGAAGACCTGCCAGGCCAACAGCGTCTTGGCGACGAGGCTCAGGACCATGTAGGTCTTCTCGCCGGCGAGGTAGTCGCGCCAGCGGCCCACGCGCTTGAACTGCAGAACCATCGTGATGGCGAAGATGTTGAACGAGACAAACAGCGTGCCGACGATCGCGTAGACGAAGGCGGGGATGCCGGCTCCAGCGGGCAGGTCGGACTGGAAGCCGTACGCGAGCAGCAGCGAGAAGATGCCCAGCCAGGGCGCGATGCCGGCGACGCAGCCAAAGATGAAGTGCTTCCAATCGGGCCGGTCGTGGCGGCCCTCGTTGGCGGACTCCATGCTCCAGCCAAACAGGTTCATCGCCACGTTGCAGCCGGCGATGGCGATCAGGGCCGGGAAGTCCTTGATGTACGAGATGTAGGCGATCGCCACGATCATCACCGTGGAGCTGAACGCGTACTCAACCCAGCGAAGCGGGTTCATGCCGCGCGCGAGCCAGCCCTCGTAGCGTGCCCGCAGCGGCCAGCCGGCGGCGAAGTGGGCGATGGCGCTCATCAGGAAGAAGCTGGCGATAAACCAGGCGAGCGGGATGTCGAACAACTGGACTTGCGTCTGCTCGATGCCGCTGAACTTGCCGTTGGTCAGGACGGGCTTGACCGTGGGCACAAATGGCGCAAACCGCGCGGCTGTGGAGCCGACGGCGATCATCGCCACAAACTGCAGGGCGTGGAGGATGGCGAGGATGCGGTTCCAGCGGGTCAGCGACCGGCTGCGGGCGGGATCGATTGGCGTGGCGGTCATGGCTCTCTCTCGGGTACGCAATGAGGGTGTCGCCCACCTGTTCGCGCACCCGTCCGCGGCGGATGGGTGCAACTTCGCCGTCGGGTGCCGAGCGCCGGCAGCCGCTGGAGCGTCGTCAGCCGCGAGAGCGCAACTCCTCGCCCAGCATTCGCAGCGGCGACAGGTCAACCTCTGCAGATCCTGACCGGCGGTACGAGAACGGGTTGTCCAGATCCCGGACCAGCAGTACCAGGTACACGTAGATCATGGTGAGCGCCCCGGTCATCAGCCACTGCGCAAGCCCGGTGCGGCCAAAGTCCACCACCAGCAGCAACACCACCACGATTGCGGTCAGCACGTACATCAGCATGTAGCCGCCGCTGACGTACTGCGAGTTGCGCAGGTTCATCATGCGATCCACGCCCGCATCCACCACGCCCAACTCCATGTGCGCTCGCCCGAGGTACAGATCGCTGGCGCCAGCGCGCTGCAGGTCCACAAGCTGGGCGCGCAGTTCGTCCACAACCGCCGAGATTTCGGCGTCGGACTCGCGGTTGTAGAGCCAATCCTCGACGTGCCCCGTGAGCGCTGCGGCAGACCGGCAAAAGGGCACGGGGTCGAAGCCGCTGATGGCGGCCGCATTGCGCACAAGGCGATCCAGTGTGGAGATGGCCGTGGCGATCTGGACGGGGAGCGGCTGGGCGGCGCCGTACTCCGCCATCACGCCAAACATCATCAAGCCCACGATCACCGAGTTCCCCGTCACCACAACCTGCATGTCGTCCCAGGTCACATCGGTGTGGAGGCCAATGACGTCGCGGACGAGCCAGCGCGCCACCAGCACGGCCGCAGTCACCGCAAGACTCGTGATCAGGATGCGCAATCGGCGCATGTCGCCCTCCATCCCCTGCCCCCGCCCGGCGCAGCCCGCCCGGCGCGGCGAATGCTAACCGGTTGACGCCAGACCGACCGATACCATCTGCCGATGCACAGACGCCAGCTGGTGGACTACATCGCGATGGCGCTCATCTGGGGCGTCTCGTTTGTGCTGGTGCTGCAGGTTGTGGCGGCATTTGGCTGGATTGGCGCGGTCACGTTCCGCGCGTTCATCGCCAGCGCCATCCTGCTGGTGATGGCGCGCATAGGCGGGCGGACGCTGCGGTTTGGCAACTGGCGTCCCCTCGCGATTGTGGGAGCAACCACCGTCGCCGGCCAACTCATTGGCCTGTCCTTTTCCACGCCGCGGATTGGCACGGCGATGGCGGCGATCTTCGTGGGGACCATTCCGCTCTTCTCCATGCTCCTGGGCAGGATCTCGGGCAGCGAGCGGATGGCGCGAACCCAGGCAGTTGGTCTCCTGCTGGGCTTTGGCGGCGTGATCCTGCTTGTGGGCTTCCCCGCGGTCCCGGTCACGGCCACGTTTGCGCTGGGCTGCTGCGGGTCCGCGCTTGGATGCCTATCAGCCGCCTTCGGCAGCAACTACGCCCACCGCCACCTGCGTGCCGTTGGCTCGTGGGAGCAGACCATCGGCACCTTCTTCTTTGGCGGGGCGATGACGCTCCCGCTGTTGCTGGTGGTGCCCATCCCCACAACGCCTGGACCCGCGGACCTTGGGTACCTGGTGCTGCTTGCCGGGCTCTGCAGTTCGCTTGCCTACGTCCTGTACTTCCGGCTGGTGGCCGAAGTTGGCGCAACGCTGGCAATCAGCGTGGAGTTTGTGGTGACGGTGCTGGCCGTGTTTGTGGGCGCGGTGCTGCTGCACGAGCCGCTCACGCCAATCCAGCTGATTGGCGGAGCGGTCATCATCGCCGGGTGCTCGCAGGTGCTGGGCCTGTGGCCGCGGCGACGGTCGGGCGCGGCGGCCACCCTGCGCTAGTTTCGGCTAGTTGGCGGGCGACGGGTCCGGGATGGCCACGTCCTTGGTTGAGTCCAGCAGGCTGGTTGCCCAAAGCTCCACAGCCACGGTGCCCTTGTTCTCAGCCTTGTGGTGCTCGTCCGGGTTCTCCAAGACTGAGTCGCCGGTGTTGATGTCGATGGTCTGGCCGGCCGGGTAGCTGACCTGCAGGCCGTTGGCGCGCTGCACGTCCACGGAGCCCGTGAGGACGGTGTACGTGAGGGTTCCGGCGGCAACGCGGGCGATCTGCCAGCCCGGGTGCGAGTGCGGGGGCAGGATGGAACCGGCCGGGATGATGTAGTGCCAGAGGTTCAGGCGCTGGCCCGGCGCGTTGCCCGGCAGCGAGGCGCCCAGATCCTGGCGAATGATCCCGCTCGCGGGCGCCGTGGGGGCGGGCGTCGCGGCGGTGCCACCGCATGCGGCAAGGGCGATGGCGAGGACCGCGGCAGCGGCAAGACGGGCGGGCGACAGGCGGGGCATTCGAGCGACCTTTGGGTGGGGCGATAGGCCCTGCGAATGTAGCAGGCCAGCCTGTCAGCCCCGGCAGAGACGGTTCAGCCGCTCCTGCTGCACGCCCGTCCCCAGACCGCGCTCCACCATCTCGGCCCGCGTGGCAAACGTCACGATCTGGTCCGTGTACGGCGGTGCCACAACCGTGGAGGTCAGGCTCCATGCGCCCATCGGCTCCGCTGCCTGCCAGGTTCCCGCCGGGACCACGATCTGTGGCCGCTCCCCATTGCGCAGGTTGGCGCCAAGGACGGGCTCGCTGACCGTCCCGTCAGGGTTGATCAGCAGCATCTTCACCGGCGCGCCCGCGTGATGCGCCCACACCTCGAGGTGCTCAAGGCGATGCAGCCCCGAGAAGTCCGGGTGCTCCATCAGGTAGTAGATCGCCGACGCGTGCGCGTCTCGATACGTCTCGCCCACGTGGCCGCCCTCAGGCAGCAGTGGCACGAGGCCCAGCAGCTCAATCACCTGGCGCGCGTCGAGATCCACGTTGCCGGCTCCTGCTGCTACCTCGGACCCTTGGTTCAGTGCGTCCGGCTGGGTGCGCCAAGGTGGACTTCCGTGACCCAGACGATGTATCGCTCTGCATCAGGGGAATACCAGACGCGCGCGCGCCCGGTTGCTTCGTACTGCCAGCGAGTGTATGCGTGCGCACCGATGGACCGGATCTCCAGCGCACCGTGGAGCGGCCCCTGCGGTTGGACCGGGCCAAGGGATCCGCGGCGAGCGTCTCGTAACAGGCACGCGCAGCGCCGGGGTAGTGTGAGCACGAGGTCTTCCGCATCACGGCGGCGAAGGATCACATCGCCCGCGGCAACGCGACCAGTGACCTCATTGGGGCTGCGCAGGAGGTCCGTGAAGAAGGTGGTCGGGGTGGTGGGATTCGAACCCACAACCTCGTGCTCCCAAAGCACGTGCGCTGCCGTTGCGCTACACCCCGGCGTGTTCTGTGCTCAGAAGGCGCGTCGCGCAGCTGCTGAACAAGAGGATCGTAGGCTACACCGCTTCTAGCGCACGATAATCGGCATCGAAGGTAGGTGACCGATGCAGATCCCTCGGGCTGCCCTTTGGGTGCTGGCGCTCCCGCTCGTGGTGGTTGCGTGCGGCGCCCCCGTTCGCACGAACCTCCCCACTCATGTCGACTGGGGCGGATCCAGCCCGGCGGCCCGCCAGACAGGCCGGCTCGCGCTGTCGGGCGACTGCGTCTCCCTCGTCGACAAGCAAGGCGGCGCCTGGCTGGTGGTGTGGCAGCCCGGCACCTCCCGAAGCGACACCGGCATCGCAGACTCGGGCGGGAAGGTCATGGCCCAGATAGGCGACGAGGTCTCGATCAGTGGTGGGGAATACCACGCCGACTCGATCGGCTCGCAGCTCACTGCGCCCATTCCCCAGGCGTGCCAGACGGATCGCTACTGGCTGGTGGGCGGCGTGACCGTCGTCGGCAGCCCAGTTCCTTCGTCGTAGGTCGCGGCGGCTCGGTCTGATGGCGGCGCGCTACGCCGCGAACGTGAGGCGGTCGACAGCCCGGTTGTTGCCACGCTGGGCTCATGCGCCTATTCTTGACTCATGGTGATACGAGTCAAGCACCGACGGCGCGGGTACACACGCGTCAGTGCGAAGAACCAGGTGACGCTCCCGCTTGAGGCCCTGCAGTTGGCTGGGATTCGGGCGGGCGACACGCTGCGCGCGGAGGTTCGCGGCCCGGGCGAAGTTGTTCTGACCCGAGACGTCGACCCCGTGACCCGGTTCGCGGGCGCCCTCACGGGCGTCTATCCGTCTGGCGGTCTGGACGAGCTCCGCGACGAGTGGGACTGATCGTCCTCGACGCGGGCGTCGTGATCGCGGTGCTGGACGCCAGCGACGTTCACCACGGCGCCGTGATGCAGGCGCTCGCGGACGCGCAGGCATCGGGCGACGGGTTCGTCCTGCCAGCCTCCGCGTACGCTGAGTGCCTCGTCTCGCCGAGCCGGAGCGGGCCTCAGGCGGTCGCCACGGTGGACCAGTTTCTGGACGCGCTGCCATCCCGCGTTGAGCCGGCGACACGGGCCATCGGCCGGGTGGCCGCCTCGCTTCGCGCCGCGCACGGCCCAGGACTTCGCCTCCCGGACGCGCTCGTTGTCGCGACCGCAGTGGTGCTCACGGCCGACCGGATCATCACGACGGACGCCCGCTGGCCGGTGGTCCCGGTCACGGTCGAGGTGGTCGGAGCGGGATAGGCGCACGCTCGGTTAGCGCACAATAATCGGCCCCTACGCCGCTCAGCGGTTCGTGCTCGGAAGGGGCCCGGGTACACCGCAAACGGCCCTGCGGCTCCCAAAGCACGTGCGCTGCCGTTGCGCTACACCCCGGCGTGTTCTGTGCTCAGAAGGCGCGTCGCGCAGCATCCGAACACCGAGATCGTAGGCTACACCGCTTCTAGCGCACGGTAATCGGCGCAATCGACAGTTGGCGGCTGGTGCCTCAGCGGCCTGGATCGTCGAGGGCGCTCGAGAGTCGTCCCAGAAGGTCGTCCACGTCGTGGATCAGCTGCGCGAGTTGCGACGCGGAAGCCGGAGGCGCGTCGCCGTAGAGGATCTCATTGCGGAACTGGCGTGCACCGTCAATGCGCCGGAGCAGCGGACGCACGTCCTGGCCGAGCACGACAGCGGCAGCCTCAATGGCGGCCCGGTGGTGGCCGGACTGGCTTGAGAGGCGATATCCGGCGAGCGACAACACGCCAACGCAGGCTCGGAACCCGGCCTCATAGGCGATGGCCATCGCGCGGTCGCGGTCCACCTGCCCGACGACATCGCGGGCGAGCGCCAGATCAGACCGGGACCGGTCCAGCCACGTCTGGACGCGGCGCGGATCAGGCGGCTTTGGCTCAAGGAGACCCAGCCCAACCAACGCGTCGAGCCCACGGAACTGCATCAGCGTTCCGCAGCCACGGGGATCCGCGTGCGAGGCGACGCCATGACGTCCGCGATGAACGGGTCGCCGGCGGTGATCAGGGCGGCCAACTCGGCGCGCGTATAGGCGACGACGTTGACGTCTCGTCCGAGTTCCTGCTCTACATCGACGAGCCGCTCCGACAGGGCCGCTCGATCGACGGCGCCGATGACGAGCACGTCGATGTCGCTGGACGCCCGCTCCGTGCCGCGCGCATGCGAGCCGAAGATCCACGCCTCCTCGATGCCGGACACGCTCTGAAGTGACGCCGTGATCAGCGCCTCTGCACCGATCGTCCGGAGCACCAGGCCTCGGACCTCGGCTGCGATTGGCGAGTGCGGGTTCACGCTGTATCGGCGCGCTCGCCCAACGGACTCAGAGGCCAAGATCCCGGCCTTCTCAAGCCGGCTGAGCTCACGCCCAACCACCTGTGACGGGTGCCCGATGCGGCGGGCCAGCTCCCGCGGGTGCGTGACCAGCCCCGGTGCCGCGTAGAAGGCGGCCAGGATCCGCCGCCGCACCTCCGACGTCCCGAACAGGAGGTCTATTGCACCGTTCATGGTTCAATATGGAACCTTATACGGTTGGTATGCCCTACGCAAGACCTGACTCGTCTGGCCACCGCCCGACAGCCGCATTGATGAGCGCGCGCTCGGCTCAGCGCACAATAGTCGGCGCCTACACCGCTGGGGATCCGCGCTCAGAAGGGCCTCGGCTACACCGCAAACGGTCCCGCGGCTCCCAAAGCGCACGTGCTTCCCCGCCGCGCTGAGGAGCCTACACCGCTCCGATACCCGCGTGCCTCCCCTGCTACGGCTTTGCGCCGGCTCCACCGGGTGACGGACGTCGAAGCGTCATCGTCCAGTTCGAAGTGGCGGCGACGATGGAAGGGATCCCGCAGTTGAACCCGCCAGGGGAGTTCGCCGGACTCCAGCAGGGGGGCACATCGTTTGGAGCCCAAGTGACGTTGTTCGTCTCCTGGTACCGCACTCCGTCCGCTGGGGGGTATGGCACGTGGATGATCGACGCCAGGGGCAGGCCCCACGGCCAACACTTCCCGAAGGGTTGGTCTCGGGCGGCCAGGAAGTGGATCTCGAGTTGATCGCCGCGTCTCAGGGCGACCATCGAGAACTCGCTGTCGATGGACAGAGTCTCATGGCAAGTCACCTTGCCGTGATCGTCCCATGTCTTCAAGTCGATCGAGCCTACGAGGAAGCCGTTCCCTAGGTAGTCCCCGGCCTTGATCGCGTGGCCGGACATATCCGCCGCCCGCGCGCAGATCCACCCCTCAAGGGTCATGCTGAGGTTGTAGGACATCACGGTGGCTTCCTTGAGGCCTTTGGGCTTCAGACTCGTGACCGACCCCTCGTAGGTCCAGCAGTCGTTCACCCAGTCGGTGACCTCGAATGTGTATGGCTCGCTCCAGTAGAGGTGCCAGCGCTGCAGCATCTCGAAGGGCAGCTTGACGAACGGATTGCCCGCGGCCATCGTGATGGCAGTCACGAGATCGGGAACGAGATCGCTGCTCTTGAGGGCGAACTCGATCTGGACCGTCGCGTGCTTCTTCACCTCAACGGGATGGGCTGGCAGGTTCGCCTCCTGCGTCATCCCCTCGACGATGACCGCGGCGGTTCCGTCTGCCCCAGTGGTCTGGTGCCAGACGTGGCTCTTGCTCTCGCGGAACCAGACCACGTGATCGCCCGGCGTGGCCGGGAATCCGGAAACGCCGACCCAGTTCACGTTTGCCCCGGCGAGCGGACCCTTCTTGGGCGGGTTGATCGAACTCATGCCGAGGGACGCTAAGGCGAGGCGCATGCAGTTGGCGGCGCTCGCCGCCTTCTCACCCGGCGGGTCGATGCTGAGGTGGGCAGTGATCGTCTTTGTCTCCCCTGACTTGCCCTTCTCCTTCGTCCGAACCAGGGGCGAGCTGTCGATCGACAACTCCGTCTTGACGGAGGCGACGAGCCACAGGTAGCTCAACAGCGACGAGATGCCCGACACGGCGGAGTAGATGTTGGAGATCCTCCCGATCCAGGTGGGAGTGACGGCGGCACCGCTGTGCTCCATGGCATACCGCACCAGGTTCTTGAAGAGCGTCTTGATGTACGCCTCTCCCACGCGGACGATCTGGCCATCGGAACCGGTGAAGCTGCATGCGGGACTTGCCGACGTGGCAGCGGCGACCCCGGAGCCGGATCGGAAGACGGCCAGCTGAATCGAGGTCCGGACCGAGCCGGTCGTCGGCGTGGGCGACGGTGGGAGCAGACTCATCATGTCGCCGGCCAGCCGGTACGTCAGGAGCGCGAACTGGAGCGTGTCCAGTCGCACCGTGTCAGGAGTAACCCTCGGATCCAGCAGATCCTGGGGTGCCGCTCTGTGCCGACCAAGCTCGGCAAGGAAGAGGGACATGAACTGAAGCCCCGGATCGGGGTCGGCCGCACCCGAACGGAGGGCATCGAGGACGTCCTGGGCGATCGGGGCACCACTTAGGTCGGGAACGGCGTCGGCGATGCTGCTGCCCACCTCGTCCAGACCGAGGTACAGATACGACTGGACCTGGATGGCCAGAAGCTTGACCCGCCAAGCCGGGATGGCCAGCCCGTTGGCCGCGGCGGACGCTGGGGCCAGGTTCGCCTGGCCGGGATCACCAAGGATGACGAACCCCGAGCGGAGTAGGGCCACCTCGAGGGCGGCGAGACCATTCACGGGATCGGCCAACACGGCACCGGCGAGATCAGCGGCGGCCTTCGCAGCGTCGTCGACGACCCCGATGAGCGGGGCTGGAAGCGGCGCGAGCGGCATCTGGTCGTATGGCACCGGGGCCGGGCCGGCCAGGCCAGTCGGCGACGCGGCAACTGATGGGTTTGCCGTCGCATCTGGCGACGAGGTCGGTGGCAACTGGCTCGGCGTGGGCGAGGGCCCACAGGACATGAGGGCGAGCGCGACGCAGAGGCTCATAGCGGCCCGGCGAAGCAACGGCGGAAACGCCTGTCCGGCCACGTGCGATCCCCTCCTGAGCGGATGCGGCTATTTCGGGCGGGACGCTGGTCGCGGTGGACGAACCATACGCCTCGGCCGGCGAGATACAAGTCCCCGACCCGGCTTCGGCCAATCGGATTGCTGGTGGAGGCTACGACGCAACCTCCGAGAGTTCGCTGGCCGGTGGTCCCGGTCGCAGTCGAGGTCGTCGGAGCGGGATCGGCGCACGCTCGGTTAGCGCACAATAGTCGGCGGCTACACCGCTCAGCCGTCCACGCTCAGCAGGGCCCCGGGTACACCGCAAACAGCCCTGCGGCTCCCAAAGCACGTGCGCTGCCGTTGCGCTACACCCCGGCGTGTTCTGTGCTCAGCAGGCGCGTCGCGCAGCTGCTGAACAAGAGGATCGTAGGCTACACCGCATGCTACGGGGCGACGACGCTCGCCTCGTAGGCGGTGACCAGTTCGAACAGCTCGACGGCGGCGTACTGCCGGTCGTAGGTGCCCTCGGAGATCTGCCGGAGCACGCCGGCCTCTGCGAGATCCTTCAGGGCCGCGAGCGTCTTCTGCTGGCTCGTGCCAATCGACACTCGCGCTATTGGGGCGGAAAGGATCGGCAGGGCGGGCAGCACGCCGATGATCCTCGCCGCCGCAGACCCCGCCCGCGGACGTCCGGCGCGTTCAAACCAGGCCGCTTGCAGTTGCTCAACTTGGCCCGCGAGCCTGACGGATGCCGACGCGGCCAGCCCAGCGGCCGCCGAGAAGGACGCTATCCACTCGGCGATCCTTCCCTCGCGGAACCCGACAAGCCCGTCGATGTAGGCGGATGGCCGGGCGGCCAACACGATCGAGACCGGTGGCACGAAGCGAGGTGCGACGCCTCGCCGGCGGAGCACAACGTGGACCAGGCAGCGACCCACGCGCCCATTGCCGTCGCGGAACGGGTGGATCGTCTCGAACTGTGCATGGGCGACGGCGGCCTGGGCGACGGCTGGCAGGTCGTCGCGCGCCAGGAACGAGACCAAGTCCAGCATCAGGGGCCTGACCTCACCCTCGGGCGGCGGGATGTACCGCGCATCCAGCGGGCTGTCGAGCCGCCCGCCGAGCCAGTTCTGCTCTGTGCGAAGCTCGCCCGGCCGCGCCTTGTCGTCGCCGGCCATGAGGACGCGGTGGATCGCAAGCAGGTCGTCGACGGTGATCGGGTCGTCCCGGTCGCCAATCGCTATTGCCTCCTCCATCGCGGACACGTTGGCCGCCACCGTGCGGGCGCTCCCGCGTGCGGCGCGAGGATCGACCAGGGCGCGGGCCAGATTCAGCGAGCTGACGTCATACCCCTCGAGGTGCGACGAGGCCACCGCCTCGGAGCGCAGGAGCAGTGGGCCGATTGCCTCGAGTCCGGCAACGGAGCCTCGATGGTTCAGCGCCTCGATCGCAGACTCTGCGTCGGCGGCACTCCGCGCGGTCGCAAAGGGCACGGCTGGAGCAATGTCGGCAATGGGGTCTGGGACGAAGGCGCTGTAGCGGAAGGTCGCACGGGAACGCCGGCCGCCCATGGCGCCGGGATCGCCATCCCGCACTCGCTCAACAGTTCGGGGCATCCTGCTCCCAGCCGTTCAGTCCGTCCGCGTCATTGGACGGTTAACGGATAGTGGCGCTCTAAGTGTTCAAAGTCAAACGGAGAATGAACGGTTGCAGGACGCCTCGTCCGCAATGTGTCGCCGACAAACCTGCTCGGGGCGGCTGACCCGCGCACGCTCGGCTAGCGCACAATAGTCGCCGCCTACACCGCTCAGCGGTCCACGCTCAGATGC
>CAIYHO010000041.1 GCA_903925955.1 uncultured Chloroflexota bacterium
CATGGCGAAGTACGCCAGGGGCAGCGGGATGAACGGGATGGGGTCGTTGACCTGGCGGATCCAGTCCAGGTTCAGACCCGGGGCCGTGGCTGCCACGCCAAACAGGCCGGCAACCGCCTGGAGCAGGAAGTTCACCGCACCCGCGCTGGGGTCAAACATGTTGCGCCAGACCGTGGCCACGATGATGGCCGGGATGACCACCGGGAGGATGAACAGGGCGCGGTAGATGCCCTTGAACCAGAGGCCCCGGGTGTTGAGCACCACGGCGATGACCACGCCCAGCACCACGTGGATGACGACGTTGGAGAACGCCCACCACAGGTTGAACAGCACCAGCCGCAGGAATTCGAAGTTGGGGATCTGCAACTGGGACGTGGCGATCCGGACGTAGTTGTCCAGCCCAACCATGTTTGGCGCAACCGGGTTGTTGACGCGGAAGTTCTTCAGGGAGAAGTCCGTAAAGGACATCCACACCTGGAAGACAAGCGGGTAGAACGTGATGATGCCCATCGCGATAAACGCGGGCAGCAGGTAGAGGTACGGGCCCAGGTTCCTGCGGCGGGAACGCCGCGGGCGTACGGGCAACGTGGCAGCAGCGCTCGTCATGTCGTTGGAACCGCCCCTCCTGTTGGCGCCTTTCGGGAAGCGATTTGGCTCGACCCCGGGTCGCGCTTGAGCCGGTGCTCTAGCGCGTGCCGGGAGCGAGGGGGGCCCGCCAAGCGGCGAACCCCCCAATTGCTCTCAGTGGGACCTTACTTGATCCCGTTCGCGTCGTTCATCAGCTTGCACGCGCCGGCGATGGTGGTCGTCGGATCGGAAGCCTTGTCGAGCACGGAGTTGACTGCGTCGCCGAAGGGGCCCCAGTAGTTGTTGAACTGGGCGCTCTGCGGGCGGGGATAGCCATCCGCAGCTGCGGCGGCGAAGCCCTTGACGATGTCGCTGCTGATGGTCACGCCCGGGGCGGCCGGCACGTGGCCAGCGCCGTCGGTCAGGACCTGCTCGCTGGCGGTGCCAACGAGGGCCAGGGCAAGAGCGACAGCGGTGTCAATGCTCTTGCTGTTGGGGTTGATGTACCAGCCGTCGGTGCCGGTCAGCGGGTTGGCCTTGCCCTTGGGGCCGGCCGGGATCGGCGCGACCGCAAGCTTGTCCGGAAGGGCCTTGGTGAAGTCAGCCGTCTGCCACGGGCCGTCGATGACGGCGTTGAGCTTGCCGGTCTGGAAGTCCTGCTTGAGGGCGTTGCCGTCGGTGTAGTACTTGGCGCCGGCAGCCTTGAGGGCCTGGAAGTAGGCGTACGCGTCAGCGAAGCCGCCCGCGTCCGCGGTGCACTTGCCGGCGGCGTCCATGAGGGACCCACCGAATGCGCCGCTGAAGCCGAACATGTGGTAGCCGTTCTGGTTGAGACCGAGCTTGACGCTGCCGTCCTTGACGGCGGCGAGCAGTGCGTCGGTGGTGGTGGGCGGCGCGGTGACGACGGTCTTGTCGTACCACATGGCCACGGCCTTGAGGGACTCAGGGACCATGTACATCTTGCCGTCAACCTTGGAGCCGTCAACCGCGACCTGCGCGAAGCCCTCGAGCTTGCCGGTCAGGGCGGTGGTCAGGTCGGCGAGAACGCCGGCGCGAGCCTCAGAGCCCAGGTTGTCGTTCGGGGCGATGAACATGTCGGGGCCGCCACCGGCCGCGACGTCGGTCTCCCACTTCTTGAAGATGTCGCTGAACGGCTGCTCAACGACGGTGACCTTCAGGCCCGGGTTGGCATCCTGAACGGCCTTGAGGGCCTTCAGGAAGGCGGTGCCCTCACCGCCGCCGGAGCCGTAGGAGTGCCAGAGGGTGATCTCGCCGGTCAGGCCGGCGGGCGTCGGGGCCGCGGTCGGGGCGACTGCGGTCGGGGCGGCCGTCGGGGCCGCGGTCGGGGCGGGGGTGGCGCTAGTGCCGCAGGCGGCCGCGATGATCGCGACTGCTGCAACGGCAGACGCCAGCCGAAGCTTGGTGTTCACTGTTGTGTTCTCCTCCTGGGGATGAATGAATGCCAGCCTGCTGCCGGCGGAGCCGTCAGCTGTGGCAGAGTCCGGATAGAACCGGTCGTTGCGGCGTCCTCCTCGAGCGTCGCACCGGTGCGGTGATGGCACCGGCCGCCACCGCGATCCCTGTCCGTCAACGTCGGACCCTGGCCACCTCCTGTCGCCGTTGTGGCGCAGGACCGGACGAGCCGCGGATGACAAGCCGCGTCTCCAGCCGAACCTGCTGCGGGAATGGATCCCGTCGTTCAACGACGGACATAAGTAGGCGCACGGCGCTCTCGCCCTTGAGGCGGATCGGCTGGTGCACCGTGGTGAGGGGCGGGTCAGTGAACTGGCTGAGGTCAAGGTCATCGAAGCCAACGACCGAGATGTCCTCAGGGACACGAAGCCCCTCGTCGCGTGCAGCGCGCAACACGCCGACGGCGATTGCGTCTGACATTGCGAGTACGCCGGTTGGGCGCAGTCCGCTTGTCCAGGCCCGGCGGAAAGCCGCCATGCCGCCGTCGATGCTGGCGGGGGCGACAACAAAGCTGGCGGGAACAATCTCGATGCCCGCCGCAAGGGCGGCTGCACGGTAGCCGCGGAGGCGACGACCCATGACGCCGTCAGGCTCAAGCTGCGCAGCGGTTCCCGGGAACGGCGGCTCAACGCCGACAATCAGCAGGTCGGTGTGGCCCATGGCAATCAGGTGCTGGGCGGCAGCGCGGGCCCCGCCCTCGTCATCGATGTCCACGGTTGGCTGATCTGGCAGGGCAGACGAGTCCACCATGACCAGCGGCACACCGGCGGCACGGATCTGCTCCACCTCGGGATGACGCGCAGACAGACCAACCGCAACAACGCCATCGACGGTTGCATGATCCATCGCCCGCGCCAGGGAACCGCGCAGCGGCGAGATGAAGTGGAGTGCGTATCCCTCAGCCTCGGCCGCCAGGGCCACGCCCTCAAAGAAGGCGCCGAAGAACGGGTTGGAGAAGATGACCGCGAGCGCCTGCGGCGTCAGCACGCCGATCGTCATGGTCCGTCGCTGCGTGAGCATGCGGGCGACCGGGTGCGGACGGTAGCCGAGGGACACAGCAACATCCCGGATCCGGCTGGCCGTTTCCGGCGCCAGACGATCCGGACTGTTGAACGCGAACGACACCGCAGTCTTCGACACGCCGGCTTCCCGGGCGACGTCGGCGATGCGCGGTCGGCGCGGGGTCCGCTCCTCCACGGTCTCCTCGCTGGTCCAGCTGCTGCTGCTTGTCGGTTCCGGGCTGGTGTCCCGGTGTTCGCGTCAAGCGAGTTGGTGGCGGCTGGGTGTCCATGAACCGGTTTAGCAAACCGGTTTAGCGCAGATTAGTAAACGCTCTGCAACCTGTCAAGGGGCGGAATTTCGGCGTCTGCGCCATGGCGACGGACAGGCCGCGGCGCGTCCCCGGCCGCGCACTCTGGTCGGGGCTGGCATGATCAGCGCGTGATCCGCCAGTTCCTGGACATGCCCTCGGGCGTCCGCATCTTCCTCGGCTACGCCTTCCTGATCCTGGGCGGGATTGGGGTGTCGATGCGCTACGTCATCGACATGGCTATCAGCGCGCCGGTGTCGTTGCCGGGCGTGGTGGACATGGTGCTGCTGGCCTACACCATCTTCACCACAACGCTTGTGCTCCAGCGCAAGGAAGCGTCGCGCAATCTGGCGCTGGGTCTCAGCACCCTCACGCTGCCCACGTTCCTCCTGCTCGCCCTGGGCGCCCAGCCGCTTGCGGCGGTCTTTGTGGCCGCCCTGGCCGTGGCGCTGTTCACGGGGCTGACGCGGCCGTCGGTAAAGGCCTGGCTCAGCGAGCCCTGAGGCCGACAGGACGCGCGGAGCCCCTCCGGGCCCCGGGCGCTACGCTTGCGTCGTTGGCCGCGCGACGGCGCCCGCTGACCTCGGCGGCCGATCGTCCCCAATGCCCGCCGAGTCCGCACGGAGCAGCACCTGACGTGAGCGATCCCAGCCGCCGGACCAGCCCGGTACCCAAGTCCGGCAACGGCGCCATCTCGGCCGGCACACCCCGCTCCGGTCGCCGCGAGACCGACCGGCCGCACCCGTACAAGCGCACCACGATGGAGCGCCTGCGGACCCCGCTCTTGGCGCTCTTGGTCATCCTGCTCGCGGGTGGCGGCCTCGTCTTTGTCTTCGTCAGCGCGGCGGCACCCGCCTACGCCTGCACCAGCATCGACACGGTGGCCAGCCCGGCCCCAGGCGAGCTGGGCCAGGTCCAGCCTGACATGGGCAACAACCACGTCCAGGCCGGCGACAAGATCACGTACCCCGTCTGCCCACCCGCGTCGGGCAAGCACCTCAGCAACCCGGGCTACGGGCCGCTGACACCCATGGTCTACGGGCCAGACGACGGGAGCGTCCCCAATGGCTGGGTCCACAACCTTGAGCACGGCGGCCTCGTCCTTCTCTACTCCTGCACCAAGGGCGCGTGCGATGCCAAGGCCATCGCCGATCTCCAGGCGTTGAGCGCGGGCTTTCCGGCCAGCGCCGTGTGCGGGATCCCTGCGGGGACCGTGGGGCCGGTGATCGCGCGCTTTGAGGACATGCCTACACGATTTGCCGCCTTGATCTGGGACAGAGCGCTCTATCTGGACACGCTCGACACCGCGAAGATCAGCGAGTTCTACACGCGATACGCCGAA
>CAIYHO010000042.1 GCA_903925955.1 uncultured Chloroflexota bacterium
CCACAAGACGCCGTCGTCATCGATCTCGCCGATCACCTCGAGCGCGTTGCCGTATTGGTCAGGCGCGAGATAGATCGTCTGGCCGGACCACCCCGGGTTCTCGAGAGGCTGTCGACACCATTGGACGGCATGCTGGATCCGCTCCTCAGCAATCCCATGCTTGAGCGCCGATCGATAGATGACGATGCGCGTCGGGAGATCGAATGGCTGCCACATAATGTACGCCACAACTAGGGCAGCAGCAATGGGCCTACGCCGCCCGCGAAACCCCCGGCCGTGAGCCGCCGGGCCGGTCAAACGTGACGCCGCGGTCCCGCAGGCTCACCCATCCGTCGTGGCCAACCACCACGTGGTCCAGCACATCCACATCGAGGATCCGCCCGGCCGCGATCGCCTCGGCGGTGAGGTGGAGGTCGTCCGGCGAGGGCGTCGGGTCACCGCTTGGATGGTTGTGGACAAGGACGATGCCGCTGGCATCTAGGCGCACGGCGTCACGGAACAGCTCGCCCACCCGCACGAGGCTCGCGCTCACGTTGCCGACGTAGCAGGTTGACGCCCGCACCACGACGTTCTTCGCGTTGAGGCTGAGCACCCGGAGTTCCTCGCGCTCCAGGCGGGTCATCTCCACCATCAGCCGGTCCGCCACGTCCCGCGGGGAGCGAATGGTCCAGCGCCCGGCCGGCCAGTCCGCCACGGAACGGCGCCCCAGCTCAAACGCCGCTGCCAGCCGTGCCGCCTTCGCCGCCCCAATCCCGGGGATCGCCGAGAGCTCCACGTCGCTCGCCCGGGCCAAGGCGCCAACGCTTGCGTGCCTCGCCAGCGCGTCCTCCGCCCGGTCCACGGCGGTCCGGCCGCCGGACCCCGTGCCCCAAACCACCGCGATCAGCTCCGCCGCGGACAGCCCGGAGGGTCCGCGCAACGCCAGCCGCTCCCTTGGCCGTTCGGCCGCGGGCAGCTCCCGCACGGAGCGGCTGTGGCCGCGGTGGGCCGGGAGGTCCGGGATCGCAGGGGGTTCAGGGGGTCTAGGAAGGTCTTCGCCAACTGTCATCGCTCGCCGCTCCGTTCGGGGCGGGGCGCAGTTCCTGGGGATGGCCGTACGTGGTGTTCCCAAGGCCCGGACAACGAGAGCCCGCCGATTTCCCCCGCCGTCCGGACCCGGGAACACAGCGGAGATTAGGGACCGACGCTTATCGGAGACTCACGCGCCACTTGGCTGGGACTTTGTGGACAACTTCGGGCGAGCGATGTCGGGGGCGGCTCAGCCCTTGGCGACGTTGGCCAGCACCACGAGTCCCAGGTTCACCACGGCGTGCAGCCCGATGGCCGCGTACAGCGACCGGCGCGACAGGAACACCCAGCCCAGCGCCAGACCCGCGGGCAGCAGCGCGATGAACTGTGAGAGCGCGGTGGCGGCGCCGTTGCCAAAGTCGGTGGCCAGCAGCGTCAGGATGTGGGCGAAGGCGAAGAACACGGCGCCCCGGACAATCGCCGGGTTGGTGCCCAGCATCCGCGACCAGGCCGTGGTGACAAAGCCGCGGAAGAACAGCTCGTCGCCGATGGGCGCAATCAGGACGGCGGCAACCAGATCCAGCAGCAGCCCGCCCGCGCCGCCGGCCGCAGGCAGGATCGCCGGCACCGGCGCAATGAGCGCGGCCAGCACGATCTGGAGCCCGATGGTCACGGCGAGCACCGGCACGCCCAGCGCAACGCCGGCAGCCAGATCGCGAGCCGCCGCAGCACGCGGGGAGCCCAGCCCAAGGTCCGTCCACGTGAACGCGCCGGGACCCACGACGAGCAGCCGCACAACGGCGATGTAGACCAGGGCAGTCAGGCCCACCGACACCAGCGTGCCCACGGGCGATCCCGGGTCCATGCCAAGCGCAGAGAGCGGCGCCAGGACGATGACCAGCGCCAGCAGCGTCAGGACCACCGCAACGAGGAACGTGAGCACGGGCGACGGCCCGCGATACAGCAGGGACGGACGGCGTTGGCGCTCCACCGCTTGCGAGCCCACGGCTGCGAACAAGCCGATGGCAGCCGTGACCAGCCCGAACAGCAGCATCCAGCGGGCGCCAGGGTTGCCCGCACCCATCAGCGATACAACCAGCAGGCCGGCGCCCATGGCGGAACCGATCCAGCCCACAAGGTAGAGCGCAGGGACAGCTCGGCCGCTCAGGCCAAACAGGGTCAGGACGGGCTGGCCGTCGGCATCAAGGAGTTGGGGCGGCGGGGCATCAGCGTCCGGCGCGGCGTCAGCGTCCGGCTCGAGATCCAAGCCGCCGTCAATCGGATCGCTCAAGGCTCCGGCTTGGCACCCGGCGCGCGCGGCGGCTTGGGCGCAGGCGCCGCCTGCCCCTGACCCCACAGCGGTCCGGGCGCGGGCGCGGCAGGCGCCGACGCGGGCGCGGCCGGTACCGACACGACGGGCTTGGTGGCAGAAGGACGGCCAGACCCGCCGGCGGCGTGCTCCGCGACGGGCCGGTCGGCACGTTCAAAGTCGCGGCCGCACCAAGCGCAAAGCGACCAGTCCAGCCCCACAAGACGCGAGCAGGTGGGGCAGACGCGGTTGAGGCGGGTCCG
>CAIYHO010000043.1 GCA_903925955.1 uncultured Chloroflexota bacterium
AGCCGCGGCTCACCGGTCTTGGCGCCGGTGGTGGTCAGCAGAAGCACAGGGCGACCGAGAAAGGGTCCGCCGCGCGGCTCGCCGTGGGTGCGGATGTCGGCGATGAGGGTCTCGGTCATGGCCTTGTAGGCGGCGCGAGGGTCAGGGGTACTCATGGCCCGGATCGTACGTGCGATCCCGCTTCGGCCTTCGCAACGAGGCCGCGCGCTGCCATTGCGCGGTGGTAGCGTCCCGCCATGCCCACCATGCTGCGTGTCCTGACCGACGCCGACACCGTCGCCATCCACGAGCAGAGCCTTGCTGTGCTTGCGCGTACCGGCATGCGGATCGATTCCGCCAAGGCCCGAGCCCTTCTGGGCCAGGCTGGCGCCCAAGTTGACGAGGGCGACCGACGCGTTCGGTTCCCGCGGGCGCTGGTAGAGGCGTCGCTGGCCGCCGCGCCGCGCCAGTACACGCTTGGCGGTCGTCGCCCCGGCTTCGCGTTCACGGCGGGCGCCGGCGAGTGCACGATGATGCCCGACGGCGAGTCCACCACCTTCTACGACCCGGCCACCGGCGTGCGACGCGCGGCAACCTTCGCTGACTGGTCCAACGCCACCAAGCTTGTGGACTCCATCGACGAGATTGGCCTCTACTGGCGGATGGTGAACTCGGGTGTGGAGGGTCCAGGTGTCGGGCCCGCCGTTGCCCACTGGGCCGAGGTCCACCGCCTCTTCTCCAAGCACATCCAGGACGAGATTGCGGGACCGGCCGAAGCCGCCTGGCTGCTTGAGATCCTGGGCACGCTCTACGGCGGCCGCGAGGCGGTCCGCGCGCTCCACCCGTTCTCGGTGCTGTTCTGCCCGGTCTCGCCCTTGGCGATGGAGGAGTCCCACACGGACGCGTACCTCGCCACGGCGGGCTGGGATATCCCCATCTGCATCATGCCCATGCCGATGATGGGCACCTCGGCGCCAACGGGGCTGCGGTCCACCATCGTGAGCGGCAATGCCGAAGTGCTTGGCGCGCTGTGTCTGGTTCAGGCCATGGCGCCCGGGACGCCCGTCCTCTACGGACCTGCCCTTGCGGTGATGGAGCCGCGGACCGGCCGATGGGGCGGCGGCGGACCCGAGCACTCGCTGCTGGGTGCGGCGGTCACGGAGATGGCGCGCTTCTACGGGCTGCCGGCCACGTCGTCCAGCGGCGGGACGGACCACTACGTGACCGGGATCCAGGCGGCGTACGAGCGCACGTGGAACTGGATGCTGCCGGTGCTGTCCTGGCCGGACGTGCTGATTGGGCCCGGAGCGCTTGGCGGCGCGTCCACGCTGTGCCTTGAGCAGCTCATGATCGACGTGGAGGTGTACCGGGCGTGCCGGCGCATGCACGACGGCATCGGCGTGGGCGTGGGCGAGTCCGACGTGGTGGCCGCGCTGGACGAGGTGGGCCCCGTGGGGGACTTCCTTGCCCGCACCGAGACCCGTGACGCCGTTCGCGGCGGCGAGTGGTTTATGCCGCGGCTGGGCTACCACGGCACGTTTGACCGCTGGGAGGCAAAGGGCCGGCCCGAGATCATCGACGAGGCGCGCGAGGCCGCGGCCACGGCCGTGGCCGCGCACCAGCCCGTGCCAATGGCAGACGATGTGGCGGCGGCGCTGGCTGCGATCGAAGCGCGCGCCCGGGCTGCCGCGGCATCGAACGCGTAGGAGGGACGGGCATGCGATTTGGCGGAAGCTACCTCTCGCCCGACGAGCAGGGCCGGGTCCACGAGGCGTCGCTGCGGATCCTTGCGGAGACGGGTCTGCGGTTCCACGGCGACGTGGCGCTGCCGCTGCTTGCGGCGGCCGGCGCACAGGTGGATCACGCCACGGGCATCGCGCGGCTGCCGCGGGACCTTGTGGAGGCGGCCCTCGCCAAGGCGCCCCGCCAGTTTGTGCTCGGAGCGCGCAACCCCGCGCTGGACTTCGCCGTTCCCTCGGCCGTGACGCGGTACGCCATCGACGGCACGGCCGCGTTTATGCAGGACTTTGAGACCGGTGAGCGCCGGTATGGCACACGGGCTGACATCACGGCCGCCATGCGCGTCCTGCGTGCCTGCGACATGGCCGTCATGGCGTGGCCGCCGGTTGCCGCCTCGGACGCGCCGGTGGGCTCCCGGGCGCTCCACGAGTTTGCCGCAATGCTTGCGGGCTACTCCGGGCACGGCGAGCACGAGCTGCACACGCGCGGACAGGCGCCGCATCTCGCCGCGCTGCTGACCGCGTTTGCGGGTTCCGAGGCCGCCGTCCGCGAACGGCACGCGGCATCGCTTGTCTACTGTCCGGTGGCGCCGCTTGTCCACGACGGACCCATGCTGGACGCGTATCTGGACTTAGGCGGGCTGGACGTGCCGGTCATGGTGCTGCCCATGCCTGTCCCGGGCACAACTGGCCCCGGCGGCGTCTTCGCCAACATCGCGCTGACCAATGCCGAGGCGCTTTCGGCGATTGTGGTGTTTGAGGTGGCCAACCCCGGCCGGCCCATCATCTACGGCAGCGCGGTGGGGTCCATGGACTTCCGCAGCGGCGCCTTCCTTGCGGGAACGCCCGAGATGGGCATCCAATCCTCAGCACTCACCACGATGGGCCACTTCTACGGCCTGCCCACATCGGCTGCCGGGTGCTCGTCGGACGCGCACGAGGCGGGGCCGGAGGCCGTGATTGAGAAGCTGGTCACGATGTTCCCGCCGGCCGCCGCCGGGGCGGACATCGTCATTGGCTTTGGCGAGATTGACGGGGACCAGACGCTGCTCCTTGAGCAGATCCTCGTGGACAACGAGCTTGCGCGCTACGTGGACCGCCTGATCCGCGGCGTGGACGCCGGGCCTGGTGCGGAGCTGCTTGACGATGTTGCCGAGGTTGGCCCCGGCGGCAACTATCTCGCCATGCCGTCAACGCGGACCGCGTCGCGCAGCGGCGAGTTCCTGGAGCCCTCGCTGATTGGCCGAATTGGCCTGGACGCCTGGAAGGGCGCCGGGCAACCGTCGATGTACTCGCGGGCGCGGGACAAGGTGCGCGCCATCCTTGCGGGGCCCGAGGTGGATCCGCTTCCCGATGCCGTGCGGGCCGAGACGGACCGGATCCTCGCCGAGGCCGATGCTGCCCTGGCGGAGTAGGGCCGTCCTGTTGACGGCGCCGAGGACTACGGGCACCCTCCGGGGATGACCGACGCAGCAACCCCCGAGGAACTCCCCGCAACGGACGGGCCGTCCTTCTGCTATCGCCATCCAGACCGCGAGACGTGGGTCAGCTGCGGCCGCTGCGACCGGCCCATCTGCACGCGCTGCGCCATGCAGGGCCCGGTGGGGCTGCGCTGTAGGGACTGCGGCAAGCCCGCGTTTGACCCGCTGACCTCGGTCAAGCCCGTGCCCGCAGCTCTCGGTGTTGGTGTCGCGCTGGCGGGTGGCGTGATCACCGCGCTCATCGCCTCGAGGATGGGGTTCTTCTCCATCCTGCTGAGCTGGTTTGCTGGCTCCATCATTGTGCAGGCCGTCAATCGGGTGACCGGCTACAAGCACGGGCCCACGATCACCGGGATCATCCTCGGCGGGATCATCGCGGGCGCCGCGATAGCCTTTGCCGTGGACTACGTCCTGATGCTCCAGGAGATCGCCGCCATGGCCGCTGCCGCCGGTGACGCCGGGTACGACTACCCGATCACCTCGATGCTGGTTGATCAGGGCATCTGGGCGCTGGTCTCGGTGATTGCCTGCTGCGCCGGGGCCTGGCAGCGCATTCGGTAGGCGCTTCCGCGCCGTTAGCGCAGGGCGACGCCCGGCAGCTCGCCCTCGGCCAGCGGCTCAACCACGCCCACGCGCCAGAACGGCACGCCTGAGCGCGCGAGGTCGGCTTCCACCGCGTCCAGCCTGGCCGGGTTGATGGCCGCCAGCAGCCCGCCCGATGTCTGCGGGTCGTGCGCCAGCGTGACCGCCTCGCGCGCAACGCTGGGCGCCACGGCGAGCGCCGGCGCCGTGAACCGGCGGTTGTGCGCCGCCCCGCCGGTCTCCACGCCGGCCCGTGCCGCATCCAGCGCGCCGCCCAGCGCGGGGAGCAAGGCAGCGTCAAAGACCAGCCGCGCACCTGATCCGCGCGCCATCTCCAGACCGTGGCCCAGCAGGCCAAAGCCAGTGACGTCGGTTGCGCCGGTGGTGCCGTGGCGGCCCAGCGCCTCAGCGGCTGCCCGGTTGAGCGTGCGCATCTGGGCAATCGCTGCGTCGAGATCAGCGGCGGCAACCTTGCCGCTTCGGCTGCCGCTCACCAGCAGCCCCGTGCCGAGGCGCTTGGTGAGCAGGAGGACATCGCCCGGGCGCGCGCCGCCCTTGCGGAACAGCTTGTCCGGGTGGGCCACGCCAATCACAGCCAGGCCGTACTTGGGCTCTGCATCACGGATGGTGTGGCCGCCTGCAAGCATGCCGCCCGCCTCGCGGACCTTGCCCGCGGCGGCCTCAAAGACCGCCCGCAGCGCCGCCTTGGGGAAGTCCTCCGGGAACGCGGCGATCGAGAGCGCAAACAGCACCCGGCCGCCCATGGCAAACACGTCGGAGAGCGCGTTGGCCGCGGCAATCTCGCCGTATGCCGCGGGGTCATCCACAAGCGGCGGGAAGAAGTCCAGCGTGCCGATGACGGCCAGGTCATCGCTGATCCGGTATGCGGCGGCGTCATCGGGCGGTTCAAGCCCCGCAATCAGGTTCGCATCGGCAGCCGCGCCTTCCGCCCCGCCAGCCCCAACGGCGCCCAACCCCGCCAGCGCCTCGGCCAGCAGGTCCGCACCCAGCTTTGCTGCACAGCCACCGCACTCGGTCATCTCGGTGAGGCGGATGGGCAGGTCGGGGAGAGCCTCGGGGGCAGTCGTGGGGGTGCTCATCCCCGGATGATAGAGCGCAGGTCAGGCTGTCGGTCGCTCCGCCACCAGCAAGGCGTCGATTGTCTTGCGGCCCTCGCCGGCACCTCGAACCACCACCTCGGCTGTCCTGACCGTCAGGCCGCTGAGTTCAGCCCCGATCTCGGCAGCCGTGAACAGCACGGCCGGATCCTGCGGCCCGCCGGTGCCCTCCGTGAGGTTTGAGCGATCGTGGCCGATCACCACCAGACGGCCGCCCGGTGCCACGGCGTCGGCCGCCGCTGCGTACACAGCCTGTCGTTCCGGCGCAGGAAGGTGCAGGTACACCAGCGTGACGAGGTCGACGGAGCGCGGCGCCGGGCGCCAGGCCAGCAGGTCTGCCTGCAGCCAGTCAACTTGGACGCCAGCCGCGTCAGCCGAGGCGCGCGCCCGATCAAGCGCCACCGCGGAGAAGTCAACAGCGGTCGTCTGCCACCCCCGTTGGGCCAGCCAGATGGCATTGCGGCCATCGCCAGCCGCGAGATCAAGGGCACGCCCGGGCGCCCAGACGCTGGCCACCGCGACAAGCGATGGATCAGGTTCGGGGGATTCGATTGGCTCACGCGCTCTGTGGCGCTCGTCCCACATCTGCTGACGCGTCTTCTCGGGCTCGGTCATATCAGGCGACAACTGGGGGAGGGTTGCTTGTCAGCGGACGATGGGCCGGCCACTGCGGGCCCAGGCGCTCGTGCCGCCCCAGACGGAGACTGCCCCAGCAAAACCCTTGGCGATGAGGAAGTCCGTCGCGCCCTGGCTACGACCGCCCGATGCGCAGATGACCGCGTACGGCTTGTCGTGGTTGAGCTCCGCCAGGCGGACGGGCAGCTCCTGCATTGGGATGTGGATGGCGTCGGGCACGTGGCCCATCGTGAACTCCCACGGATCGCGCACGTCCAGCACCTGCACGGTGCCTTGGGCGATCAGGGACTCCAGCTCGTTGATGTCGATGGTGGGCGTGCGGGGGGCGAAGGTGTTCTGCGAGAACATCGGAGCTCCAGATCTGCCTAGTTGGTGGAGGGGGTCAGGGAGGAACCGGCAGCCCACGTGGTGTGGCCGCCGTCAAGGTTACGGACGTCGTCCCAGCCGTGCTGGCGCAGGATCCGCGTGGCGATGTGGCCGCGGACGCCCACGGCGCAGTGGACCACCAGCGGGCCTTGCGGGACCTCGGCCAGTCGGTTGCGCAGCTCGTCCACGGGGATGAGGACTGAGCCCGGGATGCCGCCGCGCCGGTGTTCGCTGGCAGAACGCACGTCGATGAGCACCGTGCCTGCGGCCATTGCGGCTGCCAGCTCATGCCACTGGATGCTGGGCGTGAGGCCGTCGCGGGTGTTCATCGCGGCGTAGCCCAGCATGTTCACCGGGTCCTTTGCGGACGCAAACTGGGGTGCGTACGCCAGTTCAAGATCCGCGAGGTCGCTTGCGGTGAGGCCGCCAGCCATGGCGGTGGCGATGACGTCAATCCGCTTGTCCACCCCGGACTTGCCCACGCCCTGGGCGCCGAGGATCTGGTCTGTTGCCGGATCCACAAGCAGCTTGAGCGCCATCCCGTCGGCGCCCGGGTAGTAGCCGGCGTGCGATGACGGGTGCGTGTGGACGGCGAGGTACGGGCGGCCGGCGGCGCGCAGGCGCTTCTCGTTCCAGCCGGTGACGGCAACCTGCAGACCAAAGACCCCCACGATGGCGGTGCCCTGGATGCCGCGGTCCTTGCCTGCCCGGCCAACGATGACGTCCGCCACAAAGCGGCCCTGGCGGTTGGCGGTGTTGGCGAGCGGGACAAGCGTCTCGGAGCCGTCAAGGCTGTCGCGCTTCTCAGCTGCGTCGCCCACCGCGTAGATGTGGGGATCGCTTGTGCGGAACTGCTCGTCGGTGGCGATGCCGCCGCGCGGCCCGATGGTGAGCCCGGACGCCTTGGCAAGGCCGGTCTCCGGGCGCACGCCGATGGCCGCAATCACGATGTCGGCAGGCAGCTGCTCCCCGTTGGCCAGCGTGACGTCATGCTCGCCGATGGCGGTCACGCCGGCGCCAAGCCGCAGGTCCACGCCGGAGCGCCGGATCCTGTCGTGGACGGGCGCCACCATTTCGGGGTCAAGCGGCGCCATGACTTGTGCGGTTGCCTCAACAACCGCTGTCTGGATGCCGCGGTGGACCAGGTTCTCCGCCATCTCGAGGCCAATAAACCCGCCGCCAATCACAACAGCGGTCTTGGCGCCCTCGGCTGCCGCCACCATGGCGTCCGTGTCTTCCACGTTGCGCAGGGAGAGCGCGCGCTCGATGCCGGGGATGGGCGGCCGAACCGGGCTGGCGCCCGGCGAGAGGATCAGGGCGTCGTAGGGGAGCTCCAACTCTGTCCCGGTGTTGAGGTCCCGCGCCACCACAACCTGGCGGTCCCGGTCAATGCGCACGGCGTCATGGCGGACGCGGACGTCGAGGCGAAACCGGGCTGCCAGCGATGCCGGCGTCTGGAGCAGGAGCGCCTCGCGCTTCTCGATGACACCGCCCACGTGGTATGGCAGGCCGCAGTTGGCAAACGAGACGTAGCCGCTGCGCTCGATGACGGTGATCTGCGCGGACTCGTCAAGACGGCGGAGGCGGGTTGCGGCAGACATGCCGCCCGCGACCCCGCCGATGATGATGACGCGACGCTGGGTGCTGGGTGTGGTCATGGCGGGGTTCCTTGGGAGTCGGGCGCAGCGAGGAATGGATGGCCCTGCGTGCGGCGTCATCGTAGCGTCTACTTGCGTGATTGCGCAAGTACTTCTCTGGCGTCGTTTGGACGCGCTGCTGGATGCGCAGAAGGCCCCGGGACCGCACGCGGCGGCCACAGGGCCATTGAGGGCGGCGGTTCAGTTGGGGAGTTGCCGCGTGAATGCGTTGAGGTGCTGTGTTGAGCCGTTGCGGAGATTGGCGTACACGCTGAGCACGTCTGCGGCGGTGACCCCGACGCGCGCGGCATCCAGCTTGGCGATGTCGTCGACCTCAACAAGCTTTCCGACACCGAAGGCCGCAGCCTCGGACGCGGAGCCCTGGGCCAGCAGGTCTGCATACATCGCCGCAACCGATGGCGAGGCGAATGTGCCAGCCGGGAGGCCAGCAGTTGGGTCTGCGATGGCATAGGTGGTGAGGAGTGTCCGGACTGCGGCCAGGTGGGTTGCCTCAGCGGACCCGATGCGGTCCCACATCGCAGACGGGTACAGCGCGGCGAACGCTGCGTAGAGGTCTTGAGCCAGCTTCTCCTCTTCGGCCATGCCGGCCAGCAAGGTCTGCTGTGCGTTCGTCAGCGCGCCGGACCGCACGGCCGCCGCGGCAACTGGCGCGGCCGTCGCCGCAACTGGCGCCGCAACGCCAGTGCGCGCAGTGTTCCAGGGGCCAGCCGCGGCCACGGTGCCGATGCCGATGGTGAGGATGAGCGCGAGTGCGCCGAGTGCTGCGACTCTGCGCCTGGATCCGAGAGACTGCATGTGGTGAACCCTTGTGCTGTGACGCCGACGCGCCCTGTTACCCCCGCTACCTGATGACCATCACGATGGGGTCCCTGCGTGACGACAGCGTGTAGCGGACGTGGGGATTGGGCGTAGTTCCGGTGGACGGGGCCGACGCCTGAGCGTGGGCTCAGGCGCCGCCGCGTGGATGGCGCGCTTAGTCCGCCGTGGCGAGCGGGATCTCAAGCCAGAACTTCGCACCGCCTGCAGCGAGGTTCTCGACACCCGTGCGTCCGCCATGGGCTTCGGCAATTGCCCGGGCGATTGCGAGCCCGAGGCCTGATGTCCCTGCTGCGCGGTCGCGGCCCGGATCGGCCTGATAGAAGCGGTCGAATACGAACTTGAGGCCGTCTGCCGGCACGCCGGGACCGTCGTCAAGCACCTCGATCCGGGCCATTGCCGCCGATGAGGGCGAGGCCCCGCCGGTCACGGTGATGTGCCCGCCGGCTGGCGTGTACCTGATCGCGTTGTCCACCATGGCGGCGATTGCCTGCAACACCCGGTCCCTGTCCGCCGAGACGACCAAGCGCGCCGAGGGGGGCGCCGTCGCGGTCAGGGTTGCGCCGCGCGCCGCCGCCCGTGCCTCAAAGGTGGTGCCGATGGCGCCGACGATGTCCGCAAGCGGGACACGCCCACGACTGAGCGGCAGCGCCCCGGAATCCGCCAAGCTGATCGTGCGCAGGTCGTCCACGATCCGGCTCAGCAGGCGGGCCTGCGTCCGGATGGTCCCGAGGTGTCGATCGTCGGGTTGATAGACGCCGTCCATGACAGCGGCAGCTGTGGCCTCGATAACCGCGAGCGGGGTCTTCATCTCGTGGGCGGCATCCTGGAAGAACCTGCGCCGAGCCGTGTCACCGCGTTCGAGGTCTGCAGCCATCGCGTCAAATGACCGGCCGAGGGACCCAATCTCGTCCCCGCGCTCCGACAGCCCCGATCGTGCTCCGAGGTTGCCGTGGGCAAGCGCGGTTGCAGTTGACTCAAGCCGAACCAGTGGCCGTGCGATCCGCCGCGCGATGAACACGCCCAGCAGCGACGCGCCGGCGGCAGCCATGACGGCGACGATCATGATGGTGGTACTTGTTTCAGCCTGCAGTTGCGCCGCGTAGACGCCGGGGGAGCCAGCTCCCGGCCCGAGCCCATGCCCTGGCCCGTTACCGCCGCCCGCGCTGGGGACCCCCGCTGCCGGCGCTGACTGCATCGCCGCGAAGCCGCGGCCGACGATTGGCGGCGTTGCGATGGCGATGGCAAGCGCCGTGATGACGGCAACGCCCGCAAAGGCAACGGCCAGGCGGACTGCCAGCCCCATCCGCAGGGCCCGCAGGCGAGTCACTCGCGAGCCGCGCGGTAGCCGATCCCGCGCATGGTCTCAACGTACTCGCGGCTGTCTGCGCGGTCGCCGAGCTTGCGGCGCAGGTTCTTGATGTGGCTGTCGATGGTGCGGTCGTAGGCGTCGTAGGCCTCGCCAAACACGCGCTCGCCCAGTTGGGTCCGCGTCCAGGTGGCGCCCGGAACCTCTGCAAGGGCAAGGAGCAGGTCAAACTCCGCGCGCGTCAGGCCAAGGTCTTCGCGGCCCCGCCGCACCTCGCGCGCGCCCTCGTCGATCTCAAGGTCGAGATACGGGCGGGCAGGCGGCAGGGCGGTGAGGCCAGGGGATGTCGGCGTTGGGGCGGCCGGCATGGCGGCCGACCGACGGAGGACTGCCCCAACACGCGCGACGAGTTCGCGCGGCTCAAAGGGCTTGGTGACGTAGTCGTCAGCGCCAATCTCAAGGCCGGCGACACGGTCAATCACGTCGTCGCGCGCGGTCAACATGATCACCGCCGAGTGGCGTCCGGCGGTGCGCAACTCGCGCAACACATCAAACCCGGAGCGGCCAGGCAGCATCACGTCAAGCACGATCAGGTCGGGCTCAGTCTCCAGCGCAATGGCGAGCGCGGTGTCGCCATCGCCGGCATAGAGGACCTCGTGCCCCTCGCGGACAAGGTACGACCCCACCACCTCGCGGATGTGGGGCTCGTCGTCGACAACCAGGATGGTGCTCATGGTGCCAGTCATCGTAGGGCGGGCGACCACGTGGATGGACGCCCGCCCCGGGAATTGCTCAGCTTGAGGGGGCCGTGGTGGTTGTCAGGCAGCCATTGCTGCCGGCACCGGCGCCACGCATCATGCCGCCGCGGCCTGCGCCGTTGCCGGCCATGCCGTTGGCGCCCGCTCCAGCGCCTGCTCCGGCACCCGTGCCGCGCATCGCGCCGTTGGGGCCTGCGCCGACTGCGGCACCGCGCATGCCGCCCACCGCGACCTGGTTGACCATGGCCTTGGCCTGGACGGCAACGTTGGCCTTGAGGGTCTTCGCCTGATCCGCTGTGATTGCGCCGGCGGCGAGCCGGGCGTCAATACGCACGGTCCACTGCGCGGCCAGCGCGTCGATCAGGCGCTGGGGGTCCACCTTCTGCTGCACGGCGATCTGGGCGAGGCTCAGACCCTGCTGACGAAGGGCCATCACCTGTGCATCTGTGAGGCCCAGGATTGCTGCGACCGTGCCGGTTGTGGTGGTCGCGGGCGCCGGCGTTGCCGCGGGCGTTGTGATGGCGGCCGTTGACGTTGCCACCGGGGTGCTGGGAGCCGGCGTGGCGGCCGCGGCGGCCCCAACGGTGAGGAGCAGGACCAGACCGGCGCCTGCGAACGGGAGGGCGATGGACTTCATCTGTCGATACCTCGATCTGCTGCGTCCTGTGGGAGGTTCCCGGAGCGGACGCTTGTGGTAGCTGCAGCATCGAAGCCGAACATGGATCCCGTATGGACCCCGTATGGAGTTCGTGCGGGTTTTGGCCGGGAGCAAGGCCTGCAAGCAATCTCCATGCGGACTCCACAGCAGATCCACAGACAGGCCGCAGGCTGCAGTCAGCGCCAACCGGCCATGGATGCTGGTTGGCCCTCCAGCCCAGGAGCACAAGCCGTGACCCATCAGCCACTCGCGATCATCGACATGCCACCCAAGCGCAAGCGAGGCTCCGGGATCGTCCGGCACCCCCGCCGCGGGTTGGCGGCACTTCGCGGCATCCAAGGCTTCCGCCGCGTTGTCCAGGTGTCTGTTGCGCTCTACATCGCGTGGGTTGTCTACGACAGCGCGATTGCTGCTGCCGCAGGCGCCACGGGGACCAGCCCTGAGGCGCTGTGCCCGTTTGGCGGCATCGAGACGATCGTCACGTTCCTGACGGCCGGACAGTTTGTGCCCCATGTGCACTCGTCAAACGTTGTGCTTGCCATCGCGGTCCTTCTACTGGCCTTTCTGGCGCGCGGGGCGTTCTGCGGCTGGATCTGTCCCTTGGGCTTCCTGCAGGACATGGTTGCCAGCGTGAGTTCGTTTGCGCAGCGCCGTTCGCCGGCCATCTTCCGCGGGGTCCGCGCGCTCCGCCGCGCTGCCGCCCCCCTCGCAGTTCTCGACCGGCCGTTGCGCTTCCTCAAGTACGCCGTGCTTGGCTGGGCCATCTGGGGAACGGCGACGTTTGGAGTGATGGTCTTCCGGGACGTGGATCCCTGGATCGCCATCCTGAAGATCGGGCAGGAGAGCACCGGGTTTGGCGCGCTGGTCCTTGGCCTGACGCTGCTGGGCGCCCTGATCGTTGACCGGCCGTGGTGCCGCTACGCCTGCCCGCTTGGCGCGGCCAACGGCATCGTTGCCCGCTTCAGCCCCGTGTACCTTGAGCGTTCGGCCGCCGCCTGTGTTGACTGCAACCTGTGCACCAAGGCCTGCCCGATGGGCATCGAGGTAGCTACCGCAACCAAGATCACATCGGCCGACTGCATTGGCTGCCTCGAGTGCGTGGAA
>CAIYHO010000044.1 GCA_903925955.1 uncultured Chloroflexota bacterium
AGCGCATGTACGGGGAGACGATCCCGCTTGACATCAACCCGGGATCCAAGGGTCGGTTTGGCATCACTCGCCGCTTCCCCATTGGGCCCATCGCGGGCATCAGCCCCTTCAACTTCCCGCTGAACCTCTCCATCCACAAGGTGGCCCCGGCGATCGCCGCGGGCAACACCATCATCCTCAAGCCGCCCTCGAAGGATCCGCTCACCATGCTCAAGGTGGCGGAGATCCTGCACGAGGCAGGCATGCCAGAGGGCATGTTGAGCATCCTGCCGATGAGCCGAACCCTTGGTGACCGCATGGTCACCGATGACCGCTTCAAGCTGCTCAGCTTCACCGGCAGCCCCGCGGTGGGCTGGCGCATGAAGGAGAAGGCCGGCAAGAAGAAGGTTGTCCTTGAGTTGGGCGGCAACGCGGCCGTCATTATCGACAACACCGCCAACCTGGACTGGGCCGCCAAGCGGGCCGTGACGGGCGCGTTCACCTTCGCCGGCCAGGTCTGCATCAGCGTCCAGCGGATGCTTGTGCATGAGGCCGTGTGGGACGAGTTCATGCCCAAGTTCCTCGCTGCCGCCGCGGCCCTCAACCAGGGCGACCCCGCTGACCCGGCCACCGAGATTGGGCCGATGGTGGACGAGGCCAATGCCCAGCGGACCCAGGAATGGGTTGACGAGGCCGTGGCGATGGGCGGCACGCTGCTCCTTGGCGGCAAGGCCAACGGCACCTTCTTCCCGCCCACGGTGATGACCGACGTCCCGCTCCACGCTCGCGTGTGCTCGGCGGAGGCGTTTGCGCCGCTCGTGGTCGCCTTCAAGTTCAGCGAACTCTCTGAGGCGATCGCCGCGGCCAACGACAGCGCGTTTGGCCTGCAGGCGGGCGTCTTCACGGGCGACCTCGCCGATGCCTGGCAGGCGTTCAACGACCTTGACGTGGGCGGCGTGGTGATCAACGACATCCCCACCTATCGCGTTGACCACATGCCGTATGGCGGCGTGAAGGACTCGGGGCTTGGCCGCGAGGGTCTGCGCTGGGCGATCGAGGACATGACCGAGCTCAAGATCATGGTCCTCGCCTGGCCCCAGTAAGGGTCGTGCGCCGAAGCGGGTCTGCAGCGGGTCTGCAGACGCTTGCGGTTGACGCGCGACCGCGTGGTGCTTAGCATCAGCACATGGTGCTAAGCGTCAAGGTCAGCAGCAAGAACCAGATCTCAATTCCTAGCGAGGCACGTCGCCGCCTGGGTATCGAAGCGGGCGAGCGCCTGTCCGTGGAGATCGTTGACGAGACGCTCGTCCTTCGCAGGCGGCCGGCACGGGCTTCGGATCGACTCTGGGGACTTGGGCGTGGCCTGTACGGGCCGGATCCGGTGACGTTTGTCCGCGAGGTCCGCGACGAGTTGGAGGAGAACCTGCGTGAGCGCGAAGGTCTGGTCGCCCGCAAGCCTGGCGAGTGACCACAAGCGTGTCGCCATCGACTCGAACGTCCTGATCTACCTCCTCGAGGGCAGCGAGGAGTTTGGGATCAGAGCGCGTGCCGTGGTGGACGCGCTCGACGACGGCGTGCTGCTGGGCTCGATGGCGACGGTTGGCCAAGTGGAGATCTTGGCCGGTCCCGCACGTGTTGGGGATGCATCCGTGTTTGAGCAGACCGCTGGCGAACTGCGGTCGATGGGCCTCAATCTTGTCGCCCTGACGAGCGACGTCGCCGAGGATGCCGCGTGGCTTCGAGGCTTAGGCGGGCTTGCGCTGGCTGACGCCGTGCACCTCGCCAGCGCGCGGGCGGCTGGCGCAACGGCGTTCATCACCAACGACCGCCGCATCGGATCGCAGCCGCGGGTCGAGGTGTTCTACCTCGACGATCTGGTGCTTGAGGACCCGGCGGCAGCCTGAAGCCCCCGCCGGCGTCCTGCGTGTGCGTCAGCGCGTGATCGACGGATCGCCCACGCGGCCCAGGAACAGCACGGTGCCGGTGGGCACGTCGCGCAGGGCGAACAGGAACGGGTGGTCCACGCTGAGTGTCACCGGCTCCGCGGGCATCCCGGTTGCGCGCAAGACGATGGCGGTTGCCGCAGCTGCGGTGGTGCCCTTCTCGTCCACGTCGATGTTGGCCTGGTGGATGACCGCGGAGATGACAAGCTTCTCGGCCGTGGTGATGCCGGAGAAGTCCGCGCCACCGCTGAAGGCGGTGGGCATCCCCAGCGCCTCGAGGAGTGCGCTGAGCTCGGCCTTGGTCTCGATGGAGAACTTTGGCAGCGTGAGCGTGACCTGCGTCTCGCCGAGGGCGGCCGTGATGGCGTCCAGCGTCGCCGCGTTGAACTGCTGCTCAAACGCCGTCAGATCGTCCGGCAGGATGACCGTCATCGCAAGGCTGCCGCCGATGTACGGGATCTCCACGGCCTGCCAGCCGGGGCCCTTGGCGTAGCGCAGAGACGTGGTGGCGTGCATGAGCGGGACCGTGACGGCCTTGCCCGCCGCGGTGGTGAACGTGCCGTTTGCCGTGGCCGATGCCTCAAACGGGTCCTGCCAGGCGGCCTTGAGGTAGATGGCATTGACCAGGGTCAGGCGCGACATGTCATCGAGGACGCCGGGATCGAGCAGTTGGGGGATGCGCTGCTCGGTCTGGTCGCTCACCCAGCCGTTGATGGCCTTGCGGGCGGCCTCGGTGGCGTTGATGTAGTCCACTAGGCGCAGACCCGCGCCCCAGCGTGACGCGAGGGCGTCGAGATAGGCCGGCTCGATGGCCATGCCCTTTTGGGCGAACGGCGCATTGGCGATCCGGAGCGCGACGGCGAGGTCCTTGCCGTTTGCGTCCTTGAAGGTCCCGCTGCGCGCAGCAAGAGCGGCGTCCAGGGCGTTGAGCCACGACGCGTTGGCATCACTCGCGAGGCTGTGCAACACCGCGTCCATCTCGGTGCCGGTCTGCCCCTTGGCGCCAACGCGGGCCATGCCCAGCGCAAGCGCGATGCTGGCAGGGGAGATGACGGTGTTGGGGGTGTCGGCGGCCAGCTTGGCGTAGAGCGCCAGGCCGAAGGCGTTGATGGCGCTGCCGGCGAGGACCGCATCGGCCGGATTGGCTGCCACGCGCGCAACGGTGGAGCGGGCGAGCTCGATGTTGCCGCCGGGCGGAACAGAGGACGCCCCGGAGCAGGCGCCCAGCGCGAGACTTGCGGCGATCAGGAAGGCGATGGAACGGCTGCGGGTGGTCATGTCGGTGTCCCCTTGGAGCGGTTCGGCGCCCCCCGGACGCGCGAGGCGCCCTTGTGGTTTCCACGGGCACGTCCGGTGCGCGCCAGCACCAATCCGGGGTCAGTACGAAGGTACTACCCCGGGATGGCCCCACCGGTGGGTGTCGTCATTCGTCGCCTCATTGTCAGATATTGCCTACACGAGCCACGTCGATCACCCCTAGCGGTGACGGCGAGGGGATCCGGGCAACCGGGGGCGCCGACTCTCGACGAGAGGCTCGAAGCAGGAGAACAGGAGTACCGCGTTGGCCTCGAAGTACAGCGACACCATCAGCTCTCGCCGCAACAGCCGCCGGCGCGCGCTGGCCGCCCTCCTCATGGCCTCCGCAGTTGCGACGGTGGGCGCCGGCGCCATGTCGCTTGCGGTCTTCAGCGACAGTCAGGCCGCCACCGGCTCCTGGACCTCGGGCACCATCACGCTTGGCTCGATCAGCCCCAGCACCGTATTCACCGCCACCAACATCCTGCCGGGCGACGGCGGCAGCCAGACCGTTGTGGTCAGCAACACCGGGACAGGCCAGCTCCGATACGCGATGTCCTCGGTCGCCACCAACACGGACTCCAAGGGCCTCGCCGCCCAGATGACGATGCTTGTAAAGGTTGGCGCGTGCCCGTCGGCCGGCGCAACGCTCTACACAGGCTCCTTGGGCGGGTCATTCTTCGGAAGCGCCACTCAGGGCGCCGACGCCAATGACCAGGTCATCAACGCAGGCGCAAGCCAGAGCCTCTGCTTCACGTGGGGCTTCCCGCTTGGCTCGGGCAACACCTTCCAGTCTGCTGCCACCTCGACAACCTTCACCTTCGACGCCGAGCAGACCGCCAACAACTAGCCCACCCTCCGGCTCCTGCCGCGGCGTCCCGACCCCTCGGGACGCCGCGGCAGCGCCACATCCGGCGGCCACGCCGCCCGTCTGGAGGACATCGCCATGCGGATCGCGCTCACCGCCGCCCGGATCACCCGGCGCGGCCTTGACCTGGCCCTCCTCGCGCTCGTCGCGGTTGTGGTTTCGGCGCTCTTCATCGCCCGTGTCGTCCCGATGCTCACCGGCGCCCCGGTCTTCGTGGTTGGCGGCGGCTCCATGGAGCCATCGATCCACCTCGGCTCTGTTGCCGTGGACCTGCCTGTCGCCAGCGCCAGCCTGGCCGTGGGCGACGTGGTCAGCCTCAAGGCCGGCCCGAAGCAGGCGGTCTTCACCCACCGCATCACGCGGCTTGTCCCGCGCGACGACGGGCTCTGGATTGAGACCAAGGGCGACAACAACGCCACGATTGATCCCTCGCTTGTGCCGGCGACCGCGGTCATCGGGCGCGTCCAGATGGTCATCCCCATGTTGGGCTTCCTTGTCCAGGTCCTCAGCACAGCCTCAGGGCTCGCGCTCCTCTTCATGAGTGGCGCCGTGCTGCTGGGGCTCGCGTTTGCGCTGGAGCTTGTCGAGGAGGAGCTCACCGACGACGAGCAGCGCCTGTTGCCAGCCCGCGTCCACGCGCTCCGGCGCCTGCGGCATCCCCAGCCAGGAACGACCGGGTGAAGACGCGCTTTGCCGCCGCCGCAGCAGCCGTGGCCGTCGCCGTCCTGCTGGGCGGGTCTGCCGCCGCGCCCGTGACGCTGGCCCGCCTCACGGCGACGGCTACAGCGAGTGCAAGCTTTGGGACCGGATCGTTTGCCGCGCCCACCGCGCTCGCCGGCACCGGCGGCGGCACCGTCCACCTGGGCTGGACCCCCTCTGTGTCGAGCACCGCCAGCGGCTACGCCGTTATGCGCAGCGCGGTGTCCGGCTCCGGCTACACACAGGTGGGCACCGTGACGCCGGTCTCGGCGACGGTCGCGACCGACGTGCCCGGGGCCGGCACGTGGTTCTATGTGCTGCAGACCTACCTTGGCGGCTGGACCAGCGCCAACTCCGTCCAGACGTCGGCAACCGTTGTGCCCATCTCCTCGGGTGTCAAGAACTGCACCAGCCAGACCGCCGAGACCACGGGCTCAGGCGACAACAACGGGTACCAGACCAGCCCCGGCAATGCCTGCGCCACGGACGGCCTTGTGGCGAGCGACCCGTCCACCGGCACGAACACCACCAACAGCTGCACGAACACCGGCAAGGACCGCCACCGCTTCTGGGGCTACGCGTTCGGGCTCCCGGCCACCGTGCACGCTGTCAATGGGATCACGCTCACCGCGGTTGTGGGCATGAACAACAACAGTGGCAAGACGGTCCTGTGCGCGCAGCTCTCGGGCGATGCCGGCCTCACGTGGACCGCGGCCAAGTCCGTGACGCTGTCGGGCACGGCCCTCGCCACCTACACGATGGGCACCACAATCGACACCTGGGGCCAAGCCTGGACCCCGGCGCAGCTGGGCACATCGCTCTTCCGGGTGCGCCTCACCGATGTGGCCACGGTGACCAACAAGACGTTCCAGTTGGACTCGGTGGCTGTGGCGGTCCAGTACACGCCCTGACCGACGGCCCTGCGACTCTGCGCGGTGTCCTTAGGGGGGGGTTGGGGGGTTCGGCGGCTACACTCGGGTCCATGCCCGCTGACCGGATTGCCGCCAACCTTGCGCTGATCAACTGGACCGTCCTTGCCGCCCTCGCGGTGGGCTCGTTTGCCGTGCTGGTGCTGGCGCTGTTCCGGACCGGCGCCACGCGCGGCTATCTGGGCTTCACGGCCTTCTGCGCGGCCGGGTTTGGCCTGCTCACGTACCTCTCCGACACGGGTATCCCCGTCCTTGCCGCGGGCTCGGCTGTCACCGCGGATCCAGCCTTCGACGGCCTGCGCCGCGGGGCTCTTGTGGCCTTCACCGTTCTGGCGCTGGTCACGATGATTGCCGTTGCACGCGGTGGCGGACGGCGCCCTGCGATCCTCGCGATGGCTGCCGGGCTGATCGCCCTGGGTGCGGGCGCGCTCACCTGGGGGACCGCGGCAGGCGCGGTTGCCGTGTCGCTGCTGCTCCTCCAGTTGGTGGTCTTATCGGTTGCCACCGGTGGCGTGTTTGCCGCGATGATCCTGGGCCACTGGTATCTCGTCACCCCAAAGCTGCCCGAAGCGCCCCTGGTGATGGTTGCCCGCGCCCTGTTTGGCGTGACGGCTCTGCAAGTCGTGCTGTTTGCGGTATGGGTTGGCGTTGGGGCTGGCCCAGGCGCAACGGGCGGCCCGTTTGCGGCGCTGACCGGCCCCTGGGCACTCTTTGTGTGGCTGCGGCTTGTTGTTGGCCTGGTGTTCCCGCTGGTGGTGTCGTGGGCGGCAGTGCAGACGGCGCGGACCCGGTCGATGGAGTCTGCGACAGGACTCCTCTACATCAATGTGGGCACGATTGCCGCTGGCACCATCCTGGCCGCCGGGCTCTACTTCGGCGCCGGGCTTCTCGTCTAGTTGGCCGAGGTGTAACGCGATGAGTCTCCTCCCCCCAATCCGCGTGCGGATCCGTCTGTTTGCCATGCAGCGGGAAGCTGCGGGGTCACGCGAACTCCGCGTGGAGCTGCCGCTGGGCGCAACGGTTGAGGACGCGTGGACGGCCGCTGTGGGTGCTGTTCCCGCACTGGCCCCAGGCCGTCCTGCGCTCAGATTTGCCGTGAACGGCGCCTACGCGGACCCCTCCACGCCGCTTGCCCATGACGACGAGGTGGCCGTGATCCCGCCGGTCAGTGGCGGGGAGGAGACCGGGGATCGGGTGCGCATCCTCGAGATCCACCCTGCGCCGTTTCCTGCCGCGCTCGCCGGCGAGTTGGCTGCCCGGCTGGCCACCGTGGAGGACGGCGCCGTGGTCACGTTTGCGGGTCAGACGCGGGTGACGCCCGGCACGCCAGCTCCGGGTCAGGAGTCGGAGGCGGAGCGGTTTGCAGGCCGACGCGTCGAGGGGCTGGAGTACGAGGCCTTCGAGCCGATGGCGCTTGCCGTGCTTGGCCAGATCGCCGATGAGATCGAGGCTCGGTTTGGCGTGCGCCGGCTTGCCGTGGTCCACCGCACCGGCGCCGTGCCCCCGGGCGACACGTCCGTGCTGGTGGTGGCCGCGGCGCCGCACCGGGACGCGGCGTTTGACGCTGCTCGATACGCCATCGACGAGCTCAAGGCTCGGGCGCCCATCTGGAAGGCCGAGCGCTTTGATGACGGCCGCGTCTGGATTGGCGAGCCCGCCCGGACGTCGGCGTCTGCGGCACCTGAGCTTGCCGCAGACTGAGCGGCAGATCCCCTCACAGCAGGATGATCGCTCACGCGTCCCAACCCGCCATACTGACGGCATGCAGCAGGCAGGCAGCGCAGCGGTGGCGATGACGATGCGCGCACGCGCGGCCGCGCTGGCCGCCGCGTGGTCGGAGGCCGCTGCCGCAACCACGACGCTTGGCCGTGAGCGCGCAATCCTGCGGCTGCTTGGTGTTGGCGGGCCAGCGTCATCTGGTCGCCCGCTGGTTGTGGAGGTTGCATCGCGCTACTTTGGTGCCAACCCCGGGCGTCTTGCCCATGGCATCGCGCTCCCCTTCGCGGCCGAGTTGGCCCTTGGCGGACTGACGCCTGTCGCGCTGGCGAGGGCGGTTGCAGATGGCAGTGTTGACCTTGCGTCCGCCGCGGCCGGGCTTGCCAACCCAGCGGCGCGTGCGGCGGCCGGCCGAACCGCCGCAGGACTCGCCGCTGCAACCCTTGAGCGGATGGACGCGAACCGCACGGCACGAGGTGAGCTCCGAGCGATGCTGGGCGAGCCGCCGCGCCCGCTGCTGGGTGCGATGGTGGCTCCGATGCCGCTGGGTCGCGCCACGCTGGCCGTTGCGTCTGCTTCGCACCACGGTGCCGATCTTGTGGTTCTGGGCAGCGGCGACGCTGAGGCGGAGGCGGACGGCGAACACACAGCCGTGCCCGCCAACTCTGTCCCGGGTCTCGCGGGTCTGCGCAGCCAGCTTGACGAGGCCGGAGCTATCCGCGGCGGGTATGTCCGCCTCGGCGTTGAGATCGACGCGCTCGCCGCAGACCAAGCCGTTGCTGCGGGTCTTGAGCGCGTGGACCTTGCCACTGTTGATCCGATGGTCGCCATCGTTGCCGGACTCGCCTCGCCCGGCCATGCAATTGCCGACCATCTCTTCGCCTGCCGCGTGCTTGCCCGCGCGGGCGTGGACATCCTGGTGCCCGCCGGGCCGCTGGTGGTGGCGCCCGATCTGCAGAGCGGCATCGCGTCGTCGCCCGCCGTCCGCTCGGGCCGCGCCGTTGCCATCCAGTTGCTTGCGGTTGCCCTGGCCGAGTGCGCGGGGGTGCCCCGGCGGCGCATCACCGTGGCCGGGCTGCCCGCGTGGCTGGCCGACGAGCCCGGCGCGATGAGTCATGCCGTCGCTGAACTGGCCACCCGGCGCGTCCTGTTTCACGGCTGTCAGGTGGCCCTCACGGAGCCCGATGGGACTCCCGAGGATGCGGCCATGTGGCGGGCCCTCGTCACGCTGCTGATTGCTGACGGCGAGATCG
>CAIYHO010000045.1 GCA_903925955.1 uncultured Chloroflexota bacterium
GCGCGTACCATCGCGCCATGCGAACGCTGCGGGTATCTCTCGTCCAGATGGAAGCGCGGGACTCGGTCGCCGACAACCTGGCGCGGGCTGCCGAGCTGGCGGCCGAGGCGGCTGTTGGCTCGGACCTGGTGATCCTGCCGGAATACGTGCAGTACCGGGGATCGGCGGACGGGTTTCGCGCGTCGGCGGCGGCTATCCCGGGACCCACGACGGCGTCGCTTGCCGCCGTGGCTGCGGCGCACGGCTGCTACGTGCTGGCGGGCTCCCACGCGGAGTTGTCCGGCGACCCGGCGCGGCCGTACAACACGGCCGTCCTGTTTGACCGTGCCGGCGCGCTGGTTGCCACGTATCGCAAGCTGCACCTGTTTGACGTGTCCGTTGATGACGGGCCGTCCGATCTGGAGTCCGCGCGCGTGACGCCGGGCGATCGGGCCGTGGTGGCGTCCGTGGACGGGGCTGGGCTGGGGCTGTCAATCTGCTATGACCTGCGGTTCCCGGAGCTGTACCGCTCGCTCTCCTTGGCCGGGGCCGAGATGCTGGCGGTGCCGGCGGTGTTTACGGCACGGACCGGGCGCGACCACTGGGAGCCGCTGCTGCGGGCGCGGGCGATTGAGAACGGCGCGTATGTGCTGGCCGCGGGCGCCTGCGGGGCCGGCGGGCCTGGGGCAATCCCGGCCTGGGGGCACTCGATGGTGGTGGACCCGTGGGGTCGGGTGATTGCGCAGGCGCGGGACTCTGAGGAGATCCTGCGCGCGGAGCTGGATCTCGACCTGGTCAGCGCGGCGCGGCGCCAGATCCCGGCGCTTGCCAACCGTCGGCCGGACGCGCTGCCCCCAGTGCGCGACGTGCAGCGTGTGGGGTTCTGAGCGCCGGTTGGCCGCGGTCGAGGCCGCCTGGGCGAGTCCCAAATCACCAGCCGTCCTCCTGGAGGACGGTATCCACCGAGTTTCTGGTTACCGTCCGTGGGGAGGACCGTAGACAGAAACTGACGCCGTGCCCACGCACGAGCATGGGCTGCGGCGGCGCGGTCACGCCCGCCCGAGTTGCATACCGTCCTCCGGGAGGACGGTAGCCAGTTTCGACCCGCCGGCACGCCTGCGGCGCCCGGCCCGCCCGCGCCTAGCTCAGCCCGCCGAGATGGTGCACGTACGCCAGCCCACGGAGCGGTACGCGGCCACGATCAGCTCGCCGATAAGCGTGAACTCGTCCGGACGCGCCATCCGGACATGCGCATCCACGTGGGGGCCAGACGAGAGGCGCCGGGCTAGGCGGTCTCGCCGCCGGGGGCTGACTCGCGCCGGCTCCGCAGCACGATGCCGGTAAACGGCACGCGGAACTCGCGGAACACCTCGATGGACACGAGGAACCCGGCAAAGAGGAACACCACGCCCAGGAACTCGCCCAGGAAGAACGCGGCGGTCATGCCGAAACGGTTGAGCCCGCTGGTGATGGACGGCACCAGCGCACCAAGCGCCAGCAGGAGCGTCGCCGGGACCCGGCTGTGGAGCTTGCCCGTGACCAGCGCTTTGGCTGTACCCGGCAGGGACGCGATCAGGTTGACGGAGATGGCGAGAGCCGCCAGCGGCAGCGTCCCGACGAACCGCAGTGCGCCCGTGGAGCGATCCAGCTCATAACGGATGACGCGCTTCTTCGGCATGAAGACGTACGTGCTGTACAGGGCGCCAAAGATCAGCGCAAAGGAGCCGGTGATGTTGAACAGCGGCGCGAGCAGCCGGACGAAGCCGGGAAACAGCTGCCCTGCCGGGATTCCGGTGGCCGGGTCGATGTAGTAGCCCGGCGCGGCCAGCGGGGCGGTCAGCACGAGCGGGATGGCCAGGATGGAGCCGCCGATGACGAAGATGCCGGCGGCCGTGGTCCACTTCGCCTTCGCCCGGTACGTGAGCACGCTCAGCAGGACCGCTGCGCCGATTGCCACGAGCGGATAGACAAACTGGGTGCCGAGGCTGTCCGCGTACTGGTACTTCGCCCAGGACAGGAACGTGAAGAGCCCCGCCAGCAGGAACGAGAACGCGGCGCCGTAGCCAAAGCGGGTCTTGCCCAGCAGGAAGATCGTGCCCAAGCCAAGCCAGGCGGCGACGTACACGGCACCAAACAGGTACCAGAGGCGGTAGACCGTCTCGCTCCACCCGTAGGCGCCGCCCCAGAACTCCGTCCCGGCCGAGATGCCGTACCACAACATGCCCAGCGCCCAGATCAGCTGATAGGGCTTGCGTCGCTCGCGCCACTGATCAACAAGGAACAGCGCGAAGACGAAGCTCAGCAACGAGCTGAGGAGCGGTAGGACGATGATCGGCTGCACCCTGCACCTCGTGTTGCGCGGCTGGCCCCTTGGGCACCGCGGGATGATCACGCAGAAGATTGCACCAAATCTACCGGGTATTCCTCCAATTTGCGGTTGACGCGTGGCGGATAAGCGCCAGCGAAGTGCCGGCAAAGTGCCAGCAAAGCCAGCGGTGAGTGGCCGATAAGGCCCGCTTGTCAGGCTGGCGCCATGAACGATCGAGAGAAGCGACGCAACCAGCGCCGGACCAAGGCCGGCAAGGACTACGACACCGCAGATCTCGGCAACGGGATGGAGCAGGCCACCGTGGAGGCGGTGATGCAGGCCATCGGGACGTTGCCACGGGACCTCACCTGGGACGAGATGGCGCCTAACCTGATCCCTGTGCTGCCGCGGCGCCGGCCGATGCCGCCCGCGGGCGGGGCACCTTTCCGGGCCACGCTGCCGCCCGGTGTGGCCGTTGGCTTCGGCATCGACATCGGCCCCGCGTTCCTGGTTGTGGGGGAGGATGTGGTGGCCGGCTGGCCCATCACGCCCGCGGAGCTTGTGGCGCGGGCCCTCGCGAACCTTGAGCTTCGCCTGGCGCCGGTGCGGCCGCGGGACCTGTTCCGCCAGCACATCGACGGTGTCCAGGTGCGGTTCCTCCAGACGGGTCTGGGCTGCGCATCGGCACTGACGCTGTTGCCCCAAGACCTTGCGCGCGTCTTCGGCCGCGCGTCGCAGGTGTTCATTGCGCCCATGCGGGACCTGCTGGTCTCCCTGCCGCCTGACGTGGACCGCATGTTTGCCGCCTGGCTGATGGACGAGCTGGCGTCGATGGACCCCAACGGTCTGGCTCTGGACGCGTTTGTGCTTGACGGCGGCGTCCTCCGCTACGAGCGGCTGCCTGCGCTCGACAGCCACACGTCGGGGTGGCGGCCATGAGCCGATGGGTGGGGCTAGAGTTTGGTGATGCTGACGAGAAGGCGGATCGTGTCGTGTCGCTGACGAGGGCTATGCGGCGCCGGGCTAACCGGTATGTGGGGTACAGCTCCTTTGCGTGGCTGGAACCCGGGCGTGACTACCGCGAGTTCCCGCTTGCCGCAGAGGTGGACCGCGTGCCGCCGTACGTGGTGGAGGTCACCCGGACGGAGGAGAACCGTGTCTGGCGCCTCCTGGACCGGTACCCCGCCATCTCGCTGCACGACCACCTTGAGGTGGCTCCTGCCGATATCACCCAGCTGGACGCCTGGGTCCGGGACGGACACCTGGCCACCGGATATCTGGGGCTGGCCCGAAGCGGCCTGACGGCCGTGTTTGAGAACTTTGGCGACGGGACCGCCACGATCACCAGCAAAAGCGGCTGGAAGTGGTCGGACATCATTGCGGACATCGGCATGCGGTATGCGGACTGGGCGCACCAGGACTTCGTGATGCGCGCAGAGACGGTGGACGACATCCTCACGGCCTCGTACACCGGGCGGGTCGCGGTAGTCCCGGCGCTTGAGGCGGCCACGCCCATCGAAAACGAGCTTGACCGGATCGACATCCTCTACGGCCTCGGCATCCGCATGTTGGGCGTTGTGTACAGCGAGAGCAACGCGCTGGGTTCGGGCTGCCGTGAGCCGCGTGACGCCGGGCTCACGGGGTTTGGCCGCCGAGCGGTGGAGCGCATGAACCGCCTGGGCATGCTGATCGATGTCAGCCACGCCGGCGATGAGACCAGCCTCGATGTCATCGGCTCCAGCCGCGCGCCGGTGGTTATCAGCCACTCGGGGTCACGCGAACTGTGGCCTATCAGCAAGTGCAAGCCGGACAACGTCATCCGCGCCTGCGCAGAGCGCGGCGGGGTCATCGGGATTGAGGCGGCGCCAGGCACCACGATGGTCAAGCCGGACCTCGTCACAGCGTCCATCGAGACGTTCATGGCGCACTTCGAGTACTGCGTGGACATCGCGGGCATTGACGCCGTCACGTTTGGCCCGGACACGTTCTTCGGGGACCACGCCGGCTCCTACGGGATCCCGTCTGGCGCACTGCTGGCCAGCGGTGACTCGGACTACGACGCCATCGTGCCCGACTACGTGGTGGGGCTGGAGAACATCGGGGACTTCCCCAACATCGTCCGCTGGCTCGTCAAGCACGGGTACAGCGATGACGAGATCGCCAAGGTCATCGGCGGCAACACCATGCGTGTGCTGGAGCAGGCCTGGACACGGTGACGCGGGGCGGGTGAGCCGGCGAATCCTGCCGTTGGTAACTCGCGTGATCGGCGCGCTGGGTGGAAACTGGGGCCTCATGCTGTCGCGCTGGGCAGGAAGCCCGCGGCCGGCTTGGAGGGTGTACCCATGATGCTCAACGCGCTGATCCTGCTGTTCGGGATCATCATCCTCGTGGCCAGCCTAGGCCTCGGGGTGTTTCTGCCTGTTGCACGCACGGCCGCCGAGGTCACGGCGCGCGGCGTCCGCAACGTCTCGCCCGGCACGGCTGTTGGCGGCCGCCACGTGATCGGCGGGATTGTCGGCTCCATTGTTGGTGCCGTGCTGGTTGTTGTTGGCCTTGCCGCCCCGTTTGTCGAGGTCCCCGCGGGCAACGTGGGCATCCTGATGAACTTTGGCCAGGTTCAGGCGGGCACCCTGGAGCCCGGTCTCCACATCGTCCAGCCCATCGTCCAGCACGTTGTCAACGTGGACACCCGTGTGCAGCCGCACCAGTTCCAGGAGATTGACGCCGCGTCCAAGGAGTACCAGACCGTCAGGCTGACCGGCACGATGAACTACCACGTGGACGGCCAGTACGCGTCTGACCTGTACCAGCGCGTGGGCACGGACTTTGCGTCCAAGGTGATTGACCCGGCCTTCAACGACTTCATCAAGACCGTTGTCCCCACGTACGCGGTGGACAACATCCTGGGCGCCCGAGACGAGATCCGCGCCAGAGCCAAGTCCGCGCTGGCCGAGAACCTGTCCCAGTACCACATCATCGTGGACGACATCTACATCGCGAACATCGCCTTCAGCCCGGAGTTCCAGGCGGCCATCGAGGCCAAGCAGGTTGCCCAGCAGCAGGTCCAGACCGAGCAGCAGGTCTTGGCCCAGAAGCAGATCCAGGCCCAGCAGGTGGTGGTTGCCGCCAAGGGCCAGGCGGATGCGCAGGTTGCCCTTGCCACAGGTCAGGCGGAGGCCAACCGGCTCATCGCCCAGAGCCTGTCCGATCCGGTCCTGCAGTACCAGCTCATCAACAAGCTCTCGGACAAGATCAACGTGATGCTTGTGCCGTCCGGCAACGGGTACATCCTGGACCTCAAGGGCCTGACCGGCGGAACAACGGTGACCCCGACACCTGCCCCATGACGCGTCGTATCGCCCGCAGGGGCCTGGCGGCGAGGTGACGGCAGCGCCACCTCCCCGCGGGCGCCCGCCGCGCCGGCGCCCGCCGCGCCGGCGCCGTTTCGGCAACCTCATTGCGGACCCGGCGCCGCTCCGCCACGACCGGGACTTCCGCCTCCTCTGGGCAGGGCAGGCCATCAGCATCGTTGGCCGGATGGTCACCCAGGTGGTCCTGCCGTACCAGGTGTACGTGCTCACGGGCGAACTGCTGGCCCTCGGTCTGCTTTCGCTTGTCCAGCTGGTGCCCATCCTGATCTTCGCCCTGGGCGGCGGCGCGGTTGCCGATGCCGTTGACCGGCGGCGGCTGCTCCTTGTCACGCAATGCGGTCTGGCTGCCACCAGCCTTGCTCTGGCGCTGCTGGCGTTCCTGCCCGCCCCACCCGTGCTTGCGATCTACGCCGTTGCGTTTGTGTCTGCCGGACTTGGTGCCGTGGACCAGCCGGCCCGCGCCTCCTCTATCCCGCGGCTGGTGCCGCCGGAGCGGCTGATGGCTGCCAATTCCATGAACTCGCTTGTGTACAACGGCGCCAGCGTCATCGGCCCAGCCCTCGGCGGCGTGCTGCTGGTCTTTGCGAGCATCCCCATTTGCTACCTGCTGGACGTGGTGACGTTTGGCGCGGCGATTGTTGCCGTCTGGATGATCAAGCCCATCCCGCCGGCACCCGGCGCCGTACGGCCAAGCCTCCGCTCCATTGGCGAGGGACTCCGATTTGCCCGATCGAGCCGGTCGTTGCTGGCCACGTTTGTGGTGGACATCAACGCGATGGTGTTTGGGTCGCCGCGGACGCTCTTCCCCCCGCTAGCACTCGAGGTCTTCAATGTGGGGCCCGCTGGCGTGGGCCTGATGTCGGCGGCAACCGGGCTTGGCGCCTTTGCGGCATCGGTGTTCAGCGGCTGGACCACGCATCTGCGCCGGCCGGGCCGCGGTGTCCTGATTGCGGTGGCTGTGTGGAGCATCGGCATCGCCGGGTTTGGTCTGGCCACATTCAGCTTCCCGCTGGCGCTGCTGTTCCTTGCGGTCGCGTCGGGCGCAGACGTGTTCAGTGCGGTCCTGCGCAACTCGATGCTTCAAGTGCTCACGCCCGATGCGCTGCGCGGCCGCGTGTCGTCCATCCACATCCTTGTTGTCACCGGTGGTCCGCGGATTGGCGATGCCGAGGCGAGCGCCGTTGCCGCCATAGCCGGGCCGCAGTTCTCGGCCGTGAGCGGCGGCGTGCTCTCGCTGGTTGGCGTGGGGCTGATCGCGTTGGCGCTGCCGGAGTTCCGCCGCCTGGACATGGCGGCTGAGGAAGCGCGCAACCGCACGGAGCCCACTGATGGCACGATGACGGCGGAGGACTGATCGATGCGTATTTACCTCGCAGGACCGTTGTTCACCTCAGCCGAGCAGGCGTGGAACGCCGACATGGCCCTTCGCCTGCGCGCCGCCGGCCATGAGGTGTTTGTGCCGCAGGACCAGGACACTGATCCCACCGATGCCGTGGCGATCTTCCAGCACGACCTTGCGCACCTGGACTGGTGCGAGGTGGTGGTGGCGTTTATGGATGGCGAGGACCCTGACTCCGGCACCGCCTGGGAGTGCGGCTGGGCGTACGCCCGGAGCAAGCCCGTGATCATGGTGCGGACTGATTTCCGCGGGCTGGACCAGACGCCCGCGCCCTACAACCTGATGCTGAGCGCATCCGCAACGGCGCGCTTCGAGATGCCGCTGGCCACGCCCGACGACGTGGAGCGCGTGGTGCTGGGGGCGCTGGCCGCGCTCTAGGGGACGCGGACCGGCGCTCGGGCCGCTAGACTCCGCCAACGCCAATGCCCCAGGGGAGACGTGGATGACCGATCAGCCCGCCGAGCACGCGGAGGGAGCGGCTGCAGGGCCGACCCCCGGCGCGCCCGAACCGACAACTGCGCCAAACGCCCCGCTGTGGGGCGCGCCGCCCGCGCCGGCCCAGCCCGCCGCGCCAAACGCAGGCGCCCCGGCCCCCGCTGCGCC
>CAIYHO010000046.1 GCA_903925955.1 uncultured Chloroflexota bacterium
CCGCCGCCCGCGCCCGCCGCCGACGACACGCTCACGCGGCTGCGCGACGCCAAGCGGCGCTCAAAGGGCTGAGCAACCCCGCGTCGGGCGCCCGTGATCGGGTCCGGTGCTAGCCTCACGCTATGCCCCGCATGCCTCGCCTTGCCGTCGCGCTACTCGCCGTTGCCCTGATGGCGTCGGGCTGCGGATCCATCTCGCTGGCGTCGCCGCCGCCCACCCCAACCGACTTCGCGGGGCTGACGGGCCGCCTGTCGGTTGCGGGCATCGCGGCTTCCGACTGGGTGTCGGGCGATGCCGGCTGCATTGACGACACGCTGCGCTCAGCCGCCATCAGTTTCAAGATGGCCGGTCTTGACCAGACGGCACCCGTCAAGGTCTACCTGTACGTCTTTCGGAACCGGGCGGCGTGGGAGAAGCACCGCGCCGATATCGGACCGTGCGCCCAGGCGTTTGTGACCGACGCTCAGACCTTCGCCGAGATTGAGCAGTCGCCGTACGTGCTGGCAGGCCAGGGTCCCTGGGCCGCGAAGTTTGAAGCGGCGCTGCGGCAAGTCATGGCCGATGCGGCCGGCACAGGGGGCTGAGCCCGTGCAAGCAACCCAAAAAGGTTCCTGCTAGCCCCTGGCGCCATGTCAAGGCCAGCCACCCTACCCACCCCGGCGGCGCTTCGGCGCGCCATCCTGCTGCACCTGCGGCGCAACGGGCGATGCTCCACGGACGCCGTCGCCGTGGCCCTTGGCTCCAGCCGCACCGCCGTGGCCGCCCAGCTCCGCGCGCTCGAGTCCGCAGGTCTTATCGCCAAGTCCGTTGAGAACCACGGTGTGGGCCGTCCACGCAACCTCTTCGACGTCACCGCCGAGGCGCAGGGCCTGTTCCCGTCAAACTACGAGGGTCTTGCCAGGGGCCTGATCGCCGCAATCCTTGAGGTGGGCGGCGAACGCCTCATCGAGGATGTCTTCGCCGCTCGGCGGCGCCAAGCAGAGGCGACGCTGCGTCAGCACCTGGAGGACGCGCTTCCGCCGGACGCCTCCACCGCGGACCGGGTGGTGGCGCTGGCTCGTGTCCAAGACTCGCAGGGCTACGTCGCGGAGGCCATTGTTGACGGGGACGCGGTACGGCTGGTCCAGCACAACTGCGCGCTCCACGACGTTGCGCGCAACCTTCCCGCGGCGTGCGCTGCCGAGCTTGACCTGTTCCGTGGCCTCCTTGGTCCCGGCCTCATCCGGGAGCAGCACATCGGCAGCGGCGACCGGTGTTGCGCCTACCGAATGGATCAGGCGTCCGGCATCTGACAGGCGTTGCCGCACCGCGCGTCAGACGCGGAGCGCCGGGGCTGTAGGACAGGTTCGTACCGCTCCAGTGGTGCCTCTAAGGTTGGGTCATAGGCCGGGACCCTCCCCTAACCGCACAAGACCTCACTATCTGGGGCCCCGCAACACCACAACCCGCCGGCGGCTCCTAGTGACGGCAGGACGACTGGGCCGTCGTTACGCCCTGCGTTTCAATTGATCATTTGGGGCATGCAAGCCCCCTTTGTTCGCACCACCTCTGCCATCATCCTCCTGGCCATCGCCGGCGCCGCGACCCTCGCGGCGGCATCCGGCTCCGCCGCTGTCCCGCAACCCGATCCTGCATTCCTCGCTGCAGCCAATGGCGCAGTCCTTGGCGCAGAGGCGACGGCACAGCCATCCGCCGCAGCGATCCAGGCGCCCATCGCCCGCGCCTCGGCCACGCCGGGCAACACCGTCCGCGACACCACCGTCTCAGCCTCCCGGATCCGCATGTCAATCGACGGCGTCATCCTGGTTGCGGCCCCGACGCCCGCTGTTGCGGCTCCGGTGAAGGCCACGCCCGCGAAGGCAGCGCCCGTCGCCAAGGCCGCTCCGAAGGCCGCTCCGAAGGCCACCGCCAAGGCGGCCCCCAAGGCTCCTGCAAAGGTTGCCCCGGCCGTCGTGCACTACACCGGCACAAACCATGTGTGGATCCCCGCGCTGGGCATCAACAAGGCCGTCCAGCCCTTCGCGTGCAGCCGAGTCCGCCCGCCCGACAGCTTCATGTACCGCTGGGGCTGCGCTGGCGAGAACAACGTGTACCTGCTGGGCCACGCGTACGCCTCCATGAAGCCGCTCCACAACGCCTACAACCAGGGCACCCTCAAGGTGGGCATGAAGGCCATCTACGCTGACGGCGCGGGACAGATCCACACGTACGCCGTCATCTGGTGGAAGGTCACCCTCCCCACCACTGATGCCGCGTGGGCCTGGGCCCCGCAGAGCGTGCCCTCGATGACGCTGCAGACCTGCGTCGGCGCCAACAGCAAGTACCGCCTGATGGTCCGTCTTGAAGAAGTGATCAAGTAGCGGGCAGGACGCGGACAGGACGCTGACAACGGGCGAGCAGCCGGCCGGGGGCGGCGGACGCGACTGAAAGGGGCTGATCGGCCGAGGTGGGCAGATCAGCCCTCTTCGCGCTCCACGGCCTTGCGGCGTGCGGGCTCGCGGACGGGGCGCGGAACGTCCGAGACATTGGGGACAAAGGACGCCGCAAGCGAGGTGGCGGCAATCTGCTGCTGCTCCTCCAGGGACAGGATCCCCAGCCTGCTCAGCGTGGCAAGCTCGTCACGGATATAGGTCTTGAGCATCTCGGGGCCGTCGGTGCCAATGGTGTACCGCACGCCGTTGCGGCGAAACTGGTCAAAGATCCAGCGGAACTCATCCCAGCCAGACACCACGGCCGTGTTGAGGTTGGAGGTGGGGCAGATCTCCAGCACGATCCCCCGGTCCCGCAGCATCGCCATGGCGCGCGGATCGTAGGCGGCCTTTACGCCGTGGCCGATGCGGTCAGGCTCCAGGATCTCGATGACGCGGGCAATCTCCTCGATGGGACCGGATTCGCCCGTGTGGACCGTGAGGCCCAGACCGTGCTGCCGGGCCTTGCGGAAGATGCGCCGGTAATCGGCAACGCGAAACGTGGACGACTCGGGGCCCGCGATATCAATCCCCACAACGCCGCGGTCATGCCAGGCGATCGCCTTCTCCACGAGGATCTCGTTGAGCTCGTACGGGAAGGCGCGGTCAAGACAGAAGAGCAGCCCGGGCTTGACCGGGTACTCAAGCGTGGCGCGGTCCATGCCCCGGACGGCGGCGGCGATGATGTGGTCCAGATCCTGCTCACCGCCGCGGTTTCGCTTCATCGGGTTGAAGCGGAGCTCCATCGTGGTGATGTTGTTCTTGCGGTAGGCGCCGCCCACCACCTCGTAGACCGCGCGCTCCACGGCGATGGGGCTTGACTGGATGAGCTCCGTCCAGTGGAAGAGCTGCAGATAGCCGTCAAAGCTCTTGGGGCGGCGCCCGTTGACCGTGATGAGGTCGCGGAACTCCCAGTAGTCACGCGTGGGCAGCTTGATGCCCTGGGCGTGCGCGATGGACCACATGATCGATGGGGCAACCGCCGAGCCCAAGTGGCAGTGGAGATCAGCGAGCGGGACCTTGCGGCTCAGGGTTGCGGTCATGGGCGAAGGATAGCCGAGCGCTGCACCCTAGGGCCGTGGCGTCACACCGCTTGCAAGCCTGCCCACGTGCTCCACAAGCTGGCGCGCAGTAAAAGGCTTCGGCAGGAAGTCAGCCCACGCGGGCAACTCATGATCCGTGTAACCCGTCACAAGCAGGACCGGCAGGTTGGGCCACCGCGCGTGGAGCGTCTCCGCAAGCGCCAAGCCGTCCTGAACACCCGGCAGGACGATGTCGGTGACCAACACATCGGGACGGCTGCGGCCGGAGCTCTCGAGGGCCAACGCGGCGTCTGCTGCCGTGACCACGTGGTAGCCCGCTCGCTCAAGGATCCGCGCCCCCGAGTGGCGGACAAGATCCTCGTCCTCAACCAGCAGGACCGTGGCGCCTGCGCCCGGGTGGGCAGGCGCAGGCTCAAGGCCTGGGTCATTGGCCACGGGCTCATTGGCGAGAGGCAACACGATCCGGAAGGTGGTCCCGCGGCCGGGCTGGCTTTCCACGTCAATCCTGCCGTCTGCCGCAACCACGATCCCCTGCACGGTTGACAGGCCAAGGCCGGTGCCCTTGCCGTGCTCCTTCGTGGTGAAGAAGGGCAGAAAGATCTGTTCAAGCACGTCCGCGGGAACGCCAGAGCCGTCGTCCTCAACCGTAAGCCACGCTGTGCCGGCAAACGCGGGATCCACACCAACGCTGATCCGGAGATGGCCGCCATTGGGCATCGCGTCCCGCGCGTTCACCACAAGGCTCACCAGTACCTGATCAAGCTGGCCCGGATCAATCAGCACAACCGCGTCGGTGTCAAGGCTCGTGGTGATCTCGATGCGCTCGCCAATCAGGCGTCGAAGCATCGGGACAAGCTCTTCGATCGCCGCCGAGAGATGCAATGGGCTGGGACGCACAATGGCGCGCCGGCCAAAGGTGAGGAGCTGCGCCGTCAGTGACTTCGCGCGCGCAACTGCGGCCTGGATCTCCATCAGCTCGGAGTCCGGCGAACCGCCTTCCGCGGCGGTTAGCCGGGCAAGCTCCGTAAACCCGGCGATCGCTGTGAGCAGGTTGTTGAAGTCGTGGGCAATCCCGCCCGCGAGGAGGCCTATCGACTCGAGCCGCTGCGCCTGTCGCAACTGCGCCTCAAGCAGGCGCTCGTCGGTGACATCCCGCAGTACTCCAATCTCACGGCCAGGCCCGCCATCGACACCAGCCTCAACTCGCCACGTGGCAACCATTGTTCGATCACGGCCATCAGCGGCTTGCACCCGGAAGCTCAGGGGCTCTGACGCCTGCGTGCCGGCTGCATGGGCAGTCTCAACCATCGCCCGGTCGTCAGGATGGACCAGGTCCATCACAGACTCCGGCGTGACCGGTTCGTCCGCCAGCTTTCCAACCAGGCGATACAGCTCTGCTGACCACGCGGTCCCGCCTGTGGCGAGGTCTACCTCCCATGAGCCGATGCCGCCAATCCGGGCTGCGTCAGCCAGAAGCGCCTCGCTTCGCCGGATACGTTCCTGAGCCTCAATCATGTCGCTCAGGTCATGGGCAATCCGACTGAGGCCCACCAGGATGCCGTCGTCATCGAGGATCCCGGTCACAACCAGATCTACCGACACCAGTTCACCGCTCGCGTTGAGCCGGCTCACGTTGCCAAAGCGAACAACACCGTCGCGCGCCAGCGTGGCCAGCAACTCCGGGTTCGGCACGGCCACATGGCCCACCAGCTGTTCGACAGATCGGCCAAGCGCCTCGGGCCGCGAGTACCCGTAGAGACGTTCAGCAGCGGCGTTCCAGCTGGTGACAACGCCGTCAAGGTCCGTGGTGACCACGGCGTCTGAGCTTGACTCAACCGCCGCCGCCAGCCGTGCAATCTGCTGGCGCGCACCAAGCTCGTCTGTCACATCCCGGATCACGGCATGGAGCATCTCGCGGCCGTCGATCCTGACGGGACCCGCCTGCACTTCCACGGTCCGGATGTCGCCGGATGCCATCCTGCTGCGGTCAATCAGGTGCACCCCTTGCGATCCCACGGCTCCAGTGTCCGCCACCAGATCGGAAGCTGGCATGAGCGAGACCGAGGTCACCGGCATCCCGCGCAGGGCGTCCAGGGGATACCCGTAGAACGCGGCTGCGGCGGCATTGGCGTCCGTGATCGTCACGGTCAGCGGATCAATGAGCAGCTGGATCACCGGGCTCCGCTCAAAGAGCGTCGCATTCCGATGCTGCGTCTCCTCCAGCGAGGAGAGCGCCAACTCGGTCTCTGCCGTCTGGCGGCGGCGGTTGGCCGCACCAACGGAGACCGACAGCCCGACGAGGCTGATAGCCATCAGGGCAATCTGGAGGCCAAGGGAGCCGCTTGTGTCGCCCGGGTCAGGCAGTGCTGTGTACGCCGCAAACGCCGTGGCACACATGGCCACAACGATGACGGAGGTTGTCAGGCGGTCCCGGCGAGCGGCAGCCCACAACACAGGGACCGCCCACACCAGACGCAATTCGTCACGGTGTGCTGGGTTGACCGTGTCAAACACTGCGGTCCCGGCCACAAGCACAACCTGGATGGCGAGCAGAAGAAACGGCTCCACGCGTGACCAGTTGCCCACCCGCCGCACGGCATCAACGGCCGACACGCCAGTCAACAGCAGCGCCATGGGGAGGAGCACCACGAGGGCAGTGGCATCGCCTGCCCACCAGCCAGGCCATGCACTCAGCCTGTCGGGGGCCGTGCCAAACGCTGCAAGAACGAGGGACCCGACAGTCGTACCGGCCGCGGCGGCCAGCACGCCGAGGGCAGACACTCGGAGTGCCCCGTCAGCATCGGCAAAGCGCCACCGGAAACGTGTGACAAGCGCCACCACGGCGAGGCTCTCAAGTGCGCGGGGCAAACCGATCCCAAGCACCGACGCTGCAGGGTGGCCGATGGCGCCAACGGCGGCGATGGCCTCGGCCAACAGCACAACGGGCCACCAGCGCAACCCGCAGGCGAGGAGCAGGCCCACGGCAACCGCGATGGGCGGATACCAGATGGGCCAGGTGGCGTCCGGGTGGATGAGCATCTGGGCGAGCATCGAGACCGCGTAGAGCGCGGTCCAGAAGGCGGCTTGGCGCCGTGCCCCGTGGATCAACGGCCCTCCTGCAACAGGCCTAGCGCGCGCCCGTCAACCTGACAGGCTTTGCGCCAATCCCAGTCTCGCATCGTCGTCTAGGGCCGCGGCCCGTGCGGCACCTCACGCGCCGGGGACAACCCTGCCGTCAGGGGCAATGGTCGCGCGGCGGCGCGCGGCGCGGGCTTCGGCGTCCGGAACCTGGTCGCGAGCGTGGTACGAGGAGCGGACCAGCGGGGCCGACTCCACATGGCGGAAGCCCATCGCGAGCGCCTCGGCCTTCATGGCGGCAAACTCGTCGGGGTGGTAATAGCGCTCCACCGGCAGGTGCTGCAGGCTGGGCCGCAGGTACTGGCCGATGGTGAGGATGTCGCAGTCCACCTCGCGCAGCGCCTCAAAGCACTCGCTGAGCTCCTCGCGCGTCTCGCCGAGGCCCACCATCAGGCTGGACTTGCTGTGGACCGAGTGGCCGTACTCGGCGGCGTACACCTTCGCCCGCTCAAGGACCTCCAGCGTGCGATCCCACCGGGCGCGCTTGCGCACCGGCTGCTGGAGCCGGCGGACGGTCTCGAGGTTGTGGTTGAGGATGTCTGGGCCAGCGTCCATGACCACGCGGAGCGGGGCCTCCTCGCCGTTGAAGTCCGGGATCAGGACTTCAACGCCCATGCCCGGGCTGGTGTGGCGAATAGCGCGGATGGTGTCTGCAAACACGGAGGCGCCGCCGTCGGGCAGGTCGTCGCGGGCCACGCTTGTGACCACAACGTGGTCGAGGTTCATGTAGGCCACCGCCTCGGCGACGCGGCGGGGCTCATCCGGGTCAAACCAGGTGGGCCGGCCGGTCTTCACGTTGCAGAAACCGCAGGCGCGCGTGCACGTGTCGCCCAGGATCATCACCGTGGCGGTCTTCTGCTCCCAGCACTCGCCAAGGTTGGGGCAGATGGCTTCAGCGCAGACGGTGTTGAGGTTCAGCCCGCCAAGCGTGCGGCGCAGGTCCTGGTAGGTCTCGCCCGACGGCATGCGCGCGCGGATCCAGTCCGGGTGGCGGCGGGCGCCGGGAGTGGACGCACCCAGACCGCCCATGGCAATCGTGTCGGGCGCCACGGGGCTGTGGCCGCCCACGCCAGGCGTGGTCAGGACGGGAAGCTCGCGGGTCATCGGTCTAGTAGATCGACGTCTCGGGGCCAACGCCCTCAAGCCAGGCCTTGATGTCGCGCAGCAGGGCCGCGCCTCCGGCGCCGTCGTTGGCACGGTGGTCCAGACCCAGCACCATGTTCATGATGGGCCGAATGGCAATCACGTCCCCGTCCGGCGTGCTGAGCACCACAGGCCGCTTGGTGATGGCCTCCATGGTGACAATCCCAACCTCTGGGACGTTCAGGATGGGCATGACAAGGTTGGTGCCTAGATAGCCGGTGTTGTCCACGGTGAACGTGCCGCCGCCAAAGTCGTCGAGGCGGAGCTTGCCCACCCGAGCACGGCCCGCGACATCCGCGATGGCCCGGTTGAGGCCATGGATGCTCAGTGCGTCCGCGTCGCGGATGACCGGGACGATGAGGCCGCCGTCCATGGCCACCGCCACGCCGATGTTGATGCGGCGCTTGGCAAGCACACCCTGCTCGGTCCAGTGGGCGTTGAACGTGGGGTTGCGCTTGAGGGCCTCGGTGGCAGCCTTGACGACAAACGGCACGAACGAGAGGCTGATCCCCTCCTGCGCCTGGTAGGAGCCCTTGGCACGATCCCGCAGGGCGACGAGCCTTGTGGCGTCGATCTCCATCTGGACGTAGGCGTGGGGCGCGGCGAGGGCGCGCGTCATCTGGGCGGCGATCCCCTTGCGCATCTGCGACATGGGGAGGAGGACCTCGTCCACGCCGGCCGGGAAGGCGATGCCGGCGGCGGCAACGGCCGAGGGCGCGGCGGAGGCGGACGGGCCGGGTGTGACAGGTTGAGGCGCCGCGGGACCGGAGCCGGGCGCCGCGGGACCGGAGCCGGGCGCCGCGACGAACGCCAGCACATCCTCGCGGGTGATCCGTCCGCCACCGCCCGTGCCGCGTACCTGCTCGGGGGCCAGACCGTGTTCACGCAGCAGGCGCCGGACGGCCGGGGTCATGCGCGCGTTGGGATCACCGGCAGCAGGCGAAGAGGCCATCACGTGGGCGGCGGTCACCATCGCTGGCGCTGCGGCCATCACGTGCGCGGCCACCCCGGGCGCGGGGGCGGGAGCGGCGGGGGCTTCTGGGGCTGCGGGGGCTGCTGCATCGGCCGCCGGCGCATCAGCCGCGTCGTCAATCGTGTCGATCACCGCAATCTCGGCGTTGTTGGGAACCGTGGCCCCCTCCGGCACGAGGATCTCGCGCAGCACGCCAGCAAAGGGCGACGGCACCTCCGCGTTCACCTTGTCGGTGATCACCTCAAGCAGCGGCTCGTACTTGGCGACGGTGTCGCCCGGCTGCTTGAGCCAGCGCCCAATCGTGCCCTCGGCCACGCTCTCGCCGAGCTGGGGCATCGTCACCTTGGCCACTGGGTTGGGTCCTCCGATTGGCGCTCGCGGGGTGGGGCACGGGCGAGCAGCGGGACTAGTGTTGCGCATCCAGCGCGACCGTGCGGCCGTCGCGACGTGGTGCGGCTGGCCACGCTGGTTGCCTTCAGCGCTAGCCGTGTCATCTACGCCCACCCAGCGTGGTATCCACTGCTTCCGCGTCACCAACGCTGGGCTGGCGTGCCTGACTGTTCGCCGCCCCGCACGCGTGCACGCAGACCCACGGACGTGGCCGCGGCTGCTGGATACCACGCTCCCGGGGCGTATATGGCGGAACGCGGGAGGCCGAGGGGCGCTGGGGCTCGGGGGCTCGGGCGGCGCGGGGGCGCAGGCGGGCGGCGGGGGCGGCGCGGGGGCGCAGGGCGTCATCTACGCCCCGGCGGCGTGGTATCGCGCGAACCAGCGTCATCCACGCTGGCCGGGCGTGCCTGAACGTCCGCCGCCCCGCGCCCCTGCACGCGGACCCGCTGGCGCCGAACGGGCCTCCGGATACCACGCTCCCCCAGCGTCAGTGGCAGAAACAGCAGGAGGCCGGGGCTGCCGGAGGGAGCGCGAAGCCAGCGGCGCGCAGCAAGACCTCGGTCCGGGTAGACCTGCCCCAGAACCTGCGCCTGCGTGGCAACACGGCGACGCGCGGTGGAGTCATCCGGCAGGACGAGGAGGCGCGCAACTGCCGCCGGAGCCCAGCCAAAGCGCTCGCGAGCAACACCGGGCGCAAGCCGGACCTTGACGTCCTGGCGACGAAGTGTTTCCTCCACGGAGTTCAGCGTGGTCTTGACTTCAACGACAAGCAGGATCTGCCCCTCGGGGTGCCAGGCAAGCACATCAATGGATCCGCGCTCGCCATACACGGCAAATGAGACCTCCGTCTGGACGATCCATCCGTACCCAAGCAGGACGGCGATGATGCGCGCAACGAGCGCCGCATGGCCCGCGTCCGTGAGGCGGTCGATGTCACCGCCGCGCCAACGCGCCTCCATGCCCAACTCCATGTCGAGCGCCCGCAGCACGGCCCGCACAGAGCGGATCTTCAGGGCGTCCAGCCGCCCAAGCTCCACGTCCGAAACCAGATCCTGGCTGACCCCGGCATGCTCCGACACGTCTTCTTGCCGCCAGCCCAGCCGTACGCGGACAGCCCTGACCCGCGCGCCAAATCGAGTGTCGCTCATGTCCCAAGCGTGACAGGCGCCACTTACCGGCCACTTAGCGCCAACTTATCCCGCGATGTACTCCAAATACGCCACCGCCAGCAGGGCCCCGAGCGCCCGGGCCTCATCGCCAGACAGCGAACGGAAGGTGAACGTCGCCTTGCCCGTCAACCGGGCCGCAAGCAGCGCAGGCACGGCTGCGGCAACCGCCGCCGACGTGTGCACAGGAAGCAGCAGCAGCGACACGTGCTTCGCCGCGGGCTTCACAAAGGCAAACCACGCATGCGCCGGGGCGCCAGGGTAAAGGCGTCAGCCTGTTGCCGGCGCCGTGCAGGCCACGTACGCGGCCGCCAGATCACGCGGCGAAACCGCCGCGCTCACGGCAGGGGCGGGCCAAGCTGCTGCGCCAGGTCGATCAGCGCCTGCTGGTTCACGGTGACAAACCCGTCGCGCGGCCGGTCCAGGTCCACAACAAGCGTGATGACCGCCGACATCACGATCACCAGGATCACGGCGCCAACAAGCGAGCGCTTGCGCGTGAGGCCGGCGTTGTAGCCCACCATCAGCAGCGTCAGCGCTCCCCCGCCGATGAGCTCCCACAGGACCATGTCCGGCACCCGCGAATAGATGCCCGCCACGGCGCGCGAGTTCTGGATGTCGATCATGTCGTTGACCGAGCCGATGAACAGGCCCACCACATCCCAGTCCGGATGCGCCTTCGCCAAGCTTTGCGTGCGGGTCCAGATCTCGTTCTGGATGGCCACAGAGCGGACGTTGTTCGCCTGGACCTGCGCAAGCTCCGGCACGTTGATCCGCAAGGGCACGTACGCGCGCAGGAGGTTTCTGATCTCGCTCCCCTGCGGATCGGGCAGATAGCCCGCGCGCAGATACGTGGTGCCGATGGCATTGGCCTCCGCAAGCACCAGCGAGCGCCGATCGTCGAAGCGCCCGGAAGCCATCCCCATGGTGACCGCCAGAAGGAAGCCCAGCGTCGCAAGGAGCGAGCCCACCATCAGCCCGGTGGAGCCCTCCTTCTCGTCCGGAGTGTGCTCCTGCCACCAGCGGCCCACCCGGAAGCCAACCTCGTAGATGCCAATCGCCCCGAAGATCATCAGCATCCACAGAACGCCAACCGGGATCGCGTCGAAGGCGTACTCGGTCGTCATGGGGCCTCCCACCGCCGCGTCAGTAGGCTGCGAGCTTGCGGATGGCGTCCGCGATCTTCGCGGGGCTCAGCATGAACCAGTCCTCAAGGATGTGGTTGTAGGGCATGGCGGGCGTATCCGGGCCGGCGATGCGCGACACAGGTCCGTCGAGATAGTCAAACGCCTCTTCCGCAACGATCGCGGCAATCTCGGCGCCATAGCCCATGAACCGGTTGTCCTCGTACGCCACCAGGCACTTGCCCGTCTTGCGCACCGATCCGAGGAGGGTCTCACGGTCCAAAGGTCGCAACGTCCGCAGGTCCACCACCTCGCAGTCGATCCCCTCGCCGGCCACCCGCTCGGCGGCTTCGAGCGCGTAGTGGACCATCAGCCCGTACGCAATCACGGTGAGCTGGCGGCCAGGTCGGCGCACCACGGCGCGCCCAAGGGGCACGGTGTACTCGCCATCGGGGACCTCGCCGCGGACGGAGCGGTACATCTTCTTGTGCTCGAGGTACAGCACGGGGTCCTCATCACGGACGGCTGAGCGCAGGAGCCCCTTGGCGTCGTACGGCGTGGACGGGATGACCACCTTGAGGCCCGGGACATGGGTGAAGAACGCCTCGATGGACTGCGAGTGGTACAGCGCGCCGTGGACGCCGCCGCCATATGGCGCACGGATCACCATGGGCACCGTTGCGCCGCCAACCGTGCGGTAGCGCATCCGGGCCGCCTCAGACAGGATCTGGTTGAACGCCGGGAAGATGAAGTCCGCAAACTGGATCTCGGCGATGGGACGCAGGCCATTGAGCGCCGCGCCAATGGATGCGCCCACGATCATGGATTCGGTGAGGGGCGTATCGATGACCCGGTCATCGCCAAACTCGGCCCAAAGCCCGTCAGTCGCGAGGAAGACGCCGCCCTTCTTGCCCACGTCCTCGCCCAGGATGATGACGGCGGGATCCCGACGGAGTTCGTCCCCCATCCCCTCGCGGATCGCCTCGATGAACGTGCGGATTGCCATCAGCTGATGACCCGGTCGGCGACGCTGCCACGCGCGGGCTGCCAGGGCGGCGGCGGCTCGTTGGCAGCGGGATCGCCGTACACGTGGTCCACGCCGGATGCCGGATCGGGCTCGGCGGCGGCTTCGGCGAAGGCCGTTGCGTCCTCCACCAGCGCGGAGATCTCGGCTGCCAGCACCCCCTCGATGGACGCGTCGAGCAGCCCGGCAACCCGCAGCTGCTCGCGAAAGATCGGCAGCGGGTCGTGCGTGCGGCCCTCTTCCAGATCCGCTTCAGACCGGTACTTGGTCTGCTGGTCGTCCGAGCTGTGGCCCGTGAGGCGCGTCACCTTGGCCTCGATCAGCGTGGGGCCACCACCGCTTCGGGCACGCTCCACGGCGTCGCGCGACGCCCGGTAGCAGCCCAGCACGTCGGTCCCGTCCACGATGACCCCGGGCATGCCGTAGCCTGCCGCCCTGGACGCCACGTCGCGCACGCTGAGCTCGCGCTCCCACGGCACGCTGATGGCGTACCCGTTGTTCTCAACCACAAACACAAACGGCAGCTTGTGGATGCCGGCGAAGTTGAGCGCCTCGTGGACGTCCCCCTGGTTGGAGCTGCCCTCGCCCATGATCGCCACGGCCACCTGGTCAAGACCCCGGATCTTGGCCGCCAGGGCAATCCCCACCGCATGGAGGATCTGCGTGGCCACTGGCGACGAGACCGAGACCACGTGACGGCCCACATGGCCGTAGTGGCCTGGCATCTGGCGCCCGCCGGAGCTGGGATCGTCTGCCTTGGCGTACTGGGCCAGCATCAGCTCGCGCGGCGTCATCCCCACGGCGAGACAGGTGGCGATGGAGCGGTAGAAGGGCGCCACCCAGTCGTGATCGCGCCGGAGCGGCCACGCAATGCCAACCTGCGCGCCCTCGTGGCCCTGCCCGCTGATCACAAACGGCGCCCGACCCGAGCGGTTGAGCACCCACATCCGCTCGTCCAGCGCGCGTGCGAGCGCCAGCGTGCGGTACATCGCGACGAGATCGGCGTCGGCCAGCCCTGCAGCAGCCGCCAGCTCGCTCGTCACGGGCGCATCTAGAAGTTGATCGCTCGGCCGTCAACGGCCATGGCGGCCTCGCCCAAGATCTCCGAGAGCGTCGGGTGGGCATGCGTGGCCGCGCCAATCTCCCAGGGAGCGGCTTCCAGCGTCAGCGCCAGCGATGCCTCAGCGATCAGGTCCGTGGCGTGCGGGCCGATGATGTGGACGCCGAGCGTCTCGTTGGTCTGCGCGTGGCCGATGATCTTGGTGAAACCCTCGTAGTCGCCGCCGATGATCGCCTTGCCCACGGCCTGGAACGGGACCTTGCCAATCTTGATGGGCAGACCCTTTGCCTCGCACTGCTGCTCGGTGAGGCCAACCGAGGCAATCTCGGGGCGGCAGTAGGTGGCCTTGGGCTGCTTGGCGTAGTCCATCGGGTGGACATCAGCCTCGCCCGCAATCACGTGCGCGGCGATGATCCCCTCGTGGGCTGCCGTGTGGGCCAACTGCAGTCCGCCCACGATGTCGCCGATGGCGTACAGGTGCGGCTCTGCGGTGCGCATGTGGCCGTCAACCTTGACGATGCCGCGGTCTACGATGGCAGCGGTGGTCTCGAGCCCCACGTTCTCCACGTTGGTGCCGCGACCCGCCGCAACCAGCACGATCTCCGCGCTGAGCTCCTCAGCTGTGCCGCCGTCGGGTCCAACTGTGATGCGGGCACCACCATCAGCCGCCACCACGGATGCCGCGTCAAAGCGCGCGTTGGTCATGACGCGGATCCCGCGCCGGGTGAAACTGCGCTCAAGCTCCTTGGAAACCTCGCGGTCCTCAAGCGGGACAATCGCCGGCAGGTACTCCAGCACCGTGACCGTGGAGCCCAGATCGTGGAACAGGGATGCGAACTCCACGCCCACCGCACCCGCGCCAATCACGATGGCGCTCTTGGGCAGTGAGGTCATTGCAAGCACGTCGTCGCTGGTGACGATGGCGCGCCCGTCCGGGGTGATCCCGGGCAGCGACTTGACGCGCGACCCGGTGGCCAAGATGGTGTCTGTGGCCTCCAGCAGGATCTCGCTGCCGTCCTCTGCCGTGACGTAGATCTTGTGGGCGCCGTCCAGCCGGCCGCGACCCTGCACCCAGGTCACGTTGTTCTTCTTGACCAGTGACCCCAGGCCCTTCCACATCCGGTTGACCACCATGTCGCGACGGGCGGCAACCTTGGCGTAGTCAAGCACCGCCTCACCCGGCAAGGTCAGCCCAAAGTCTGCGGCGTGGCGGATCCGCTCCGCGACCGCTGCGGACTCAAGCAGGGCCTTGGTGGGGATGCAGCCGCGGTGCAGGCAGGTGCCGCCAATCTTGCCCTCGTCCACCAGGGCAACTTTGAGCCCCATCTGGGCCGCGCGGAATGCGGCAGCGTAGCCACCGGTGCCGGCGCCGAGAACGACGAGGTCAAAGGAGTTCGAGGAGCCGACGGCCATGGGTGCGGGTACTCTCCGGCTTGATCGACGGTTTGGTGTGCTGATGGGTTGGTGATGGGTCCACAGCGATCCTACACCGACCGGCAGCACCACACTGCGCCCCACCCCGGCGCCTGGCTCCGGACCCCGGACATGCAAAACCGGGCCGTGTAACCACGGCCCGGCGATGCGAATTGCGGGGCGCTAGCGCCCCAGTTGCTCAGCCGCCGCGCTGGGAGCGGAAGCAGTCCGAGCAGTACACGGGCTTGCCATTGGTGGGACGGAACGGGACGCGAGCCTCACGACCGCAGCTGCTGCAGGTCGCGGTGAACATCTCGCGCGGGCCGCCGCCACGGTTGCCGAAGCCCCCGCCGCCGCCGCCGCTGTACCCACCGGCAGAGTATCCGCCGCCGGCGCCGTAGCCGGAGTCATAGCCGCCGCCGCTCGAGTACGAGCTGCCGCCGCCGCCGCCAAACCCGCTGTCGCCACCCGAGCGTGCAGCCTTACGGCTAGCACGGCACGTGGGGCACCGGCGGGGCTCCGAGAAACCCTTCTCGGCGTAAAAAGCCTGCTCGCGCTCCGTGAACGCAAATTCCTGATTGCAGTCCGAGCAGGTAAGTGTCTTGTCGGCCACGTGCCGATCTCCTCCAGTAGTCGCCGCCTCTTGCCCGGGTCCTTGGAGTTGCTTCCGGAGGAGACCGTGTTTCGAACGTGCGATGAACCATGCGCGGCGACTCCGCGCCCGTGCAGCATACGGTGGAACCGCAACCTTGGCGATACCTGTTTTTTGGCGATTATTGCGGCCGTTCTGCGCCCGCGGCGAGCGTCAGGCAGACGGGACGTCAAACTCGCGGTGAGCACCCTCGAGATACGCGGCGGCTTCGGCAGCCTGGCGCGATTCGTCCCAGCCCAGAACGTCGCCCGTGATGCTTGCCACGCGTGCCGCGATGGACTCGCCGCGATCAGGCAGCGCCATCGCAAGCCGCAGCCGGCGCGACAGGATGTCGTCGAGCGACACCGCCAGTTCGTGCTCAACCGCCCAGGCCACTTCAGCTTCAAGGTACGCATGACCGGCCACGAGCGGGCGAACAAGATCGCGCTCGCGGCCAAGCGCCACAACGTCCTTGGCAGTGATGCCGTAGCGGTCCACCAGCGAACGGGCACCCTCCTCCCCCACCCCGGGCTCGGCGGCCAGGCGGATTGCCATGGCCTCAAGATCGGATCGGGCGGCAGCGCCGGTAATGGGCAGGTCAGCGGTCTTGCTGGGGCGCGCAGCCGCGTCGGCGCCCAGCACGGCGTCCACCGCGTCGCGGGCCATGAGCCGATACGTCGTGTACTTGCCGCCGCTGATGCGGACGAGCCCCGCCGCCTCAACGGAGACCTTGTGCTCGCGGGACACCTTGACGGTGGATCCTGCATCCGACGGCGCAACCAGCGGCCGCAGCCCGGCAAACGTGCCCAGGATCTCCGAGCGGTCCAGACCAACGTCCAGCGTGGTGTTGACCGTGTCGAGGAGCTTGTCCACTTCTGGCACGCTGGCTGACGGACGCTCCACCGGGCCGTGGAACGGATCGTCTGTAGTGCCGATGACCCAGTGGCGCGGCCACGGGACCATAAAGACCACCTTGCCCGGAACGCGGATGGTCATGCCGCCCCTCGCCGGGATGCGATCTCGGGGGACGATGAGGTGACTTCCGCGCGACGGCAGCACGCTAAACGTGGCGCCCTCGCCGCTAAACGGCCGGTCAGGCTTTGAGCCCCAGACGCCCGTGGCGTCGAGGACCGTGCTGGCGTGGACGTCAAAGGAGGTGCCGCCCAGCAGGTCCGTCACGGTGGCGCCGGTGATCCGATCGCCATCACGCAGGGCCGCCATGGCGCGGACGCGGGTGACCGCTGTGGCGCCCTTCTCACGGGCCGTGAGCACCACGGCGAGCGTCAGACGCGCATCGTCCTCCATGCCATCGTGGTAAACGATGCCGCCGCGCAGGTTCTTGCGGTTCAGGGGCGGCGCCCACTCAAGGGTGGACCCCAGCGAGAGGTGGTGGTGGCGACCGCCGCTCTTTGCCGAGCCAAGCAGGTCGTACAGCGTCATGCCGGCCGCAAAGATCGCTCGCGTCACCCCCGGCGTGCCGTACAGGGCGAACAGGAACTCCTCAAGACGCACGAGGTGCGGCGCAAGCTCCAGCAGACGGGCGCGCTCATGCAGCGCCTCCCGCACCAGGCCAAAGTGGTACTGCTCCAGATAGCGCAGACCGCCATGGATCAGCCTGCTTGAGCGCGACGAGGTGCCCGAGGCAACGTCGTCCTGCTCAATCAGCGCCACCTTCATGCCGCGGCTCTGGGCATCAAGCAGCGCTCCCGCGCCCACAATGCCCCCGCCAATAATCAGAAGATCCCAGTGCTCATTGGCAAGGCGCTCCAGATCCGCGCCCCGGACCGCCAGCGGTGGCCGGTGGGCAGGTGCCGGGTGCTCGTGGGCGTGGGCGTGGGCCATGGGGGACACGGGTGCGGTCATTGCAGACCTCCGGGACCGGGCGCACGAAGGATGCGCCACAGGACAAGCACGGTGCCGAGGATCAGCACCGCAATGAGGAGCGGGGTGTGAAAGACAACTGCCTGGATGTCTCTCGGGAGCAGCGCGGTGACGGCGGCAGCTGCGAGGACCAGCGCAACGAGGCCTACGCCAAGCAGCGCAACCTGTCTGATCCCCGGCTGGCGGACGGGCACCGGCGTCTCAGCCACGGTCGGCCTCGGCCGGGATGCCGATAGGCGCAACCAGGATGCGGCCCGCCAAGGACTTGCCGGGCTTGGCCATGAGCCCCAGCTTGGGCCGGTGAAACGTGACGGTGAGATCGGCGCGGACAACCGGGTCCGACGGGTCTCCAGAGGTGAGGTCCACCACCGTGGGCGTGTCCACCGCAAGGACTGGCACGCCGGCGGCGCGCCCGTGGCGAATGACCTCCACCGCAGCGCGGATGGGCTCGCGAAGGCGTCCGCCCGAACCGATGCCCAGCAGCGCGTCCACGATGACGCCCGCCTTCTCGATCCCCTGACCAAGGATGGCAAGGTCTCGGGCAACCGGCGCATGCACGCAGGTGACGTTCTCAAGGCCGTCAAGGCGCTTCCAGTTGCGGGCGGCGTCATGTGTGCGCGGGCGCTCGTCTGTGGACACAAACACCGCAATCACGGGCACGCCCCAAGCCGCGAGACGCCGCGCCGCGACAAAGCCGTCACCGCCGTTGTTGCCGGGGCCCGACATCACAAGGATGGGCCTGCCCTCGCGCCCGTTGAAGACCAGCAGCGCACGTGCCGCCGCCGCAACGGCTGTCCCCGCATGCTCCATCAGCGCTTCACCCGTGATGCCCAGCGCCTGCGCCTTGCGGTCCGCCCCCGTCATCGCCTCAGCGGAGATTGGCGCGCGCGCGGCGAATGCAGCCCAGCGCAGCTCAAGCTCGTCGAGCGTCAGGGTTCCAAGGTCGGGGTCGTCCGCGGGCAAACGCGGTGTCTGAATGGCCACGCGCCAAGGGTACCGTGCGGCGCTGTCGCGGCGCGTGGGCGCATCGGCCCGTGCGCGGGGGCCTGTGCGTCTAAGCGCTCGGTCACGATGCGGCGGTCTACTGCGGCAGGCGATCTGTGGTGCCGGAGTCCAGTCGTCCCTCAAAGAACCGGTCCAGCACGTCGCGGAAGACGGGCTCCTCGGGCGACGCCAGGTGGAACAGCGTCATGGACGAGTGGAGCTTCCGCGCATCCGTCTCGCCGAAGATGGCACTGGCGGTCGTGTCGTGAGTGGCCGCAACAATGCCGGCGCAGTCACGCAGGCGCGGGCCCAGCACGGGGTGCGCCAGATATGCCTGCGCCTCAGCCAGCGACGCGATGGCGTAGAGGCGGTTCATCTCCGAAGACCCCAGCCCGGCGATCTGGGGGAAGACAAACCACATCCAGTGAGTCGCCTTGTACCCGGCGCGCAGTTCCCGGACAACCGCCTCGTAGACGCCGGCCTGCGCCTCGACAAACCGCTCAAGGTTGGACATCTGGTCCATCGCCATCACACCCCCAAGACCCTGATTGCCACGACGCTCGCCGTGATCATCACCGCAAGCGACCCAATCACGGCCAGCGCCACCGGCCGCCCCACCTTGGCCACCACGCGAACGTCAACGCCCAGGCCAAGCGCGGCCATCGCCCCAATTGTCAGCCACCGGCTCAGCTGGAACATGGGGTCCGCCAGTTGAACTGGCAGCAGGCCGACACTGCGCGCGCCAGCCAGCGTGAGGAAGCCAATCAGGAACCACGGGACAAGCTTGGCGGGGTTGATCGCGGCTGGTTTCGTCCCAGCCCCTGCGCCAACGGGCTGGCGCAGGCTGTAGAACAGCACCACCGGCCCCAGCAGCAGCACGCGCGTGAGCTTCACCAGGGTTGCCACCTGGGTGCTGACCGGGCTCACCGTCATGGTTGCGGCGAGCACCTGCGGCACGGCGTAGACGGTCATGCCCGCCAACACGCCGTACTGGTGGAACGTGTAGCCCAGCACGGGGATCAACAGCGGCAGCGTGAGCACAAGGCCCACGCCCACAACTGCCGTGAGCGAGATGGCGCTGGCGATGTCGTCGGCCGTGGCGCCAATCACCGGCGCAACCGCGGCAATGGCGGAGTTGCCGCAGATGGAGTTGCCAACCGCAACCAGCGTCGCCAGCTTGTGATTGAGCCCCAGCGCCCGGCCCAGCAGCGTGCTGGCCGCGATGCCGATGACCACGACGGCCACGATGACACCGAAGAGGGTGGGCCCCGCCGCCACGACCGCGGGCAGGTTGACCGACGCCCCCAGCAGGACGATGGCCACCTCGAGCACCTGCTTGCCGCAGAACGCGATACCCGGCTGGAGGCTTGCGCGGGTCCCG
>CAIYHO010000047.1 GCA_903925955.1 uncultured Chloroflexota bacterium
GCACGCCGTGTTCTGCCGCCAGTGAGACAACGGCCGCCAGCTCGTCTGGCGTCTCGGGCACAGCAATCGCGGCCGGCAGCACCCGGTAGTTCGACGCGTCCGAGGCGTAGAGCGCCCGTGCGCCCACGTCGCCCCGGACCTCGCCCCGGATGGCGCGCCCAAGATGGTGCAGCAGGTCGTCGATGGGAGTGCGGGTCACGTCCACAGGGTATCCACCCACGATCCGGGTGGCCGCCCGTTGACGCTGTCGTCCTCAGCATGCGATAGTTGCACACGCAACCACCCAGCAGGAGGCGTCCCCGCCATGCCGGCCATCACCGTCCCCGACATCACCGTCCTGCCGCGCATTCCTGTGCCGGATCCGCTCACCGCACGCCAACGGCCCATCAAGAGCCTCACCACCGCGCCCAGCGGGTACGAGGGTGAGGGCTTCCCTGTCCGCCGAGCCTTTGCCGGTGCCCTGCTGGAGGATCTGGACCCGTTTATCCACCTGGACCAGATGGGCGAGGTGGAGTACGCGCCGGGCGAGGCCAAGGGCACGCCCTGGCACCCGCATCGCGGCTTTGAGACGGTGACCTACATCCTCGACGGCGTCTTTGAGCATGCCGACAGCAACGGCGGCGGCGGCGTGATCACCAACGGCGACACGCAGTGGATGACCGCAGGTGCCGGGATCCTCCACATTGAGAAGCCACCGGAGTGGCTGGTTGCCAGCGGCGGGCTGTTCCACGGGTTTCAGCTCTGGGTGAACCTGCCGCGCGTCCAGAAACTGGCGGCGCCGCGCTACCAGGACATCCGGGCAGCCGAAGTGGGTCTGGCGTCGTCGCCTGACGGCGGCACGCTGGTCCGCGTCATTGCGGGCGACGTGGCGGGGCATCGCGGTCCAGGCTCAACGTACACGCCCATCACGCTGGTCCACGCCACCCTCTCCCCGGGCGCCACCCTGACGCTGCCCTGGCAGGCGGACTTCAACGCGCTTGGCTACGTGTTGGCCGGGCGGGGCACCGTGGGCGCCGAGGGCAGACCCGCCCGCATGGGCCAGCTTGCGGCGTTTGGCCCGGGCAACGCCATCCAGTTCGCCGCGGACCAGGTCCAGGAGAGCCGCTCCCCCACCATGGACGTGCTGATCCTGGGCGGACGACCCATTCGCGAGCCGATTGCCTGGGCAGGCCCCTTTGTGATGAACACGCGCGAGGAAGTCATCCAGGCCTACACGGACTACCAGGCGGGCCGGCTGGGCGTCATTCCGGCGGTCCACGGCGCACCCACAACGCTGCAGGAGTCCAACGGGTCGGCCTCGGCATGACCGAGACATCGTTGGCGAAGCCGGCCTTCGAGCTTGGCCTCTACTCCTTCGGCGAGCTTGCGCCGGACACGGATCCACGCGAGCGCCTCAACAACCTTGTCGAGGAGATCGTCCTCGCCGACCAAGTGGGCCTCGATGTCTTTGGCGTGGGCGAACACCATCGACCCGACTTCGTGGTCTCGGCGCCCGCGGTTGTGCTGGCGTCAGCAGCGTCACGCACCTCGAGGATCCGGCTGTCGTCCGCGGTGAACGTGATCAGCTCGGACGACCCAATCCGCGTCTTCCAGCAGTTCGCCACGCTTGACCTGCTGTCGGGCGGCCGTGCCGAGATCATGGCTGGGCGCGGTTCGTTCATCGAGTCGTTCGCCCTGTTTGGCTTTGACCTGCACAACTACGACACGCTCTTTGCCGAGGCGCTTGAGCTACTGATGTTGGCCCGCTCGTCCGAGGTGGTGACGTGGCCGGACGGCAAGCACCGGGCGGCGATCGATGGGCGCGGCGTGTACCCGCGACCCGTGCAGTCGCCCTTGCCGGTGTGGATTGCCGTGGGCGGCACGCCCGAGAGCGTGGTCCGCGCCGGGGCCCTTGGGCTGCCGATGGCGCTGGCGATCATCGGCGGGATGCCGGAGCGGTTTGCGCCCCTGGCTGACCTCTTCCGCCGGGCTGCTGCCGCCAATGGCCACGCTGGCGCGCCCGCGCTGTCGATCAACTCGCACGGGTACATCGCGGAGTCCTCGCAGCAGGCGGCCGATGAGGCGTTCCCGCCCCTCTCCACGATGATGAACCGCATTGCCCGCGAGCGAGGGTTTGCAGGAATGACGCGGGCGTCGTTTGACGCGTCACGGTCACTGCGGGGCGCGGACTTCGTGGGTTCGCCCGCCGAGATCGCGGAGAAGATCCTCTGGCAGCGCGAGCTGTTTGGCCACGACCGCTTCCTGCTGCAGATCATCGGCGGCGGCATGCCGCACGCCCAGGTGCTGCGGGCAATCGAGCTGTACGGGACCCGCGTTGCACCGGAGGTCCGCAAGGCGCTCGCTGCGGGCTGAGTCACCCAAGACTCAGGGACGCGTCCTCCGTGCAGAGTTCAAGCCGCGAAGGTTGACTTGGGCGCTCGAGCCCAGCGCGCCGCATGTCCTGGTGAGTCTGGGGTGACTCGCGGGCGGCGCACGGCCCGCGCTGGCCCTAGACGGCCGCTGCGATGATTGCCTGAGCCTCCTCGAGGATCCGCCCCAGGTGCTCCTCGCCACGGAACGACTCGGCGTAGAGCGTGGTGACGTTCGCGGGGCCGGACGGGCGGGCCGCAAACCAGCCCTCCGCGGGGGTCACCTTGAGCCCGCCAATCGGCGCACTGTTGCCGGGCGCCTTCGTCAGCTTCGCGGTGATGGGATCGCCGGCCAGCATCGTCGCCATCACGGCTTCGGGGGAGAGCCGGCCAAGCGCTGCCTTCAGCTCGGGCGTCGCCGGCGCGTCAATCCGCTTGTAGGCGGGAGC
>CAIYHO010000048.1 GCA_903925955.1 uncultured Chloroflexota bacterium
CGTCAGCGTCCGGCTCGAGATCCAAGCCGCCGTCAATCGGATCGCTCAAGGCTCCGGCTTGGCACCCGGCGCGCGCGGCGGCTTGGGCGCAGGCGCCGACTGCCCCTGACCCCACAGCGGTCCGGACGCGGGCGCGGCAGGCGCGGGCGCGGCCGGTACCGACACGACGGGCTTGGTGGCAGAAGGACGGCCAGACCCACCGGCGGCGTGCTCCGCGACGGGCCGGTCAGCACGTTCAAAGTCGCGGCCGCACCAGGCGCAGAGCGACCAGTCCAGCCCCACAAGACGGGAGCAGGTGGGGCAGACGCGGTTGAGGCGGGTCCGACAGGTGGGGCAGATGATCCACTCGTCGTGGATGCGCCGGTGGCAGCCGGGGCACGTGTGGATTGCCTCCACCTCGGCCAGCAGCGCCTCTTCGGCGAGGTTGCGCTCGTAGACCTCGGCGATCTTCTCCGGCGGTCGCACCACGCGGTAGATCAGCACGCCAAACACAAACAGGATTGGCGTAAACAGCACGATGAGCGCCGCGGCGAGGTACGGCAGGACGGGGTTGTCGCTGCGGACCTGCATGTCGCGGTAGGCCCAGTACGAGGCCGCCAACCAGAGGATGACGCCGTACAGGAGCAGGAACTGGAACCCAAGCTGCACGATGGGGTTCGACAGGATCCCGCCGAGAAACCCGCCAATCGTGTTGAGAATGTCTTGCATGCGCTAGCGAGCGGCCTCCAGCAGCCGTGTGGGCGCCCGGCTCAGGGCGTGGCGAGTGTAACAGGGTCCCGCCGGTGGATCGGCCGGGTCAAGTTGACGCGTCGGCGTCCGCAACCGTGACGGCGGTGATCGCCAAAGCCGCCGCTGCGGGCAGCACCGCAAGGGTGCTCAGCGCAGAGCGGAACGCCGCGCCAACTGACGCCAGCGCAAGCGCCGCAAGCCAGATCGCCACCCAGGTCGCGGTCATCGCAACCTGCAGCCACAGATCACGGCCGTCCTCAAGGGTTTGACGGAGAAGACCCCAGCCGATGGCCGACGCCGCGAGCGCAGGCGCAAACGAGCCGAGCTGTCCGATGACACCCAACAACGCAAGCACAAGCAGCCGAACAGGCCGACGGGCGAGATCCACCCAGCCAAGCGCCCAAGCCGCGGCAACACCGCGACCGTCCAGGACCAGACGCCTGACACCGGACGCTGCTGCGGTGTCGGCCGCCAGCCAGGTGAGCGCCAAGGCCAGCAACGGCAGGGGCAGCCGGGCAATCACGCGCACCGGGAGCGGGGTGGCAAGGTCCTCGGGGAGGATCAGCTCGCGATACGTGACGTCATAGAGCGTGGGCCAGATGGCGCCAGCCATGAGCGCAGGGGGCACCAGCGAGGCGAGACGCAGCAGCGCAACCCTCCCCAGACCCGGCGCCGTGGCTGCAGCGGGATCGGGGCGCCTGATCGCATACCCCTCCTCTGCCGCCGTCTCAGCGACGTCCAACACCAGACGGCGCTCCGTCCAGGCGCCCAAGCTCAGGCCCAGCGCCACCAGTGCGGCGAAGCCCGCCCCGATGCCGACAACCAGCACGACGAGCCCCGCCGAGGGCGAGCCGAAGACAAGCGTGCTCACCGGCACCGCCAGCAAGTTCTGCAGCCCTGTTGGCGTGGGCAGCACGACGATCGGCCACGCAGCCAGCAGCAGACCGCCGCCGGCGAGGAAGCCGGCAAGCGCGATCACCCAGTCGGTTGGCCGAACCAGCGCCACAACAACGGCGGCCGAGATGGCTCGCCGCCACGGCAGAAGGCGGGACGATCCCGCCCGCACCGTCACGGGTTGGCGGAAGCGCCGGCCACGCCGGTGAGCTGGGCGAGCTTCGCCAGCGCGGCCTGGACCTTGTTCATCTCGGCGCCGTACGTGGCGAAGTCGCTGTTGTGCAGCGCAGCCTGCGCGGCCTCAAAGTGCATGTTGGCGTAGGCCACCAGGCCGTCCACGTCACCCGGCATGTCGCCAGGTACCGGTGAGGTCCCAGGGGTGGCCGTTGGGCCTGGCCCCGGTGTCGCCGTGGCGCCCGGACCCGGTGTGGGTGTCGGGGTCACGGTGCCGCCGCCGTTGGCCGCGTTGGCCGCGAGCAGCGCATCGAGCGCCTCCTTGAGGGTGCTGCCCCAGACCACGGTGGTGGGGCTGGCCACCACGATCTTCTGGAACTCGGGGAACGCCGCAGACGTGCTCTGCAGGTACACCGGCTGCAAGTACAGCAGCGAGTTGCCCACGGGGATCACGATCAGGTTGCCCCGCTTCACGGCGCTGCCGCTGGTGTTCCACAGCGTGATCTGCGCGCTGATGGTGGGGTTCTGGTCAATTCGAGCCTCAATCTGCGCCGGCCCGAAGACCGTCGTGTCCGAGGGGAACTGGTAGACCCGTACGGTCCCGTAGTTGGGCGTGTCGTTGCGGGCCGCCACCCAGGCCATCATGTTGGGCCGGCTGGCGGCAATCATGGGCTGGAGGAGCAGGAACTCCGCCGCCGACTCACCCGGCATGCGCATGACCGTGTAGTAGGCCTCCGACGGGAGGCTCTGCTCGTTGGCCGTGTCGGCCGGGACCGTCCAGCGGTCGTTGTTGTTGAAGAACGTCAGCGTCTGCGTGACGTGGTACTGGCCGTAGATGCGCGTCTGGACGTTGAACAGCTCCTCCGGGACGCGGAGGTGGCTTGCCAGACCAACCGGCAGACCATCCATCGACTGGAACAGCGCCGGGAAGATGCCCTCCCACGCACGGATGATCGGGTCCGTCGGGTCAGACACGTAGAAGTGCATCGTGCCGTCGTACGCGTCCATCGTGATCTTGACGCTGTTGCGGATGTAGTTGAGATCCGTGCCGGCCAGACCCGACGTCCCGCCCAACTCGTTCGTGTCAAACGGCGTGGAGCCGGGGAAGCGGTTGGAGACTGTGTAGGCGTCCTGGACAAAGACCAAGCGCCCGCTGCCGTCCACGACAAGGTACGGATCCTTGTCGAAGGTCAGGAACGGCGCAATGAGGCTGAGCCGCTCGGACAGCGTCCGGTGGAACAGCAGCTGGCTGTCAGCCGTGATCTGGTTGGAGATCAGCAGGTCCAGATCCCGGAAGCGCACTGCAAAGAGCAGCCGCGACAGCGTGGAGCTCAGCTGCACACCGGTGTTGCCGGACCAGTTGGTGGTGGTGTCAGCACCATCTGCACCGCCGCCCGGGAAGTCAAATTCAGCCTGGCGGGCACGGACAACCACGTAGTGATTGTCAGTCTCGCCAAAGTAGATACGCGGTTCCGTGATGGTGGGCGCACCATTGGAGGAGATCGGTGGCAGGTCGCGGACCCACAGACGCGGCTGGCCTTCAGGCGAGACCTCATTGACGGGAACCATCGCCAGACCAATGCCGTGGGTGTAGCTGATCCGCTGGTTCACCCACCCGGTGGCGTCGGAGTTCTTCTCGATTGCCAGCTCGCGGCCCGACAGCATGACCTGCCGAAGCTTGCCGGCGATGGGGTAGCGGTCGGTGTCAACGTCGGTGAAGTTGTAGTACTGCTTGATCGTCTGGAGGTTGTCCAGCGTGATCTGCAGCGGGCGGTAGTCCCAGAGCCGCGCGTTGGCAAAGGTGTCGGCCTCGGCGGCGATGTCGGCAGCCGATAGCGTGGCCCCGCCCGCGTAGGGCTGTGTGGTCCAGTCCTCAAGCCCATAGGCAAGGCGCGTCATCGCGATGTTGTTCGCAATGTAGGGCTGCTCCTGACCGTAGCGGTCCGGGTCCACGCTGAAGCGCTGGACAAGGTCCGGGTAGATGCCGCCCAAGACCACCGAAGCGGCAAACCAGACGCCCACGACCAGCCCAAGCGGCCACATCCAGCGCGTGAAGGAGCCGCCGACAAGGAGGGCGCCCGCAATTCCGGAGAGGAACGTGAGGACGTCATAGGCCATGAAGCGCGCGTGCGCATCGGCGTAGGCGACGCCCGCGAGGACGCCCGATCCCTGGCTGTAGACAAGCTCGTACTTGTCAAGCTGGTAGCCAAAGGCAACCGAGAGCAGGTACAGCCCGGCAATCAGCGCAAGGTGGACGCGAACGCGGGTGATAAACACCTCGCCGCCGTTGGCGGCAGCCACGAAATACCGGGCGCCGGCCACAGCGAGGCTCGCCACGAGCACGCCGTTGAGCATGGACTGGACCAGGCGCCAGAACGGCAGTTCAAACAGGAAGAAGCTGATGTCCTTGCCAAACACCGGATCGGTGACGGCAGCGCCCGTGCTGAACGGGACGCGGTGGACCCAGAGCTGGATGGTCTGCCAGCCGCCGGAGAGGGCGCCGGCAAAGCCCAGCGCCACAAGGATCACGACGCCCGCAATCGCCCACGAGGCAAGCGGCAGCAGGTTGGGCAGTTCGCCCGTTTCAAAGAGCGCGGTAGCGCCGCCGCCATCGGGGCGGGCGCCGGGTGCGCGACTGCGGATGGAGCGGTCGTCGTCGATGCCAAAGCCAAACGCGTTGCGACCCTGGCCCTGGCGCTCGGCCTGGCGCTGCGCCTCGGCGAGGCGGTCGGCCATCTGGCGAATGCGGCCGGGGCGCTCGGGATCAGCCGGCGGCGTGAGACGCCCGGCAAGCCACAGGTTGCCCAGCAGCACGATCAGCGCGCCCAGAAGGCCTGCGCCAAACAGCACGCCCTGCGAGCCGATGCGGGTCCAGAAGACCTGGTCAAAGCCAACGCTGGTGTACCAGATGGCGTCGGTCCAGAGGTTGACGCCGGCGCCCGCAAGAAGGACCACCGCCACCACGGCGATGATCACGGCAGTCAGGCCGGCACGGCGGATCAGGGTGCCGATGGACGGGGGCTGAGCGCCATCGTCCGCACCGCCAACCGGGCGCCCGGTGCGGGGGTTGCGCGGGGGCGTGCCCCGTCCGTCGCTGCGGCGGCGCAGCGGGATCGGCTCCTCGCCGTCGGCCGCGTCGGCATCATCGGCGTCGTTGTCGCCGGTGTCGTTGGTCTCGTCAGCGTCGTCGACCGAGGTCGGCGTCTCGTCATCAGTCACGGGCTCGCTGCCCTCCGTCGCGGAGCGCCGGCGCTCCAGTTCCCGCTTGAACTCGTCGAAAAGATCACCCATAGACCCGAGTCTAGCCCCTCAGGTGCTTCTGGCCGATGCCAACCGGCTCGTGACCCAGCCCTGGGTCACCGGCGGGGGCGGCGTGCAGGGTCTGGGCCGCCAACCGCGGCTTCCGCCCGCGGACCGTGCAGGCGGGGTGCCGCCTTGAGTCTGTGGTGGGTCAGGGTGCGGCGTGCGGGGTGCGGGCCGCCGCCGGAGCCCAACCGGCTCGTGACCCAGCCCTGGGTCACCGGCGGGGTCGGCGTGCAGGGTCTGGGCCGCCAACCGCGGCTTCCGCCCGCGGACCGTGCAGGCGGGGTGCCGCCTTGA
>CAIYHO010000049.1 GCA_903925955.1 uncultured Chloroflexota bacterium
GGGACGCCCAGGACCAGCAGCGCCACGGCCACCTTCGCCGTCCCCAGAATTGACAGCACGGCCAGCGTGTAGCCCACAAAGACCACACCGCTGGTGCCGATGAAGATGGACGCGGGGTGGAAGTTCCAGCGCAGGAAGCCCAGCAGCGAGCCCGCAAGGACAAAGCACAGCACGCCCACCACGGGCGCCGCCACAGCCGTGGTGAACGAGATCAGCCCCAGCGTCACGGCGGCAATCAGCGCAATGCCGGACGAAAGGCCGTCAAGCCCGTCGATGAAGTTGATGCTGTTGATCATCCCCACCACCCACAGCATCGTGAAGCCCACGCCAAACAGGCCCGAGAGGTAGATGAGGCCCGGACCGACAGGGTTGTTGAGGTACGTGATGGTCACGCCCGCGAGGACCACCAGCGCGGCCAGCGCAACCTGGCCCAGCATCTGCCAGCGGGCGCGCAGCTGGAACGCGTCGTCAAGTCCGCCCAGCAGCGTGGCCAGCAGACCGCCGCCGATGAGCGCCAGGAACTCGGGCGCGTCAATGGCGCGCGGATCGGGCATGAGGCCCAGACGCTCATTGGCGGCAATCAGGATGCCTGCCACCAGCAGAAACGAGGCCGCAACCGCAATCCCGCCGCCGCGCGGGACGGGCGAGCGGTTGACGCGCCGCTCGTTGGGCTCATCCACCACACCTGTCCGGTGGGCAAGCCGCACCACCAGCGGCGTGATCACCAGCGACAGCAGCGCCGCAACGAGGAATGCGCCAATCAGGAGCGGCAGTACCTCGCCAAAGCTCGAGATCAGGCGCATCAGGGTCTGTTCAGACTAGGGGGGTGGCCCGCGGTCAGGCGCGGTCGCGCGGCAGACCCGGCACAGGGAAGGCTGCAACCATCTCGCGGACTTCGCGCCGGATGCGCTCGTGCGCGGCCGGATCCTCGCGGTCCCGGATGGCCGCCACGATCCAATTGCCAATCTTGCGCATCTCGTCGGGGCCCATGCCGCGCGTGGTGGTGGCGGGCGTCCCGATCCGAATGCCAGACGCGACGTTGGGCGGGTTCACATCAAACGGGATGGCGTTCTTGTTGACCGTGATGCCAACGTCGTCCAGCAGCACCTCCGCCTCGCGGCCCGTCACGCCCAGCGGCGTCACGTCCACAAGCGCAAGGTGGTTGTCCGTGCCGCCGGAGACCAGCCGCGCGCCGGCGTCGGCCATGGTTCCGGCAAGGACGCGGGCGTTCTCAATTGTCCGAGCCTGGTCGCGGTGGAACTCTGCACCCTGGGCCAGCTTGAAGGCCACGGCCTTGGCGGCAATCACGTGCATGAGCGGGCCGCCCTGGACGCCCGGGAAGACGGACTTGTCGATGGCCTGCGCAAGCGTGTTCTTGCCCAGCGCCGGGAAGTCCGCCCGGTTGATGCCCTCAGGCAGATCCGCACGGGCAAAGACGAGACCGCCGCGAGGACCGCGCAGCGTCTTGTGCGTGGTGGTGGTGACAAGGTCCGCGTGCGGGAAGGGGCTGGGGTGTAGACCCGCCGCCACAAGACCCGCCACATGGGCCATGTCCACAAACAGCAGCGCTCCCACGCTGTGGGCGATGGCCGCAAGGCGCTCGAAGTCCCAGATGCGCGGATAGGCGGAGGCACCCGCGACAACCAGCTTTGGCCGGACGGTCTGCGCCTGGGCCTCAAGGGCGTCGTAGTCGATGCGCTCGGTCTCGCGGTCCACGCCGTACGCGTGGATCTCGTAGAGCTTGCCCGAGAAGTTGACCGGGGAGCCGTGGGTGAGGTGGCCGCCGTGGGCAAGGTTCATGCCCAGCACGCGGTCGCCGGGCTTGATCACCGCGAAGTAGGCCGCCATGTTGGCCTGGGCGCCGGAGTGGGGCTGGACGTTGACGTGCTCGGAGCCCGGGAACAGCGCAAGAGCGCGCTCCTTGGCAAGGTTCTCGGCCAGGTCCACGTACTCGCAGCCGCCGTAGTAGCGCTTGCCCGGCAGGCCCTCGGCGTACTTGTTGGTGA
>CAIYHO010000050.1 GCA_903925955.1 uncultured Chloroflexota bacterium
CGGGTCTGTGGTGGGCTTGGGTGTGGGGCTGGGGACTGCCACTGCCTGGGCATCAGATGCACAGACAGTCGTCAGCTCGCCGTTGAACTCCACCACGGCAAAGGCGCGGTACCAGGACGTGGCGCCGCGCGGCATGGAGCGGTCAGCGGCGGTCAGGGTCCCCTGCTCGGAGATGGCGGCCACCAGGGTGTCGCCATCGCCCAGCGGCCAGCTTGCGGTGGCGTCCTTGGAGCGGACGAGCTTCCAGTAGGCGAAGCCGTCGGCTGCGCAGGTTGTCCAGGCGAGCACCACGTGGTTGTCGGCGAAGGACGCGGTCAGGCTGATCGGCGCCACGGAAGGCGGCATGGCCTCCGGGGGATTGGTGACCGTGGCGGGTTTCGGGGTGGACGCGTTGGCCGGGGTGGCCGGGGCCGGGGGCAGGGCGACAGCCGCACCGCTGCCGGCGCTGGGCACGGCCGCTGGGCTTGCCTTGGAGCCAGCGCCGAAGTCCGGCATTGATCGGAACCCGCCCGAGGCAAAGGCCAGACTGGCCACCAGCAGCGTTGCAGCAACGGCGCCCGGCACCGCCATGCCCCGCAGGCGACCCCCTCCACGCTGGCTGGGCGCCGAGGCTGCGCTCCGGGCGCGGACCGCGGGGCGGAGGGGACGAACAACGTCCTGCTCGTAGATCTCGTTGCGTTCCGCGCCGCTATCGGGCGCCCGGTGCTCGTTGCCAGCCATCGCTCAGTACCCCATCGAGGTGCGCCGCAGGAGGCGGCGGATCAGTCCGATGGAGACAGAACGCTGGCGGAGCCGTGCGATTACCTGGCAGCCCACAGCCGTTGGTCAGGGGCGGCGCCGGGACCTTGCGCGGTGCGGTTTCGCACCGGCGGCCGACAGGCTAGTTGAGCACCAGGTGCACCGGGTTGCCGCGGATGGTCACCTGCCACGTGGTGACGTCGAAGGCCTCAGCCTGGCCTGCGGTCCCGCCCATCGTGTACTTGATCTTCCACCAGCCAGCCTCGCTCTCCCCTGGTGGAGCAGGCGCTGTGTAGGTTGCCGGGATCACCACCGAGATGGTCAGCCAGCACCCGTTGAACTGTGAGTTGTTGCCTGTGTTGGTGGTGATGGAGGTCACTGACGCTCCTGTCTGCGTCTTGCCGTTGCACGACGAGGCTCCGCTGTTGGTGGTGCCTTTTGCGGACGACCACGTGAGTGACGCTGGCGCATAGCTGGCAGCGCCGGGAATGAGCACCTGGAGGTTTGCGGAGAGCGCGCCGGTGTCGCCGGGATCCCAGACGCTGATGACAACCGTCTTGCCGGCGTGGAGCGCCTCGATCTGCGCAAGATAGAACTCCGCAGACGTCGCTGGCGCCAGCGGCGTGAATACCTGCATCGCGCCGATCCCATAGACCCTGACGGTGCCGCTTTGGGCATTTGCAAAGATCGCGAAGCTGTTCTGGCCGTTGGCGTTGACCTGCGCGTTCGCGAGGCTTGGGTCCGTGGAGCTGGTGCGCACCCGGTAGGTCTTGCCTTCGGTGCCGCCGTCTAGCCCGCTTGCGAGCTGCCACCACTTGTTGTGCCAATGGCGGCCGTCTGTCACGCTGGCCACGGCGCCCGCCGTGCAGCTTGAGATGCCCGAGCCGGTTGGACCGCTCAGCGTTGAGTCGGACGCGAGCTGGTTCTTGAACAGGTCACCCGACGACGCGACAAGGGTGTCGTCGCTGAGGTCCCAGAGGGTCTCCTGCGTGTCGTAGACCCGGTAGAACGCCGACACGGCGCTGTACGAACTGCCGAACCACCGGTCGCCTGTGCCGAGGTCGCCCGTGGAGCTTGTGGCGCAGAAGCCCGGGTCAAAGACCCAGACGTTCCCGTCGTCGGCACCGGCCGACAAGGTGAGGGCGTAGTCGTAGTAGTGGGTTGGGTCGTATTTGGAGTTGGGGCCCGAGGTCCGCGTTGAATAGGCGGGCAGGTAGGCGTCGCCGTTGACGTCCTCAGAACCCTGGGTGTTCATATCGCCCCAGAAGCCGCGCGGAGCCAGCGTTTCGCCGTTTGGGCCCGTGAGGTTTGGGTCTCCCACAAGGACCGTGGTGTCGCGGGTCCAGTACACCTTGACGGTGAACCAGTCCACCGCAATGTTGCCGGCGCAACCTCCCGTGTTGGCGAGGCGCGCCCGGAACGCCGATACGCTGACAAAGTCGTTTGTCAGGGACCATGTCCCGCTGGCGACGCCCCACAGATCGGTGGGGCCGCCCAAGGTGTACGTGGCCAGCGACGTTGACGTGATCGCGGCGGACCGCGTGGTGGCCGACCATGCGCTGGCGGATTTGCGGTACACGCCCGCCGTGAGACTGCAGCCGGTTGTCGTGACGGCCTTTGCCGAGACGGTGATCTCGATGCCCGTGATGGTGATTGTCCCGGTGCCCGGTGACGAGAACCCAAACGTGGTCCAGATCTGCTGCGAGGTGCTGCTGCTCGTGGCGACCGCGCCAGCGTCGTTGGACCGATAGGCGTTGGTTGGCGAGGTCCAGGTGTTGGGGGTCACGGTGGCGGTTGGCAGCGCGGCGCCGGAACTCTCGGACAGCGTGACAGCCTGGTTGGTGCCGCCGTTTGGCGTTCGCAGCCGGCCAAAGACGCCGTAGTAGTTCTCGGGGCTGCCCATCGGCACGGGCATCACGTATTCCGCGCGGGAGGACGCAGTGACCGGCAGCCCGCCGATCCCGAAGAGCCGCATAAAGAATGTGCCGACGGACCCGCTCACCGTGACCTGCAGGGAGCGCGGGTTGTCGGGATCCTTGCCCGCCGTGACGACTACGTTGGCCAAGCCGTTGGTAAACCCGTTCATCGACGCTTCTGCGCGCGCGGCGGTGATCGCCGACGGCTCGTCGCCCGGGAGGTAGACCACGCCCGCGAGGGCGGCCGCATCGCCCGCCCGCTGTACCCGCAGCGTGTTGGCCCAGTACCAGGCCACGTCGAGCACCAGGCCGCACATGCCGATGAACACGAAGATGGACATGGTGAAGATCACAAGGATCTGGCCGCGGGCGCGGGTGTCTGGACGGCGCCGGGGGGAGGTTGGTGTTTTCATGGTGCTACTGCGTTGGGTTCATGGCCATCACGGTTTTGTCCGTGATGGGAATGGAATTGGGTCGGTTGCCGCCGATGAGTGCAAAGATGCCGCCGATTGGCGTTGTGAAGGCGTAGGTGTACACCACCGAGACGCCGATGGATGTGGCGGGCAGCGTGTTTGACCGGGAGCAAGCCTGCCACGGCGTGCTCGACGCGATGAAGTCTAGTGGGCTGCCGTCCACCACTGGCCCGCTCCCAGCCGAGTAGGTCCAGATGTTGACCTTGCCGGTTGTCTCGGCCCCGGTGGAGGTGGCGAGGTAGATCCGGATCTGCGAGACGTTCTGGAGCGCCACGATTGACCCGGGCGACGTCAGGACGCGCTCAACTGCAGCCACGATCTGGGGATCCACGGTTGCGGCGTTGGGGGACTGACCCGTGCTGCACCCCAGCGTGCCGCCGCCGTTGGTCAGGGCTGCCCCAACGCGCGCGCCCTCGCGCGAGGCGTAGCTGATGGAGAGCAGATGGTCGAAGGCGAGCCCAAACTCAAGCATGCCCAGGAGCAGCAGCATGTAGACCGGCAGGACGAGCGCCAGCTCCACGGTTGCCTGACCGCGTTGCCGGCGGCTGTTGCGGGCCCGCGTCCGCCAGATCACAGGACGGGCTCCATCCGCGTTGCGTTTGAGCGCTCAAAGGTGAGGCCGCCCGGGTAGCTGCCGATGAACGACTTGAGCGGCGTGACCCAGGCGTAGTGGTACGTGATCCGCACGCCGACGATTTCAAGGTTTGGGTGAAGCGTCCCGCAGCCGGCGATGACATTGCAGCGGCTCGCCTCGGTGTAGCCGTCCTGCTGGAGCTGGAAGGGCACGGTGAATGTGACGCCGCCCGGGAGGTTGCAGGTGGTAGGCCCGCCAAAGGTGTACACCGTTGCGCTCCCCACCATGTCGCCGTTGCTGTTGGCCTGGTAGATCTCCACGGTCACGATCTTCGAGTCGCTGGCGGGGGGCTTGATGTTGGTCTCAATTGAGCGCAGGACGACGCAGTCCGTGCCCAGATTTGGGCCGCCTTCAGCTGCCAGCAGCGACGCGGTGCGGCTGGCGAAGTTCACGGCCAAGACGGCGTTGAACGTGAATGAGAACTCGATGATTGCCAGCAGGATGGTCATGAAGAGCGGCAGACCGATCGAGAACTCAACCAGTGACTGGCCCTGTGCGCCCCGGCTTCTGCTCGGCACGCGCAGTTTCCGGATTAGGTGCACGAACAACGACCTCAGCGGGAGACAAGCAGACCCTACGGATCTATCCCTTACTGTGGCCATTACAGGCGCCAGCAAGGGCGGCTCAGTGGTACTGGTTGGCCTCGTACCTTAGGCGGTGTCAGTGTCGTGCCCGCTCGACGGTAGCACCAGCTCAAAGGCCGCGCCGGGTCTGCCGATGCGCAGCGTGACATCGCCGCCCATTGTCCGGGCCAGGCCGCGCGCGATGCTGAGCCCGATACCCATGCCGTCGCCGCTGGGGGAGCCAGGCCCACGGCTGAAGCGGCGGAAGATGCGGTGCTCCGCGCCCGGCGAGCCACGCGGGCCCTGGTCGGCGATGACCACGAGCAAGCGCGGTTCCCCGTGTGGCGTCGCGTCGGGCTCAATCCTCACCGTGATTGGCCCGGCGGGCGCGTAGCGGCGCGCGTTGTCCAGCAGGATCCACAGGATCTGCTCGATGGCGCCGCGGTCGGCGAGGGTCGCGATGCCGATGGGCGGCTCGACGCCCCGGGACGCACGGGGGCTCAGGTATCAGCAGTTCTGATGCCTGCTCGGATGGCACGGCGGAGGCACCGCTGATTGCGGCTGGGGCAGCCCCGGTCTGGACGATGATGGTTGTGGGCGGTGCGAAGGCCGAGACAGCGTCGGTCAGGGGATCGCCCCCCTTACAATCGCCCCATGCCTCGAGACGCACACCGCGCCCTGCGCGAAGCCTGGATCACCGACGCTGTCCGGACACCCATCGGCCGCTATGGCGGGGCGCTGGCCGCCGTCCGCCCAGACGACCTTGCGGCGGTTGTCATCCGCGCCATCGTGGAGCGCTCCGGCATCGACGCGCACCTTGTCGAGGACGTGATCTTTGGCTGCGCCAACCAGGCGGGCGAAGACAACCGCAACGTCGCGCGGATGGCGGGACTGTTGGCCGGGCTTCCTGTGGAGGTTGCCGGTCAGACGGTCAACCGCCTCTGCGGGTCCGGACTCCAGGCCATCAACACCGCGGCGCACGCCATCGGCTCCGGTGACGGCGACGTGTTTATCGCGGGCGGTGTGGAGTCCATGACGCGCGCGCCCTACGTGATGCTCAAGGCCGAGGCCGGCTGGGACCGCGGCGCCCGATCCATGGAGGACACCACCCTCGGCTGGCGCTTCGTGAACCCGCGGATGCAGGAGGCGTACCCGCCCATTTCGCTGGGCGAGACGGCTGAGCGTGTTGCCGCGCAGTGGACCGTTGCCCGCGAACGACAGGATGCCTTTGCCGCCGAGAGCCAGCGCCGTGCCGCCGCCGCCATCGAGGCCGGCCGCTTTGCGGACCAGCTCATCTCCGTGAGCGTGCCCGGCCGAAAGGGCGCCGTGACCGTCGTGGACCGCGATGAGCACCCGCGCCCCGACAGCACGGCTGAGGCCCTTGCCGTGCTCAAGCCCGCCTTTGCCAAGGACGGCAGCGTGACCGCCGGCAACAGCTCGGGCATCAACGACGGCGCCGCCGCGGTGCTGGTGGTGGAGGCGGACAAGGCACGCGAGCTTGGGCTGCGGCCGCTGGCCCGCGTTGTGGCCACGGCGGTGGCAGGCGTCCACCCCGACGTCATGGGCATTGGCCCGGTGCCGGCGGTCCGGAAGGTGCTGGCGCGTGCCGGACTCACCGTGGCCGATCTTGACATCATCGAGATCAACGAGGCGTTTGCCAGCCAGTCCGTCGCGTGCATGGACGAGCTTGGGCTGGACCCCGCGCGGACCAACCCAAACGGCGGCGCCATCGCGCTGGGCCACCCGCTTGGCGCATCGGGCGCCCGCCTCATGACGATGCTTGTCCATGAGCTTGCGCGCACCGGCGGCCGCTTTGGCCTGGCCACCATGTGCATTGGCGTTGGGCAGGGGATCGCCACCATCGTGGAGCGCATCGAGCCCTAGCGCGCCGCACGCAGGCCCGCGCGGCCCGGGAGCCCTCCGCCCCCAGCGGTTTTTAGCGCGGGGCTGGACGAAAACCGTTGCGCTGCGTACGATCGCGCAGTCCTCGGCCAGGGGCGGCCCGGGAACCTGCGACCCCCAAGGAGAACCCGCCATGCTCGACGCCCAGCCCATGACCGACGCCCAGCCCATGCTCGAGGCCCAGCCCACGGTTGTCTCGCTCACCGATGCTGCGGCATCGAAGCTCCGCGAGCTGACCAAGGAAGAGACCAGCCCCGAGATTGGCCTGCGGGTCTATGTCTACTCCGGCGGCTGCTCGGGCTACCGCTACGGGATGATGCTTGAGGACCAGCCCACGGCTGAAGACAGCATCCTGCACAGCAACGGCCTGCGCGTCTACATCGACGCCAACAGCGTGCCGCTCATCCAGGGCAGCTCCATCGACTACGTGGACACCCTGATGGGAGCCGGCTTCACGGTGGTGAACCCCAACGCCGTGTCCGGCTGCGGCTGCGGCTCCTCGTTCCGCACGGCGGACGATGGCGGCGCCCCCAAGGCCTGCGCCCACTGAACCGCTGCTAGCGCGGGTTGAGCCGCGCCGCTCCGCCGCCCGCCCGAGCCGCCGAATCCCGGCGGCTCGATCGTTTCCACGGCCACGCCGCGATGTGCTGCTCTCCGCGTACCCTCACTCCTGATGCGCCTGCCCCTCTTCCCGCTCCACACCGTTCTCGCCCCCGGCGTCGTGCTGCGACTCCACGTGTTTGAGGAGCGCTATCGGCTGCTGGTGCGGCGCTGTCTCGACACAGCCACGCCGTTTGGCATCGTCCTGATCCGCGAGGGTCCCGAGGTACTGCCGGCCAGCGGCGAGCCCGCGGAGGTGTCGATTGCGTCAGTGGGCACCTTTGCGGAGATCCGCGAGGCGTCGCGGTACTCGGATGGCCGCTGGGATCTGCAGGTGGTGGGAACGGGCCGCTTTGACGTGCGGTCTGTGGACACTGATGCCGAGCCGTACCTGATGGCAGACGTTGTGGCACGGCCAGAGCTTGAGGGCGACGCCGACGAGGCCGAGCTCCTTGTTGTGCGTGTGCGCCGGCGGTTTGTGGACTACCTGCGCCTCATCCAGCCGCGTGACGGCGAGCCCGGGATCCCGCTCGACGTGCAGGTGGAGGTTGAGCTTGGCGATGATGACGACGACGACGATGTCGACGCAGCCGACGATGTGGACGAGCGCTTCCTTGCGCTTGCAGAGACGGCGGACGACGTGGACGCGGTGCTTGACGCGCTGCGCATCCCGGATGACCCGATAGCGCTCTCGTACCTGCTTGCCGGGATCATCCAGGTGGAGCCCGCCCGCAAGCAGTTGCTTCTGGAGGCACCCACCGCGGAGCAGCGCCTGCGCGACCTTGACGAGCTGCTCGATCGCGAACTGGATCTGCTGGAGCGGCGGCTTGCGCTGTTCATCCCTGACCGCGGGTTGCTTGCCCAGCAGCGCAACTAGGCGGTCCGGTCATGTCCTCCGCCGCCCCGGTCAAGCGCAGCCTGCCCGCGCCGCTGCTTGTGCTGGGCGCGATCCTGTCGGTGCAGTTTGGGGCCGCCGTTGCCGCAGGCCTCATCCGCGAGATTGGCCCGGTTGTGACCGTGGCCATTCGCCTTGACGTGGCAGCGGTGATCCTGGCCCTCTTCGCGCGGCCCTCCCTGCGCGGCCGGACGGCAGCCGACTGGCGCGCTGCGGCAATCCTTGCGGTGTCGCTTGCGGTGATGAACGTGGCGTTCTACAACGCCATCGCCCGGATCCCGCTTGGCGTGGTCACCACCATTGAGTTCATTGGCCCGCTTGGGCTGGCGGCGGCCTCGTCACGACGCCCGCGGGACCTGATTGCGGTGGCTGTGGCGCTTGCCGGAGTGGTGGCGGTGTCGGGCATCCTGGACACGTCGCTGCAGGACCTGGACGCCGTGGGTCTGGTCTTCACGGTGATTGCCGCGTGCGGCTGGGCCGCGTACATCCTTGCCACGCGCTCGGTTGGCAAGCGGTTCCGCCAGGTGGACGGGCTGGCGTTTGCAATGATCGGCGCGGCTGTCATCGTGACCCCGCTGGGCATTGCGTCTGGAGTGTCCTCCGGTATCAACCTTCAGTCATCGCAGGTGGCTGCCGGCATGGTGATTGGCCTGCTCTCATCGGTGATCCCGTATTCGCTGGAGCTGGTGGCGCTGCGGAGCATCAGCACCCGCGTCTTCGGGATCCTGCTGAGCGTGGAGCCAGCCGTTGCGGCGCTGGCAGGACTCGTGGTGCTGGCGCAGGCGCTGACCGGCATGGAGATTGGCGGGATGGCGCTTGTCGTGGCGGCCAGCGTGATCGTCATGGCGGACCAGCGGGCCAAGCCCGAGGAAGTGGCTGCCGAGATCGGCTGAGTTCTCCACCGCACCCGGCCCGCCACGCCGCACCCGCCACGCGCCCTCGGCCCGGCAGGGCGTCGCCGCCTAGTGGCGGAAGCTGCTCCCGTTGTCCGCGTCGTGGAGGCTCCCCGACTGGCGGAGAAGCCGCGGCAACTGGCGCTGCAGATCGCCCAGGAACAGACCGGCCACGTCATGCGTGAAGCCGCGCTTCACCACAATCCGGCAGACGGCTAGGTCCTGGCGGTTGGCCGGGAACGTGTAGGCCGGCACCTGCCAGCCGCGCTCCCGGAGGGCGTTGGACACGTCGAAGACGTTGAAGTTCGTGACGTCGTCACGCACCTTGAAGGCGAATACCGGGAGGTCCTCGCCGTGCGTGATGCACGCAAACGGCCCCATGGCGTCAATCTCGCGGGCCAGATCCTGGGCAACGTCACGAGCGTATTGCTGGACCCGGCGATAGCCGTCCATGCCAAGCCGGATGAAGTTGTAGTACTGCGCCACAACCTGGGCGCCCGGTCGTGAGAAGTTAAGCGCAAACGTGGGCATGATGTCGCCCAGGTAGTTCACCTTGAAGATGAGGTCCTCGGGCAGGTGGTCCTCATCGCGCCAGATGATCCAGCCCACGCCGGGGGCCACCAGACCGTACTTGTGGCCGGACGCATTGATGGAGACCACGCGGTCCTGGCGGAAGTCCCACCGCAGGTCCGGCTCAAGGAACGGCGCCACAAAGCCGCCAGACGCGGCATCCACGTGGACCGGGATGTCCAGACCCGTGCGCGCCTGCAGCTCGTCAAGCGCCGCGCAGATCTTCTCGATGGGCTCGTATGAGCCGTCGTACGTGGAGCCCAGGATCCCGATCACGCCGATGGTGTTCTCGTCGCAGAGCGCGGCGGCCTGCTCGGGATCGATATGGAAGCGGTTGCCCTCCATGGGCACCTCGCGCGGCTCCACATCCCAGTAGCGGGCAAACTTCTCCCAGCACACTTGGACGTTGATGCCAAACACGATGTTGGGCTTGTCTGTGGACTTGCCCGCGGCGCGCCGGCGCTCCTGCCACAGGCGCTTCATCGCCAGACCGCCCAGCATCGCCGCCTCCGACGAGCCGGTTGTGGAACAGCCGGGAGCCTCATTGGGGTCGGGCGCGTTCCAGAGCCGGCTGATCATGTCGACGCAGTGCATCTCCATCTCGGCCGTCTGCGGGTACTCGTCCTTGTTGATCATGTTCTTGTCGAACGTCTCGTCCATCAGGCGGCGGGCCTGCGGCTCAAGCCACGTGCCGACAAATGTGGCGAGGTTCAGACGAGCGTTGCCGTCCAGCATCAGCTGGTCGTGGACAATCTGGTAGGCAACCTCGGGGTCCATCTCGTCCGTGGGGATCACGTGGCGCGGGGCGCGCCGGACCTCGGAGAAGACGTCGCCGACGCTCTGCGCCCGCGCGCGCTTGGTCTGCTTGATGGCCACGGTCCCTGCCCTCCACTCGCTGCCTGACCGGGTCTGCACCGTGACCCGGCGTGGAGGCGAAGCCTAGCGGCCCAGGGCGATCTTGGTCAGCCCATCACGATCCAGGAGATGGGCCTAGTGGCGGTGATCGCCTTGTTGGAGCGCGATGTTGGCAACCGAGCGCGCATACGCCTCGCCGCCGTTGCCGCTCGGCCGTCGCCATGTCCGGCCCCGGCGCATGGTCGGTCCGCGATAGGGTTGCGGCCACCGATGCGCAACCCCCGTGTGTTCCCTTGGCAAGTCGCCTTCGTCGTGCTGGGCGCTATCTGGGGCTGCTCCTTCCTGTTCATCAAGCTGGGCCTCGAGTCGCTCTCGCCGATTGGCGTGGCGTTTGTGCGGCTCGCCATTGGCGCCGCGACCCTGCTGGCCATCACCGCGGTCACGAAGACGCCGCTGCCGCGCGGCCGCTCCACGTGGGGCCACCTCTCCGTGATGGCGCTGCTGTTCTGCAGCATCCCGTTCACCCTGTTTGCATGGGGGGAGACGCAGGTGAGCTCCATCCTGGCGGGCATCGTGAACGCAACAACGCCCCTGACCACGCTGGTTGCCGTGCTGGCGGCGTTTCCCGAGGAGCGCCCAACCCGTGAGCGCATCGTCGGCCTGCTTGTGGGCTTCGCCGGCGTGCTGGTTGTGGTGGGCGTGTGGAAGGGGATCGGCGGTGGCGAGCTGGCCGGGGTCCTCGCCTGCGTCGGCGCAGTCATCTGCTACGGCATCGTCTACCCGTACTCGCGCCGGCACATCATCTCGGCCGAGAGCAACCCGATCGCCATCGCCACGGGCCAGGTGGTGCTGGGCGCGCTCTTCCTGTTGCCGGTGGTGGTGGGCGAGAGCCTGCTGGGCGATCCGGTGGTCCACGGGCCCGTCTCGGGCAACACCGTCCTGGCGATGCTGGCGCTTGGCGCCCTCGGCTCCGGCATCGCCTACGTGCTCAGCTTCCGGATCGTCAAGGCGGCGGGTGCCACCACGGCCAGTTCCGTGACCTACATCACGCCGCTGTTCGCCGTGATCGCGGGCGTATTGCTCCTGTCCGAGCCGCTCAGCTGGCACGAGCCGGTTGGCGGGCTGATCGTCCTGCTGGGTGTCGCCATCGCCCAGGGAAGACTCCGCAAACTGCTGCCGCTCTCACGAAACTGAAAGACAGGAGGGTGATCATGCGTATCACCTTCCTCTCTCTACGACCCGAGGCTCTGGATCCCCTTCCAGGGCCTCGTTTCGTTTTGGAGGCTTGGGCGGTCTATGCGCCGGGCGCAGTCTCCGCGCGACCGTAGGTGAGCGACAGCACGCCCATCGGCAGCGGCTTCGCCGCGATCAGGCGCAGCGGAATGTTGTCCAGCCCTTCCAGCAGCCGCCGGCCGGAGCCAACCAGCACGGGGAACACCAGCAGGCGCAGCTCGTCGAGCAGCCCCGCCGCCAGCGCGACCTGAGCCAGCGTGATGCTGCCGTTGATGGCGATCTCGCCACCGTCCTCCTGCTTGAGCGCCGCGATCGCCTCAAGCGCGTTCTCGCGCACAAGCGTGGTGTTTGCCCGGTCGGCCCCCGGTGATCGGTGCCACCGATCGAATCCCGGGTGAGGGACAGGGGGTGATCGGTGCCACCGATCAAAATGCCGACGAACCGCCGCCTATGAGCCCTGGTTTGGTCGAATCGATCGGTCTGGGTGCATTGAAGCACAGTCCCCAGACACGTGGGAGAGCTTATTTCGCATTAATTTACATGGGGTCGTTAATGCCTTGCAAAGTGCGGTGACCGTCATGAAGCCGCGGAAGCATGGAAGTTTGGTGCTGACAGCATCCATTGCCGGCGTTAAGGCTGAACCCTTTGTGTCGTACGCTTACTCGACGGTGAAATCAGCGGTCATTCAGTTAATGCGCCAAGCCGCCATTGAATTGGCACCGCATGGGATTCGCGTCAATGCGATTGCACCAGGATTCATTGAAACTAATATTGCTGGCGGGCGTTTACATGACCCAGCAACGGCATTGAGTCTGAGCAAGCGCGTTCCATTGGGACGTCTAGGCCAGCCTACTGAACTTCATGGCCTAACTCTCTTGCTGGCCTCCGATGCAAGCAGCTACATCACAGGAACCTTGATACCTGTCGATGGCGGCGTACTCGCCCTGTAATAACAACTGATTGAATAAACCTCATGCCTACTTATTTATCCAATAAAACAGCCATCGTGACAGGCGCAGCGTCTGGAATCGGCGCAGCAACAGCCAAGTTGCTAGCACAGCAAGGCATGCATGTCGTGCTAGCCGATATTCAGGCAGAGCCACTAGAGCAATGTCGTCAACAGTGCGCCGATGCAGGTCTCAGTGTGGCAGCCTGTGTCACAGATGTGTCTGATCCTGATTCAGTTAAGGCGCTCGCCGACTTTGCGGAGCAAAAATTTGGCGATATCTATGTTGCATTTAACAATGCAGGCATCGCCATGCATGGTGTGCCGATGGAGGAGATGAGA
>CAIYHO010000051.1 GCA_903925955.1 uncultured Chloroflexota bacterium
AGCGCGGCTGCCGATGCGGGATCCGTTGCGCCTGCGGCTTCGGCCAGCTGCGCCGGCGTGAGGGCTGCCTGTGCCCAGAGGCTCATCGAGAGGACGGCATCGCCTTCGACGAGCGAGGTGATGGCAAGGCCTCGATCGCCCTGGTCCTTCGCAGCGCCCTGGAGCTTGCGCAGGTCAAACGCCTGGTCCTGCAGGGCGTGGGTGAACTCGTGGGCGTAGGTGATCTGGCCCAGCGCGCTCGTGACGCCGGTGCCGGCCACGACATAGAGGTGCTTGGCGTACTGGTCGTAGACACCGATGACCTGGCCCGCGTACAGGTCCAGGTAGAGCCGCAGCAGCGAGGCGTCCTGTGGGATCAGCATCAGCTGCTTGTAGAGGCGCTCCGTGGCAGCCGTGTATTCGGTTGGGTTCTCGCGCGCCATCGTCTCGCGCAGCAGCGCACAGAGGCCCACCGCATCGAGCACATGCGGTGCGACGGGAGCCGTGGGCGTCAGCCCGCGGATCTCAACCACCTTGGCCTCGATGGCCTGGTGGAGAACGGCGTCAGGATCCGTGACGGTCTGCGTGGGCGCAGCCGAGGGCATCGGCGCCGAAGGATCGCAGGCGGGGGCAGTGGGTCTGGGCGCGGACGCGCTCGGGCTGGCGCTGGGCGCGGCCGTGGCGCTGGGGACCACGGTGGGCGGGGGCGTGCTGGAACACCCGGCCAGGGCGAGGGCCAGAGCGAGGGCCAGAGCGGCCAGACGGGCGGGTGACATGGCCGCGATTCTGCCACGGTCCCCAGGGGTGCCCGAATGTATGTTTCTTTACCGTTCGGACGGTTGGGGCTGAACCGAAGGGGGCCTATGGTTTGTCTCGGAACACCCCCTCAGGTTCCAACCTCCCTCCCTCGGGACCGGAGATGCCAATTGGGCAGGCATCTCCGGTCCTCCCTTTTTCCCGGGAGGTTTCGGTGGCTGCCAGCCGGTAAGGCTCAGACAAGCCGCGTGTGCGAGAATCACCGGCATGGAGCTCACCTGGTACGGCAAGACCTGCATTCGGCTCAAGGGCCGGGACGCCGTCGTCGTCAACGATCCCTACCCGGCCATCGTTGGCCCAACCGGCCGCGGCATCACTGGCGACGTTCTGACGTTTAGCCATCCCGATGACGCGCCGCTGGGCAAGAAGCCCGGCAAGGTCTCACGAGATGGGCTGACCGCCATCCCAACCAGCCTGGAAGCCGCGTTTGTGCTGGACGGTCCCGGCGAGTACGAGGTGCATGACGCGCTCATCACCGGCGTCCGCACGTACCGCGACGCCAAGCGCGGGGCGGAGAGCGGCAAGCAGACCGCGTTTGCCACGGAGCTAGACGGCCTGCACACCATCCATCTGGGCGACATCGGCCACGAGCTCACGCAGGAGAAGCTGACCGACATTGGCCACGTGGATATCGCCTGCGTGCCCATTGGTGGCGCTCTCTCGGCCACAACCGCCGCCGCGCTCATCGCCCAGCTGGACCCGCGCATCGTGGTCGTCATGCCGGTGTGCGAGACAGAGGCGGAGTGCGACGAGGCGCTGAAGAAGTTCTTCCATGAGATGGGCGCAGAGCCCGTCGCCCAGCAGAAGCTTGTGGTCTCGGCGTCCACGCTGCCGTCGGATACAACGACTGTCGTGCTGGAGTCGCGCGGCAAGGTCTGACGATGACGCCGCTCGCCTGGGCGCTTGTGGCCGCAGCCTGCGCGGCAGCTGTCGCGGACTGGTTTGCAGTGGCAACGGCGCGGCTTGCGCTTGAGCGCATCGCAAAGCCTGCGGTCCTGATCCTGTTGTTCGCCGCGGCGCTGGTGTCGGCCCAGGCAGAGCCCGTGATCCGGCCGTGGCTGCTTGTCGCGCTGCTGGGCTCGCTGGCGGGCGACGTGCTGCTGCTTCCTGGCGGGCGGTTTACGGGCGGCCTGGTGGCGTTCCTGGCTGCGCAGCTCGCCTACCTTGTGGCG
>CAIYHO010000052.1 GCA_903925955.1 uncultured Chloroflexota bacterium
CCAGGCGGCGGCGGTCAAGTCGCTGGTGGCGCTTGTGTTGAAGGTGGGGGCTGACGGCATCGCGCTGGATGTGGAGGGACTGGAGCCGGCGCTGCTTGACGCCTATGGCGTCTTTGTCGTCCAGCTTCGGACGGCGCTGGTTGCGGCGGTTCCGCACGGCCGGCTGACCGTGGCCACTGGGGCCTCGGCGGGTGGTGCCGCTATTGCTGCAGCAGCAGTGAAGGCCGGTGCAGACCGGGTCTTCCTCATGGGGTACGACTACCGCGTGGCCGGTTCAGACCCCGGGGCATCCAGCCCGCTTGCACGTGCCGATGGGGGTCACAGCCTTGAGTGGTCGCTTGACCTGTACGGCGCGCTTGGCATCCCGCCTCAACTGACCCTGCTGGGCCTGCCGCTCTACGGCATGGCGTGGCCCGTGGCGGGGCCGGGGCTTGGCGTGTCGTCCACGGGGCCTGGCGGCGCATGGATCCCGGCGGACCACGCCGCATTCCTGACCTCGGCAGCGGCAACCGCTGTGCAGGACGAGGTTGAGGGCGTCAACGTGTACTTCGTGGCCTCTGACGGCACAGTTGGGATGCCGGACCCGGCAGCCTCTGCGTCCATTGACCCCAGCAGGACGTGGAAGGCGATCTACGTTGATACGCCGCGCACGCTGGCGCGCAAGCTGGCCCTGGGTCAGCGCTACGGCCTAGCCGGTGGCGGGTTTTGGGCCATGGGGTATGAGCGCGGGCTTCCCGGCTACACCGAGATGCTCCAGGGGTACCTCAAGGGCGAGGTGCTCTCGGTCGAGTGACGGGCCACCCGGGGTGGTCGCGTTGCGGCCGAGCGTGTGCACGGGCAGCGTCTCGTCTCCCGTAGACTCGGCTGATGTCCAATCCCGTCCCAGCCACGCTTCCGCCCATCCCGCCAATCACCCGCGAGCAAGCGCTGGTCACGGTGGGCCTGATGGCAGCCCTGGCGGTGGCCGCGCTGGACACCACGGTGGTCGGCACGGCGATGCCCACGGTGATTGGCCAACTTGGCGGACTGTCTGAGTACGCCTGGGTGTTCAGCGCCTACCTGTTGGCGTCCACCACCACTGTGCCGCTCTACTCAAAGCTGGCCGATATCCATGGGCGCAAGCCCGTGTTCCTCTTCGGGCTCGCCCTGTTTGTCACAGGCTCAGCGTTGTGCGGGCTCGCGGGCTCGATGCCGGCCCTGATCCTGTTCCGGACGATCCAGGGCCTGGGTGCCGGCGCTGTGCTGCCCATGTCGTTCACCATCGCCGGCGACATCTTTGAGCCACGTCAGCGCGCCCGCATGCAGGGCCTTTTCTCGTCGATCTGGGGTGTGGCGGCCATCATTGGGCCTGCGATTGGCGGCCTGATCACGCAGACGGTTGGGTGGCCGTGGGTGTTTGAGCTCAACATCCCGGTGGGCCTTGTGGCGGCGGTGATCATTGGCTTTGGACTCCACGAGCGATTTGAGCGTCGTCCCCGTCGCGTGGACTGGCGCGGGGCAGCGCTCCTGAGCGGCGCCGTGGTCCTCCTGCTGCTTGGCGTGTCCGAGGTGGGGCAGGCGCTGGGCTGGACCTCGCTGCCCTTCCTCTGCACCATCCTGTCAGCGTTTGGTCTCCTGATGCTCTTCATCCGGCACGCGCGGGTGGTGGATGAGCCGCTCGTGGATCTGGGTCTGATGCGGGTGCCGCTCATCCGGGCGGGCTTGGGTATCGGCACCCTGGCGGGCATCGTGTTGTTTGGCTTGACCACCTTTGTGCCGCCGATGGTGCAGGGCGTGCAGGGAGGCACCGCGGTGGAGGCGGGCGCCGTTGTGGCCGCCATGTCCATCGGCTGGCCACTGGGCTCGCTGATTGCAGGCCGGCTGCTGCACCGATTCGGGGCGCGGCCGTTTGTCATCGTCGGGTCCGCCATGCTGGTTGTGGGCACCCTTGGCGTGATGCAGGTGCACCGGGTGAACTCGATTGCCTTCGCCACCGTTGTCTGCGGGATCACCGGCTTGGGCATGGGCCTGACGTCCACAACACTCCTTGTGGTCATCCAGGGCGCCGTGGACTGGCAGCGGCGCGCAACGGTGACGGGCCTGGTCCAGTTCAGCCGGACCATCGGCGGCTCTGTGGGTGTTGGGATCATGGGCGGCATCGTCGCCGCCTTTGCGGGAGCGGCCTCGTCTGCCATCCTCGATCCGATAGGTCGTCAGACGCTTGCGCCCGCCGTGTTGGCCGCCGGTCGCGCCGCGCTGGCAGACGGCCTGGACGTTGTGTACTGGCTGATGCTTGCCGCCGCCGTTGGCGCGCTGGTGCTGTCTATCCGGTCAATGCCTGACGCCCGGCTTGGGGAGGCCGCGGGGTAGGGGAGGGAGCAGGTCCCATGGCCACTGATCGTCTGGTCACCGTTGAGCGCGAGCGCGCGGACGCGCCCGACGCCTCGGCGCTCGTGCTGGAACTGGAGGCGCACCTCGCGTCGCGCTACCCGGATGAGAGCCGCCACGGGTTTAGCGTGGAGCGACTGGTCAACTCCGGGGTCGTGTTCTTCGTGGCACGGGTGGACAGCGCGCCGGCCGGGTGTGGTGGGATCCTTCTGGTTGGCGCCGAGGATGCTGGCGGCGAGCCCTACGGCGAGGTGAAGCGGATGTACGTGCGCCCGGCGTTCCGGGGCCTGGGTATCGGCCGGCGTGTGCTGGATCAGCTGCTCACGCATGCCCGTGGCGCCGGGTTGACGCTTGTGCGTCTCGAAACCGGCATCGACCAGACCGAGGCGATCGGCCTGTACGAGTCGGTGGGCTTCCGCCGGTGTGCGCCGTTTGGGCCGTACCGCGACGACCCGCTCAGCCCCTGCTACGAGTTGCGGCTGCCCTGACTCAGCTGTCCTGACTCAGACGTCCTGTCTCAGACGCCGATGCGCGCCGGGCGGAGCTTGACTGCACCGCGGTTTGCCATGCGGTAGACCAGCAGGAACACGATCAGCAGCGTGACCCCGACGTAGAGCCACCAGATGGTGTCAAGCTTGGAGTCGCTGCCGGCGAGCAGTCCGTGTGCCGTCGCCAAGGCGAAGACCACGATGGAGAGCATGTGCAGGCTGCGCCAGAGTCTGGGCCCAAGCAGGCCCCGCAGATAGAACGTCAGCGTGACAAGGATGGCTGCGTACGCGGCGATCTGGCCGATTGCCACAGGAATCGGCTCGTACGGCGACATGCCCGGTATCAGCAGGGTCTGAGGACTGAAGCCAATCCACTTGTCGCCCAGCAGCAGGAACACGTGCGCGGCCGTGAGGAGCAGCCCAGCGATTGAGAGGTCGCGGTGCAGGGCGAACGAGACGGGCCGGCCCGCGAGCGCGTCGATCAGCCCTGAGGCCATAGCGAGGCCGTAGGCGACCGACCCGCCAAAGGCGAGGTAGGCCAGGAACGCCATGATGCGGGAGGCGGTCCAGGGGACCTTCTCGCCGCTCAGATAGCCCAGCGCTCCGGCGGCCGGACCCGTGGCAACGCCGATGGCGATACCGGCGATCAGGAAGCCGGCCGCAAACGTCAGCTCGCGACGGCGCCGACCGGGGGGCGCCATGGCCGGGGCCAGCGGCGCGCGGGTGCGGGCGATGTCGGTCATGCGATCCACCGCTCAATGCCAGGGAACCGGAGCTGGGTGTTGCGGACCGTGAGCGCAATTGCGGTGGCGCCAGCGCTGGCCAGCATTGGCGCGGCCTCAGCGCCGCGAAGAACGACAACCTTGGCGAGCGCCTCTGCGGCGACGGCATCGGCGGCCACAACGGTTGCGGTCACGACACCGCTCTCCGGCGCTCCGCCGGTTGCCGGGTCCACGATGTGCGGCCGCCCGGCCCAGGTCTGGCGGTAGGTGCCAGACGTGGCGATGCCAAGGCGCACCGGCATGCCGTACTCGAGCGACAGGGTAGTGATTGGGGCCAGCGAGGACGGGTCCGCATCGCGCGGGTCCTCAATCTGGATTGCGAAGGGGATGGATCCGTCGGACCGTACGGCGATGTCGCCGTCGCACTCCACAAGCACCACCGGCAGGTCGCGGATCCCGGGCAGGTCAAGGGCGCGCTGCGCGAGCCACCCTTTGCCGATGCCGCCGAGGTCCAGACGTGTCCCCTCCGGGCGGGTGACGAGATCGCCTGAGATGGACCAGCGTCCTGCCGGAACCGGCGCATCGCCTTGCTCGGCCGCAAGACGCGCGTCCAGCACGCCGGCGTCCACGAGACCCCGGGTCATCGTGCGCATGGACGCTGCCGCATGGAGCGCGCGGGCCACCGTCGGGCCAACGCGGACAGCAGGGGAGGCGTCAGCGTTGAGCCGTGACAGCTCAGACGTGGGGTCGTGGCGCGTGATGAACGCCGCCCACGCGTCGATGCGGTCAAGGATGCGTGCCGCGGTGGCGTCACCCGCACCGCCCACCACGGCTGAGATCCAGCCTCCCATCGAGCGGCGCCGCGCGTAGCCCTGGATCACGGCTTGCCGCTCGCCGCCGAGGGAACCGGCGTCGGGGCGGGCGTGGGCTTGGCTGTGGGCTTGGGCGTGGGGGCAGCGGTGGGCTTGGGCGCGGGCGTTGGCCCGGGTGCAGCCGAGGCGCCGGGGGCGGGCGGTTTGGCCGTTGGGGTGCTCCCGCCGCCGGTCTTCGCCGGCTTGGCCGTGGCGCTTGGCTTTGCCTTTGTGCCACTCTTCGCCGGCTTGGCCGTCGCGGCGGCCGCGGCGGCGCTGGAGGCCTGCGCGGAGGCTGCAACTGGGCTTGGAGCCCCGGTCTCAAGGACATCGGACGCCGAGACCTGTGCATCAGCCTCTGCGCTGGCACCCGGTGGGACCCCGTCGGCGCCTGCCACGGAGCCAACGGGTGCGCCGGTTTCCGGCGCCGGGACCAGGAGGACCACCAGGCCCAGGCTTGCCGCAACACCTGTGGCCAGGGCGATCACCCGGGTGGGCATCGCGTCCGGTCGGTGGCGGGGCGGCATCGCGTGCGAACCCGGCACGGGAAGGCTGTGCGTGGGGGGAAGGGACAGGGCACGCGAGGGCCGTGCGTTGGCGGTCTTGGCTTCGGAGTCGCGGTAGTCATTCATGCGGTTGGCCTCCTGGCGGGTGTCGGTCATGGGGTCACCGACACCACGGGGGTCGTCCAGATCGTCTTGTACTCGGTGTCTGCGAGGTACGTGCACCAGACGCGGTAGTAGGCGCGGACGCCCGGGGATGCGCCGGTATCGATCAGGCTTGTGGATGCGGCGCTCTTCACCAGTGCGACAAGCGTGTCGTTGGTCTCCGCAGGGAAATGGATCTCGCTGTCCGCCGAGCGGACCACGGCGTATGCCGCAAAGTTGCCGGCCGTGCACGCAGTCCAGGACAGGTGCGGCTGGCCGCCCGAGACGGTGATGCTCAGTGACGCGGCAGCCGGAGCTGGCGTGGGCCTCGGGGTAGGAGCTGGCGTGGGGTCTGGTGTGGGCGCCACGGTTGGGTCCGGTGTCGGGTTGTGGGTGGGCGCAGGGGTTGCACCAGGCCGTGGTGCCGATGTGGGCGCTGGCGTGCGCTTCGGGCCACTACCGCCCTGGGTTGCGGCTGAGTCGGCCGTTGGGTTGGCGGCGCCGTCTGTTGGAGCTGCGCTCTCGGTCTGGGCGGGATCAACCAGCGCTGTGGCGTCGGTTGGGTCCGCGGTGGCGGCTGCCTCAGTTGCCGCAGCGGCAGGCTCAGCGGCGGACGCCACAACCCGGAAGGGGGAGTGGCCGCCAGTTGTGACGACGGCCAGTGCGGCCACCAGTGCGGTGGTTGCGAATGCCGTCGCCAGGGGACGCTGTCGAGTCATTGGTGCCTCAGGTGCGGTTGCCCGGGCCGGTTCCCGGGACTCGGTGCTTGGAGGCACCGCAGGGGCTGAGGGTTTCAAACAAGACGTCTCAGCACCGGCGGCGCGCCGCTCGCCGCGTACCAGACGGGGCAGTCCGGACACTAGGCAAGAGGTCACTCCCTCCAGTGCCAAGTGTCATGTAGGCTGCCCCGATCGCAACCGCGACCATCGTCAGGGGAGGGCTGCTGATCGTCCCAAATGGATGCCTGCAGGCACCATCTGGGCCAGTGCCGTTAGGCCTCGAGTTCGGCCGCCAGCTGGTCTACGGCCCACGCAAGCTCGGCGCGCTCAATCACGAGCGGCGGCGCAAGGCGGATGGTGGAGCCGTGCGTGTCCTTGGCCAGCACACCACGGCGCATCAGCCCCTCGCACACACTGCGTCCGCTGCGTCCAATCACGTCGATGCCTGCCCAAAGCCCGCGAATGCGGAAAGCCGACACGCGGCTGGCCGGGAGCGCTGCAAGACAATCCTCCAGGACAGCGCCAAGGACGCGCGCCCGCTCCTGGTACTCGTCGGTGGCGAGCATCCTCACAACCTCGATCCCCACAGCACAGGCCAGCGGGTTGCCGCCAAAGGTGCTGCCGTGATCGCCCGGGCGGAAGACATCCATCACGTCGCGCCGTGCCGCGACTGCTGATACAGGCAGGATGCCGCCGCCGAGGGCCTTGCCCAAGATGTACGCGTCCGGGACGACGTCCTCGTGGTCGCAGGCAAACGTGCGCCCGGTGCGCCCGAGACCCGACTGGATCTCGTCGGCCAGCATCAGGATGTTGTTGCGCGTGCAGAGGTCGCGCACGGCGCGAAGGTAGCCCTCCGGCGGGATGATCACCCCGCCCTCACCCTGGATGGGCTCCAGCAGGACCGCTGCGGTGTTCTTGGTGATGGCCACCGCAAGCGCCGCCGCGTCCCCGTACTCCACGCGCACAAACCCGGGCGTGAACGGGCCAAACCCGTCCCGGGAGCCCTCGTCATCCGAGAAGCCCACGATGGTGGTGGTGCGGCCGTGGAAGTTGCCGCCCATCACGATGATCTCGGCCAGCCCAGCCGGGATGCCCTTGCGCTGGTAGCCCCATTTGCGGGCCATCTTGAGCGCGGTTTCCACGGCCTCTGCGCCAGTGTTCATCGGGAGGATGGCGTCCATCCCGCACAGGGCCGCAAGCTCGGTTGCAAAGACGCCCAGGAGGTCGTTGTGGAAGGCCCGGCTGGTGAGCGTGAGGCGGCCAAGCTGGGCTTCAGCCGCTGCAACCAGACGGGGATGGCGGTGGCCAAAGTTGAGCGCGCTGTAGCCCGCCAGCATGTCCAGGTACTTGCGCCCGTCCGCGTCCCAGACCCATGCGCCCTCCCCGCGGGCAAGCACCACCGGCAGCGGGCGGTAGTTGTGGGCGGCGTGCGCCTCAACGGCGTTGATGGCGGTCTGAGCGGCCTCGGAGGCGACGGCTTCTGTGGTCATGCGGGCAACCCCCGTTCCAGCGTCGATGGGCAGTCCCGATGTTCGCACGGGTCAGGCGCCTGCGCGCGGTGCACGCGGACCCCCGTGCCCGAGCCGGAGGTCAGTACGTCTTGGTCTGGGCGGACCCGTCTGGGCGGACCCGTCTGGGCGGATCCGCCCGGGCGGTCAGATGCGCGCGAGGAACTCCAGCACGCGCTTGGTGAGCAAGGCCGCGGCGTTGGCATCGAAGGATGGCAGCGAGCTGTCCGCGAAGTAGTGCTGATCGCCTGGGTAGAGGAAGAGCTCCGCATCGGGCGCTGTCGCGACGATCTCGCGCGCGGCGTACACGTCTCCCTCGCCAACGAAGTAGGGGTCCGCATCCATGCCGTGGATCTGGACCGGAACTGGCGCGGGCCACGGTCCGATGGCCCACTCGCCGCTCACGGGGATACACGAGTAGCACAGCACCGCGCCGCGCGCGCCGGGCCGCGTCTGGGCCAGCGTCTGGGCCGACAGGACGCCCAGCGAGAAGCCGATGTACACAAGGTCTGGCGGCAGGCCGCGGGCCGTGGCGACACCAAGCGCACGGATGGCCTCGAAGCCCACCTCGCCGACATGCGCCATGCCGTCATCGATCGTGTCGAAGGTTCTACCGCCAAACAGGTCCGGCGTGTGGACGGTGTGGCCGGCAGCGCGGAGCGTGTCCGCAAACGCCGTGATGCCGGGTGTCAGCCCCAGGGCGTGGTGGAAGAGCAGGACATCAGCCATGTCATGCCTCAGCCTAGATCCCAGCGCCCGCCGGAGGCGGCTCCAGCACGGTCTTGTGTGCGAAGACGTTGAGGAACCGGACACCGCAGAGGAGGAGCGCCACCCCAAGACCGCTGTAGAAGAACGCGATCGCGTCGTCCGGCATGACGTGGGAGAACCGCAGCGCCATGCCGCCGCCCATCATCACGAACATGACAATCCAGGACGGTAGGTTGAAGAAGTTCCAGAACGGCAGCCGATCGGCTGGATGGGCGCGGATCCGGCTGGTGTGCTTGAGGACAAGCTTGGAGAAGACCATGAAGTAGAACGCGAGGAAGATCACCAGAGCCAGCGGGATCAGCACCAACTCGTGGGGCGCCAAGCCAAGCTCCAGCGGCAGGCCAATCATGGTGACCATCCCTCCGGCGGCGCACCAGACAAGGCCCGCGATCAGCATCAGCTGGTTCTTGGGGATGTGGACGCGGCTCACGAGACGGCGACTCCTGTGGGATTGGCGAGATTGTAGCCGCCGAGACGATAGCCAGCGGCGGGCCCTTCGTCACTGGCGCGAAGCCGCGGACCAGCCGACCATGAGCGCACCGGCGCCATCTGCGGCGCCCTGTGGCGGGAGGGCCGGCATGCTCAAGTGGCTTGTGCGCGGGATCGCGTTGGTGCTGGCAGGGTTCCTGCTGATCCAGCTGGTGCCCTATGGGCGCGACCACGCAAACCCGCTGGTGACCGGTGAGCCCGCCTGGGACTCAGCCGCCACCCGAGCCCTTGCCGTGCGCGCCTGCTTCGACTGCCACAGCAACGAGACGGCGTATCCCTGGTACTCCAATGTGGCGCCGGTGTCCTGGCTATTGGCGCGCCATGTGTCGGAGGGACGCCACAAGCTGAACTTCTCAACGTGGGCCACGGGTCGGCAGGAGGCGGAACACGTGGCGCGCCTTATCCAGAAGGGCGAGATGCCCAGCTGGGACTACGTGCTGATGCACCCGGAGGCTCGCCTCACGGATGCCGAGAAGCAGCAGCTGATCGACGGGCTTGCCAAGACGCTCGGGGTCTCGGGCGAGGCCGGCGGCGACGATGACTGAGGCGGCCTAACGCAGCGTCCGGAGGATCTCCGGCAGACCCATCGCCGTGAGCCACGACGCCAGCCGGTCGGGATCGTGTGCGCCAACGGGTCCGGCATCGGGATCAAAAGCGGGGGAGAGAGGAGCGTCGCGCCGCAGGGTTGCTAGGTCATGGCAGCGGAACGCGTCCTCGCGCCCGGCAACCAGCTTCTTGCGGACCGTTTGCGGCCCAACCCAGTCGATGTTCTCGTAGAGCGCGGCCAGGGAGCCGAACTTGGAGATCAGCGCTGGCCCGGACGCCGGGCCGATGCCCTGGACGCCGGTGTAGCCATCGGAGCTGTCGCCGATGAGCGCCTTGACGTCTGCCACCAGTGCTGGCGGCACGCGAAACGGGCTGCGCGTCTCCACGTCGGCCGGGCCGTAGCGGTCCACGATGCCACCGGACATCGGCCGCAGGACCGTCACTCGATCGCTGGCCGCGCCCAGCAGGTCCTGGTCCGCGGTGAAGAGGAGCACCTCGTCAAACCCTGCGGCCACGGCGGCATCGGCGATGACGGCCATCGCGTCATCGGCCTCCCAGCCTTCACACCGGTAGCGGGCCCAGCCCATGCGCCCGGCGGCGACGTTGGCGTCGCGCATCTGCGGCGCCAAGTCGTCGGGCTCCTCGGTCTTGCGCGGCTTGTAGGCGGGATCGATGTCGCGGCGCCGTGACCCGGTGGTGCTCTCGAAGGCAAGCGCAACATGTGTCACCTGCTCCTCGCGGATCCGCGCCAGCACCATGCGGAGAAACGTGGCCACGAGGAAGACGGGCCGGCCGTCGGGCGCGGTCTGGTTGCGGCCCTTGCCGGCGAAGTAGGCGCGGTGGGCGATGTTGGCAAAGTCAACGACGAGGAGGCGGCGCACGCCTAGATGGTCGCATTGGTAGGCTGCGCGCGTGAAGGGCGGGCACCGTTGACCCAGCCCTGGATCAGGACGAAGAGCCACGTGCACGGTTTGCGGGCAAAACCCGCCGTCTACTGTGGGTTCCGCGCTCGTGGGGCGCCCGCATGAGTCACCGGTGGGTCAGCCAGCAACCAGGCGCAAGTGGCGTGATCGACGGATTGCTACGCTGCGCGCGCGCCGCGAGTCGGCCGCCAATTCACCTCTGACGCATATCAGCAGGTTGCACGCTCAGGTCGAACCGGGTTGGTCGTGTTTGAGGCGTGAACCGCGCAGGGCGGACGTCCCTGTGAGTCAGGCATGACTCAGCACGCTGGGGTTGACGTGGGAGATCGACAGATGACCATCATCGACTGGCTGCTTGACGCCGATCCGTCCATCCGCTGGCAGGTCATGCGCAACCTGACTGGCGCCCCCGCCGAGGCCGTTGCCGCCGAGCGTGCGCGCGTTGCCGCAGAGGGCTGGGGCGCCCAGTTGCTTGCGCTGCAGGCGCCTGATGGCTCGTGGGGCGGCTTCGCGTGGTCGCACGACTGGACCGACACCTTCCACGTGCTGGACTTGCTTCGTCGGCTGGGTCTGGACCCGGCGAGCGAGCAGGCGCAGCGCGCTATCGACCGCGTGCGGGGAGGTGTCACCTGGGGCCTCGGCCACCCGTGGCAGGAGGCGTGGAGCGCCAACCCGTTCTTCGCGGGCGAGGTTGAGCCGTGTATCAACGGCAACGTGGTGGCCACCGGGGCGTACTTTGGCGTGGACGTGGCGCCCCTCGTTGAGCGGCTGCTTGGCGAGCAACTGGCCGATGGCGGCTGGAACTGCGATGTGGAGCGCGGCTCAACCGTGTCGTCGATGGAGACCACGCTCAACGTGCTCGAAGGTCTGCTTGAGCACGAGAGGGCCATCGGCGGGTCTGCGGCCGTCGCGGCTGCGCGTGCCCGGGGTGAGGCGTACCTGCTGGAGCGCCGGCTCTTCCGGCGCAAGTCCACAGGCGAGGTCATCAACCCGGACTGGCTGCGGTCGTCCTTCCCGCACTGGTACCACTACGACGTGCTGCGGGCGCTGGACTACCTGCGCGATGCTGGCGTGGCGGCTGACGAGCGCGTGGCTGAGGTGCTGGCGGCGATGGAAGCCCTGCGCGACGCCCACGGCCGCTGGCCGCTGGGGCCGACGCTCCCCGGCGACGCGCACCTGCTCATGGAGGCAGGGGAGGGGAGCCCCAGCCGCTGGAACACGCTTCGGGCGATGCGCGTGCTGCGCTGGGGCGGTGTCGATCCTGGTTGACGCGGCTCCCCGTCGTGGATGATGTACGGGTAAGGTACGGACATTCGGCGATGGTGAACCGCTGACATGGCGATCGAGGCCAAGCGCAAGGACGATCGGCTGGAGCTTCGGCTGGAGCGGCCTGTGCAGCCAGGAGCCAGGCTGATGCCACGACGTCGACGATCCGTCCAGAGATCTTCCGGGCCCTCGTGCGGGCGGCAAGCAAGACCTGGTAGCGGCTGGCGATCCACTCCGCGGCAATTCCCGCTCGGGGCGATGTCCGATGAGGTCGCAGGACCCACCGTGCTGCGATCGTCGTCCGACGGTGGATGGCACTATTGCACCAGTCTGCCAGCCAACGGAGCGGAGTCGCCGACGTGCGTAATGTGATGGTGACGTTTCATGACGAGCGGGTGCAGCAGTTCGCGGTCGACCGTCCGGATCTGATCGACGTCTTCGACCGCGCGCATGCCGGCGAATACGCCGCCCAGCGCCTGCTGCGGCAGATCGTCATCGAGCGCTACCGCGCCGCGAAGGTGGTGTCGATCCGCCTGGTCAAGGACCGACGCTTCTCGGTGGAGATCTAGGGCTTCGGCTGCTCCCGGCGCAGATCGGCTAGCAGGGCGTCGTCAATGCGGTGGAGTGCCTTCACCGCGACGCCGAAGCTGTCGTCGTAGTCGATGAATGCTGCGTACTTGGGCCACGCCCCCAGCTGCTCTGACCTGCCGGCGACGTCAATCGCGGCCCGGCTTCGCTGCCACTCCCTTACGACGTCGTTCACGTAGGTTTCGAGCGTCTCGAGTTCAGTGGCGATCCTCGTCTCGAGAGTGAAGAGCGCACGTGATCCTTTCGCCTCGCGCTTGAGGCGCTCAAGGCTGAGCTGGCTGGTGCTGAGGCGCTCCATTTGCTCATCGAACACCTGCAGCAGAGCGTCGTTGAGCGGCGCCGTCCACGGCTCGGCGAAACCGGCGCTCCGCAGCGTCCGGCGCGCGGCCTTGAGGTCCGCGTACGCCGCCAGCACATCGTGGCGAAACTCGCGTCGGTAGGCGTCGATCTCGCGCTGGTGCGCCTGGTCCGCGTCGCGCCTGCGGATCATGTCGGCCACGATGACGCCGAAGAACGCAAGCGGCAGCACGCCGATGGCGGACTTGGCCAGCTCGAACATGAGGTCCGCGCGTGCTTGGCCGTCTACCGTGGTCAGCACGTACCCGAAGACCGCCAGCGCCACGACGGCGCCGCCCGCCGCAGCTGCATACGGCGCTCGACTACTGGACATGTCGCGTCTCCTCCCTGCCCGCCTCGTGTTGTGGTGCGGCAAGAGTAGGGGAGGGAGCATACGCGCAGGCAGTCCCTGCTAAGTGCCAGCAAAGACCGTCCGTCTATGGTCCTCGGAGCCCGCCAAACCCCCACGCCGCAGGAGGAGATGTGAGTGCTAGCATTGATAGCACGAGGTGATGCGATGAGTCAGTTGGTTGTCCGCGACATCGACGCTGAGGTTGTCCGGGCGCTGAAGCGCCGGGCGGCCCGCCACGGCCGTTCCGCGGAGGCTGAGCATCGGGAGATCCTGCGCGCGGCTTTGCGCAAAGACATCGAACTCGGCTCGTTCAAGACAATGCTGGCTTCCATGCCAGATGTGGGCACGGATGAGGACTTCGCGATCGCGCGCGACATGCCGCGCGACATCCCGTGACCTGGCTCGTCGATACGAACACTCTGTCGGAACTGCGGAAGGGCAACCGCGCGGACGCCGGCGTCAGGGAATGGTTCGACGGTATCGCCGAGGAGGACGTCTTCACATCAGTCCTGGTGTTGGGTGAGCTACGCCGTGGCATCGAGTCGTTGCGCCGCCGTGATCGGCCTGCAGCGCTCGCCATTGAGCAGTGGCTGGAGCGGCTCCAGGACTCCTTCGGGGACCGGATCGTGCCCGTCACAGTTGAGATCGCTGACCGCTGGGGCATCCTGAGCGTGCCGGACCCGCTGCCCACGGTTGATGGACTCTTGGCAGCGACCGCAATCGTTCACGACATGGTGCTGGTCACCCGAAACACGCGAGATGTGGCTCGGACCGGCGTGCGCTTCCTTGACCCGGTGTCGAGCGGCAGATAACTGGACGCACGGTCTCGCGGCGCCTGTCCCTGGTGGCCGAGTTCCTGTTCAGCATCCCCGTTGGACGCGCCCGTACCGTGCCATCCGACCTGACACACACCCGCCAGATCATCGGCCGCGTGGGCGATGCGACGAGCAACCTTCGAGGCGTGGATGAGCGCGCGCCTGACGGCCGGGGCTGCCGGTACCGCGAGGCGACGGTGGCCGTCGGCCCGGGCAGGCGAGTCCGGCATTTGCCGTGTCCGCGGTGCGGCCAGCTTCTTGCATATCGTGAAGTCCTTGGAGGCGCCTGCCGGCTTCACGTCTGGGATCCGCGGTTCAGGCTGTGGCTTGTCAGTTACCCGAAACCAGACGATGGGGCCGGATGACCCTGCTTGGACTGATCGCGCGGGTTGCCCACGATTGCCAGCGTCGCCGCAGCGGCCCTCCGTGGTTAATGCGGCCGGACCCAAGGATGCGCTGCGGGCTTGGACATCCGCTACCTCATTGATGGCATGCATACCGGTGAAGGCTGGAGAATGACTCATAATAGACATAACTTACCTTATCGGAAGTGATAATGGGGGGGGTCTGATGGCCGCCGCGGTCCTTGTGGCTAGGCCAGCGTGACGGGTGTGATCAGCTCGAGCGACGGGAAGTAGGTGCGGTAGCGGCGCGGATCGCGCGTAAGCAGCCGATAGCCGGCAACGGCAGCGTGGGCGCCGATGAAGAAGTCGGGCAGGACGCCAGTTCGTGTGCCGCCGCGCCGCCGGTACTCGAGGAAGCACTTGCCCGCGAGGAACGCCGCCTGCCACGGGAGGCCCTCGCGCTCGATCATGCCTTCGGGCAGCGCGAGGTCGAGGGCCTCGATGCTGTCGAAGCCAACCGAGAGCTCCCCGTACACGATCTGGTTGATGAGGAGCACGTCGGCGTCCTGGGCGGCTTGGACTGCCGAGGTGGCCCAAGCGGTCCACGGACCTGTGGGGCCGAGTACGTCGATCAGGACGTTGCTATCGACAAGCGTCGTCATCACTCTTCGCCGCGCGTTAGGGCCATGAGTTCGTCCGTCGACAGGGTGATGTGTCCGCGGTGTCGCTCGAGGTGTTCGACGAGGAGTTGCCCCCGCGTCGGCCTCCGCGCTGAGATGGCCTTCACCAACGTCACGACGTCGCCATCGAAGAAGAATTCGACCTCTGTGTTTGGCAGAAGGCCTGCCCGCTCGCGGATTGCCTGCGGGATGGTCACCTGGCCCTTGCTGGTGATGCGCATGGTTGACCTCCGGTATTACTGCGTGAAGTAATACTGCCTCGGCCCAAGCCGAGGGTCAACATGCCCGCAGCTCAACACGCCCGCAGGTCAACCAGAGGGGGACCCTCCCCCACCGCCGGCCCTCTATTGCGCGGCGGCGTCCTCGAGCGGCCACGACGCGGCCTCATCGCCCGCGGGCAGGCCATCCGTGTCGAGCACCAACAGCAGCGACGGTCCCCCATCGGCCGCCAGCATCCGCCAGCGTGTGGCCGACGTGTGCGCGATGCGCCAGGTTGCCTCGCGGACCACAAGCCCAGGGCCAATCTCCACGGCCCTGATGGTTCGGCCCTCCCCCACCCCGGCCACGACCGCAGGTCCGCCCGCGGCAACCGCTGCCGTGAGCGGTGACGCGCCTGCGAACAGCGCGTGTGCGGGCGACCATGGCAGCGAGACCGGCTCAACGCCGCCCGCGCGCACGACATTCCCGTGCAGACGCACCGGCGATCCTGCGGGGTGGAGCGTCAGCAGACCGGCGGCGGTGGTCATCTCCAGCCGCGTCAACGCCCCAGACGGCCCAGTCTCGACAGCCAGCACCTCCGCCAGCTCCCCGTCTGCGCCGGTCACGGCGCCACGCCACCGTCGGCCGCGGATCCCCTCAGCGACGCTCCAGGTCAGGTGGCGGCCACCTGGAAGCGTCTGGACGCCCGCACGACGCAGGTAGGCGGCACTCACGGCGAGTCGGTGTCGGCCAGTGAGTCCGCCCAACGCGACGCAACGGCGCGCAGTTCACCGCCCATCGATGGGGCCATCCGGCCGCGGACGCGGACGCTGTGGGGTAGGTACTCCAGTTCCACGTTGCCACGCTCGCGGACCCGCGCCAGGAGTTCGCCCGCGGCGTACGGGACTTCGGTGTCAACCTCCTCCCAGAGCGACGCCAGCAGCGCCGCGATCTCCGCGCGCAGCGTGTCCAGGCCAAACCCTGTGGCGGCAGCCACGAGGACGGTGCCCGAGACGGCGGGTGCGGGTCGCGAGCCGTCTGCGCCCGGATAGAGCAGGTCCGCCTTGTTGAACGCGGTCAGGCGTGGCTTGGCCCCGGCGCCAAGCTCGTCCAGGACGGTCTGGACGGTTGCGCGGTGTTCGGTGGCGTGGGGATCGGCTGCGTCCACCACCTCAATGAGCACATCGGCGCGCACAACCTCCTCGAGGGTGGCCCGGAACGCGTCCACCAGCTGGTGCGGCAGCTTGTGGATGAACCCGACGGTGTCCGTGATGATGGCCGTCTGGCCGTCGCCAAGCTTCACCTGGCGTGACGTGGGGTCAAGCGTGGCAAACAGCTTGTCCTCGGCTTTGGCCACCTCAGACCCAACGAGGGCGTTGAGCAGGGTTGACTTGCCGGCGTTGGTGTAGCCCACGATGGCCACGGTTGAGAACAGGCGCCGGTCGCGGCCGCGGGCAGCAGTCTCGCGCTGCTGGCGGACAGCGTCCACGCGCTCCTTCATCTTCTTGATCCGGTTGCGGATGAGCCGCCGGTCCGTCTCCAGCTGCGATTCGCCCGGACCGCGCGTCCCGATGCCGCCGCCGGTGCGCGACAGGTGCGTCCACAGGCGCGTCAGCCGCGGCAGCTGGTACTCGAGCTGCGCAAGCTCCACCTGGAGGCGCCCCTCGTGGGTCTGCGCGTGGAGGGCGAAGATGTCGAGGATC
>CAIYHO010000053.1 GCA_903925955.1 uncultured Chloroflexota bacterium
CCCCCTTGACCTGGCGGACCGGCTCTCGGTGGCCGTCCTGCCACCGGGTGCGGTGGACACGCTGCACACCAGCGGGTTTGACCCCGGGCCCGTTGCGGACAACCTTGTGCTGCGCGCGTTTGCCGCTGCCCGGCGCCGCGCCGCCGGACCTTGGCGCGCCGCGGGCCGCGAGGGCGAGCCGCCGGCGCTTGCCGCGCGTCTTGAGAAGCGCATCCCCGTTGCTGCGGGTCTGGCCGGCGGGTCGTCTGATGCCGCCGCCGCGCTGGACGCCGCGCTTGAGGCGTGGGGCGTGGAGCTTGACGCTGACGCGCGCCACGCTCTGGCCGCGGAGCTGGGCTCAGACGTGCCGTTCTTTCTTGCGGGCGGCCCCGCGCTGGCCGAGGGTAGGGGAGAGCGCCTCACGCCCATCCCCTGGCTTCGGGACGACGATGAGCGCCATGACCGGCCTGGCGTCCTGCTCGTGACGCCGGCTGTCCCGCTCTCCACGCCAGCCGTGTTCCGCGCGTGGGACGCCGGCGCACGCAACCTCGCCGCAGGTGCTCGCCAGGTTTCCGCACACCTCGCGGATGAGCTCCGGCGCGGCATGGCGTCAGACGCGCTCACCGTGCGGGCCGCCATCCTTGCGTCGGCCAACGACCTTGCCCCGGCCGCCATCGCTGTGGAGCCCGCGCTGGTGCCCTTCAAGCGCGCGCTGATGCGGCTGACCGGCCGCGCCATCGGCATCTCGGGCTCTGGCCCCACCCACTGGGCGCTCTATGCTTCATACCCGGAGGCGGTCGTCGCAGCCGAGGAGCTCAGGTCCGCCGTCACCGATGGCCGGCTTGTTGCCCCAGGCCCGCGTCCGCCATTCATCGCCGCCGCCAGGATCCTGGCACCCATACCCCGGAGGGCCCCGTGACCCGCACACAGATTGCCACCAGCGGCGCGCCCGCCGCCATCGGCCCCTACAGCCAGGGGATCGACACCGGCGCCACCGTCTACTGCAGCGGCCAGCTGGGTCTGGACCCCGCGAGCGGCACCCTGGTTGACGGTGGTGTGGAGGCGCAGGCGCATCGCTCCATGCGCAACCTCGCCGCCGTACTTGATGCAGCGGGCCTCTCGTTTGCCAACGTGGTGAAGACCACGATCTTCCTGGCGGACATGGGCGACTTCGCCGCGGTCAATGCCGTGTACGGCAGCTATATGCCAGATCCGCCGCCCGCGCGCTCCACGGTCCAAGTGGCGGCGCTGCCCAAGGGTGGCCTTGTGGAGATCGAGGCAACGGCCACTAGAGGCTGAAGGTCTCGATGCGCGCGCGCACCGTCCTACAGTGCACTTCCGCAACGGCCCGGATGGCAGGGGCCATTAGTACTGTTCGCCCGCAATGCGTTTTGGCCGCGCATAGTAAGGTTCGGGTACCCTTTGTAGGTGGGGTGTGGGTGGCGCGTGCCGCCCGCATGGACTGGCAGGAGTAGTTCGCAGGTAGCCCAGGATCACAGGCCTCGCCTTGCCGCGTCAGCCCCGCTCG
>CAIYHO010000054.1 GCA_903925955.1 uncultured Chloroflexota bacterium
GTGGTGCTCGCCTGGACAACCTGCGCAGCCGACGGCTTCGCCTACTGGAAGCTCGTCCGCTCCAAGGACGCCACCGCAAGCTGGCCGCTGGGCGATGGCGACACGCTGGTGGCCGCCATCTCCGAGCAGGGGACCCTGACCGCCGCTGACCGCTCCATGCCGCGCGGCGCCACGTCCTGGTACCGCGCCTTCGCCGTGGTGGAGTTCAACGGCGAGCTGACCCCGGTCTGTGCATCGGACGCCCAGGCCGTGGCCGTCCCAAGCCCCACGCCCAAGCCCGACCCCACTGCGGATCCAACGCCCGACCCAACGGCCAAGCCGATGAGCCTGAGCGTCACGCTCAAGGACGGCGTGCCGTACATCAACTGGTCCGGCTGCACAAGCGAGCGGTTTGACTACTACAAGGTGGTCCGCTCCACTGACAAGACCGTCGAGTGGCCGTCAGGCGATGGCGACACGCTGATCGCGGCCGTGAGCGACCAGGCGGAGACCGCCGGCTGGGACTACGACGCGCCCGCCGGTGAGACCTCGTACTACAAGGTGTTCTGTGTGGACGCCACGGATGCCGGGTACATCACGCTGGACGCGACGCCTGTTCGGTCGGTCAAGGTGATTGCCGTGGAGCCGCCGCCGGCGCCGTCTGCCTTGGGCTTCAGCGCCTCATTTGATGCAGGGTCGGTCCACCTCAACTGGGACGCCTGCGTCTCAACGGGCGACTTTGTGTACTACAAGGTGGTTCGATCGCTTGGCACAGACCCCTCGTACCTGCCCTGGACCGACGGCACCGAGCTGATCGGGGTCATCAGCAACCAGGCCGAGGTGGCCTACGAGGACACGTCGGTGGCTTCGGGCGAGGTCTGGCACTACCGGATCCAGGCCCTGGGCTGGTGGGGCGGCCAGAAGGTGGTCCTCTGCCAGTCAGCGATGGTGGAGGTGGTCATCCCCTGAACCCGCTGAACCCGGAACCCGGATGGGCGCGGCGCAGGTCATGGCGGCGGTGGTACCGCTGGCCCCTTGGCTCCGTGCCCATCCATACCGCAGCATGGGTGTGATGGAGCTCCGTGATGGCAGCCGGATGGAACCCACGAGGGAGCAGGCGCTGGTGGCGCGTGCAACCTCGGATCCGGCCGCGTTTGCGGAGCTCTATGACGCGTATCTGCCGCGCATCTACGGATACCTGGTGCGCCGCGTGGACGAGCGGGCCGTGGCTGAAGACCTGACGGCAGAGACCTTCGAGCGGGCGCTGACCGCCATCCGCTCGGGCACGTTCCGCAACGAGGCGTTTGGCGGCTGGCTCTACCGCGTGGCCGGCAACCTGCTGGTGGACCACGTGCGGCGGGGGCGCAGGTACGTGGCGCTGGCGCGCTTGAGCGATGACGGGGAGGAAGCAGGCGCGCTGGCCACCACCGCGGACGAGCGCGCGCTGGAGCAGTTCACGGCGGCCGTGGACCGCGATGCGCTGTCAGGCGCGCTCCGCAACCTCCCCGAGCAGCACCGCCGGGTTGTGGTGCTCCGGTACGTGGACGGGCTGGAATCAGACGAGCTTGCCGCGGCCCTGGGATGCTCCAAGGGAACAGCGGCCGTGCGGCTACACCGGGCGTTGCGCGCCATGCGGGCCGTCATGACCCGGGAGGCGATCGATGTCGCCTGACGATCGGACGCGCCGGGTGCACGATGACGTGGTGATGCCCTTTGACAACGCCAAGCTTGACCCGGAGCTAGCCGCGCTGGACGCGGAGCTGGCGAAGGCGGGCATGGCGCTGCGCCGGAGCCATGAGCGCGATGGCCGCTCCCGGCCGTCTGCGGCCTTTGCCTCCTCGCTGCGTGAGCGGCTGCTGACCGAGGCGGCAATGCCGATTGGCGCCGACGCCCGTGCGGCCGAAGGCCGGGCCACTGCCGGTGCTGGCGCCGCTGCCGACTCCCTCGCCGACAACGCGCGGCGCGTCCACCCGCAGATCCGCCGCCGCACGCCCACGATCCTCCCGGCGCCGCGGTGGTCCGTCTTGGCGCTGGCCGCGGTCTTCGTGGTGGCGCTGCTGGGGTTCAACTCCCGGGGCTGGTTCACAGGTCCCGCCCCGGTGCGTGCCACCGATGTCGCGGGTGCATCGCTCATTCGGGGCGGCACGTCGTCCGCACTGGCCGTCGGCGCGTCACTTGAGGTTGGCGACCAGGTCAGCGTGGACCAGAACGGCCACGCGGTTCTCGCCGTTGGCGGCGGTCTGGTGCGTCTGGACGCCGGCGCGTCAATCAGGCTCGACCGTCTCAGCGGCGACGTGTCCATCGAACAAATGGGCGGCCGCGTCTGGCATCGCGTGCAGGCCGGGACCAGCTACACCGTCTCGACGGGCAAATACCGCTGGACGGCGCTCGGAACCGCGTTCAGCCTCGCCATCGGCATCGCGGGCTCGGAGGCGGAGCTCGCGCTGGTCGCGGTGGAACACGCGGTGGACCTGGCGGGGCCGTCTGTGGCTGTCCGCGTGGAGCAGGGCAGTCGAGCAGTCATCGGCGCCAGCGCCGCGCAGTGGGCGGTGGGTCCGGCAACGCAGGACGAGCTTGGAGACCCGTGGCTCATCGCCAACGCGCAGCTCGACGCTGCTGCAGGCTACAGCGTGGGCGTCCTTCAGACCGCGCTTGGCTCCCCCACCCCTGGGCCGTCGCTAACTCCGGCTCCGGTGACGCCGGGTCCGTCCGAGCCGGCGGGCACGTCTAGGCCGGGATCGTCGCCCAGCGCCGAGCCCACGCCAACCGACGCACCCACGACGGCGCCAACCGCCAAGCCCACGGCGACGCCAAAGCCCACGCCCACCGTGCCGCCCATCGGCAGCATCGGCGCGTCGGTCATCGGCTGCGGCGAAACGGCGGTGGTCAGCTGGGACGCATACGGCGGCAGCCGCTTCGCCAAGCTTGTCGTCGTGCGCGGTGCATCGTCCTTTGGCATCCCGGCGTCCTATCCGCCCGGCGCCGGGCTCACGGCGCTTGGGGACTCGCTGACAACCAGCCCCGCCGCGGCCAGCTACGGCGATGCGCTGGGCACAGGCTCAAGCGCGTGGTATCGCGTGCTGGTGCTGGACGCCGGCAAGCACACCATCGCGGCATCGGCTGCGCGCAAGGCCACCGCCCCCGGCATCGCGGACCTGGGGCCATTCGTGCCCACGCCGGTTGCGGGCGGCATCGAGGCCGCCTGGACGCCGTACGGCGGCAGCGCCGGCTGCTTCGTGTACTACAAGATCGTGTGGTCGGCCACCGACCTCAACCCAAGCTACGTGGGCGGCAACTACGACGGCTACGAGGTTGTGGGCTCGCAAGCCGATAGCGCCTATTCGTTTGCGCTGGTGGCCGGCACGTACCACATGCGCATCGAGGCGCTGCGCTACGCCGACGCCGGCACCAGCCCCATCCTGGTGGGCCGGAGCAGCGTGGCGCTGGTGACGGTGCCCTAGCCCCTCGCCTAGGCCGCAGCGCCGTGACCCAGCTGTGGGTCACCCGGGCACCGCTGCTGCACGATCCGCACCCCGGAACGACGATCTGGGGCGCAGACGCCGCACGCCGACCCCCGCTGTGACCCGGTGCTGGGTCAGGGGCAGCGTGAGGTCAGGGACGGCGCCATCGTCCTAGCCCTTCGCCTAGGCCGCAGCGCCGTGACCCAGCCGTGGGTCACCAGGGCACCGCTGCTGCACGATCCGCACCCCGAAACGAAGATCTGGGGCGCAAACGCCGCACGCCGACCCCCGTCCTGACCCTGTGCTGGGTCGGGGGCAGCATGAGGTCAGCGGCAGGTGGCGCGATGGACAAACAGAGACCGGGGTGCTGGAGGGGCACCCCGGTCTCTTTGCGTTGCGCTTGGGCGCGGGAAGCTGCGCGCCCAGACGAACTAGATGCGGTGGTGGTGGTGGTCCTCGTGGCCGTGGTGCCGCGGGTCAGACGTGGGGCTGTAGAGCGCGAACAGCTGGCCGCCTTCGACAAGCTCCCCGCCAATTGCGTAGTGCGCCTGCACCGTGCCCACGAACCAGCCGGGGCCGAGGATGCGTGACGCGTCGATGATCCCGGACGTCTCCTCGTCCTTGGTGAGGAACGAGGCCTCGCCCAACTGGAAGCGGCTGGGGTCAACCTCTGCGATCAGCGAGAGCGTGTCCGTCCCGATGGCGTAGGACCACATCCGGCTCAGGTAGGCCTGGTTGCCCGGGTCTTCCTGGATGATGACGTGGCCGGTGCGGTCAACGGTGATGTTGTCCATCATCTGCTGGCCCTCGGTGCCGTCGAGCAGCATCTCCACTGTGCCGCCCAGCGCCGGGTTCTTCACATCGGCGAACCGGAGCCGCCACAGGCGGGAGTTGCCAACCTGGCTGGCCGGCGTGTTGGCGACGCCGTTCGAGGTGGGCGTCTGGACCGTGTCAAAGCGGTCAGTCGTGACGAAGTAGTAGTCGTTGGGGTGCGACGGATCCCAGGCGCCGTCCTCGGGGCGGAGGAACTCAGTGACGCCCGCCTTGATGGACTCGCCCTGCAGCTTGGCGCCGGACCAGCTGGTCACGTTGCCCAGCGAGGCGAGCTCAAAAGCGGCGGACGAGCCGCCGATGCCCGCGGTGCGGTCCTCAACGGACGCGCTGTACGAGACGCTGTCCACGGTCTTGGTGACGGTGGGTGCCGAGGGGACGCGGACACCGTAGACCTGGCCGTTGGTCAGGCCGGCCCGCTCAACCGGGGAACCCGTGTTCTGCTTGGTGCCGACGTAGACGTAGACCTGGCCGGGCGTGCTGTCGTCATTGGCGATGACCACGGTGGACAGGCCTGACGCCGGCGAGGCCAGCAGGTTCTCAAACGAGGTGTTGCCCAAGGCCGGCAGCTCGTAGCTGTTGCCCTTGGCAGACCCACTCACGACGTGCGCGAAGGCGCGGCCCTCGTCGCCGGTCTCCTCGCCGTTGAGGAGGATGCGGCCGCGGAAGCCGGTCTTCGTGGTCGGGTCCCAGTAGGCGTTGCGCTCGGCGAGGTCGCCCGAGCAGAAGCGGCCGATGTTGGCAGCTGCCCCGGTTCGCGTCTCGTAGGACGAGCCGTTCCAGAAGTAGATCGTCTGGCTCAGGTCGTGGCCGCTCTTGACCGCGAGGTTCTTGCCGATCGTCCAGTCGGAGACAAAGGCGCCGCCGGTGCCGCCGCTGGCCCGCCCGATGCCGTCTGCTGGCTGGAGCTCGTGGTTGAGGAAGAGCTGGAAGCCGTGCTCGCCCTTCAGGAGGCCGATGCCGTCCGGGATGCCAACCATCGAGTAGCCGTTGGCTTGGTCGCCCACCGTCAGGATGGACGTGATCTTGACGCCGTCGGCGGCGGGGAGGATGTAGGGCGACTGGCTGGAGCTGGGGCCCGTCTTGACGGGGCCTGCGGCCATTACCGGGGTGGCGGCGATGACTGCGGCAAAACCAGCCGTTGCGCCAACCTGGAGCAGGCGGCTGGCTGATGTGCTGAAGCGCACGATGCGGGACCTCCATCGAGTGACGTTGCGTGGATGTCCCCGATCCTCGTGGCGCCAAATCAACCGGGTGTTAGCCCAGGGTTCACAACTCGTTTGTTGTTCTGGCCTCGGAGCGCCAGCCGCAGCTATGGGGCACGTTGACCCGGCTGTGGGTCACCCGGGCACCGCTGCTGCACGGTCCGCACCCCGAAACGACGATCTGGGGCGCAAACGCCGCACGCCGACCCCTGTCCTGACCCTGTGCTGGGTCAGGGGCGGCGTGGGGTCAGGCGCAGCGTGGGGTCAGGCAGCGCCGTGACCCAGCTGTGGGTCACCCGGGCACCGCTGCTGCACGATCCGCA
>CAIYHO010000055.1 GCA_903925955.1 uncultured Chloroflexota bacterium
TTCAGGCCATTGAGACCGCCACCCCGCCTCCCGGCGCGGACAAGGTCTGGTTCATCGACGTCATCGGCGACAAGACCGCAGTCGACACCAAGGGCGTGCTCCTGAGCTCCGTCCTCTGGAACTTCGGCAGCGCCTTTGAGCAGGCCCTCGCTGACATCAACGCCGGCACGTTTGGCAACCAGGGCTACACCCTGGACGTCACCAACGGCGGCATCTCCCTCCTGCAGAGCAAGAACATCTCGGCCGACGCCTGGGCTGCCACCCAGACCGCGCTCGCCGGGATCAAGAGCGGCTCCATCGTTGTCCCGCTGACGCCTTCCCAGGCCGACGTGGACAAGCTGATCAAGGGCTAAGAGCAAATGGAGGTTGGCGTGGACGGGAGCGGCCCCGGCATTACATCTGACGTCGGGTCGCCGGCACTTCCGTTTGCGCCGACCGGCAGCGCGACCGCGGGGGGTTCAATCCCCGCGGTCGAGCTGATCGGCATCACCAAGGTCTTCCCTGGTGTGATCGCGAACGATCACATCAACCTCGCGGTCATGCCCGGTGAGGTTCTCTGCCTCTTGGGCGAGAACGGCGCCGGGAAGTCCACCCTCATGAGCATCCTGTCCGGGCTCTACCGGCCGGACGAGGGCCATATCCGCGTTGCGGGCAAGGACGTCGTCATCGACTCCCCTCGCCGCGGTCGCGACCTGGGCGTGGGCATGGTCTACCAGCACCTCAGCCTGATCCCGACACTCACCGTCCTCGAGAACCTGATGCTGGGCACAAACCCGGGTCTGGTGCTCAAGGAGAAGCTTGCGAGGGTCCACCTCGAGGAGCTGGCCAAGACGCTCGGCGTCGCGGTTGACGCGGACGCGCAAACGGGCTCCTTGTCGCTGGGCCAGCAACAGCACATCGAGATCATCAAGGCGCTCTGGAAGGGCTCAAAGGTCCTCATCCTGGACGAGCCCACCTCGATGCTGACGCCGCAGGGCATCGCCGAGCTGCAGAGCGTCCTTGTGCAGCTCAAGGCGAGCGGCCTCGCCATCATCTTCATCACGCACAAGCTCCACGAGGCCGTGGCGATTGGCGACCGGATTGCGATCCTGCGGCAGGGGAAGGTTGTCGGCGAGATTGGGCCCGACGTGGTCCACAGCCTCAGCCCATCCCAGCTGCAGCAGAGGATCGTTGCCACCATGTTTGGCGACGAGGCCGCGTCCGTGGCGGACGTCGCGGAGCTGCGCAGCGATCTCGGCCGCAAGCAGGCCACCCACACCTTCAGTGAAGCGCCGCTCCTGGAGCTGATGGACGTGTCAGCGCCCGGCGTCCGCGGCCAGTACGGGATCTCCAATCTGTCGCTCGCGGTCCGCGGTGGCGAGATCCTTGGCATCGCAGGCGTGGACGGCAACGGACAGCGAGCGCTGGCCGAGGTCATCGCGGGTCAGCGCAAGGCCAGTGCCGGAGAGATCCGTCTGGCTGGCTCCGTGATCAACCACCTGGCGGTCTCCGCGCGACAGCGCCTTGGCCTCCGCTACGTCACTGACGACCGCCTTGGCGAGGGCGTGGTTCGCCCGTTTGCGGTGAGCATGAACCTTGTGCTCAAGCGCATCGGCGACGCGCCATTCTGGCGGCGCGGCGCCATCGACCGCACGGCCATCAACGCAACCGCCCGTGAGCTGATCATGCAGTTCGACATCCGCACCCCCACAGAGGGAACGCGGATTGGCAAGCTCTCGGGTGGCAACATCCAGAAGGCGCTGCTGGCGCGCGAGCTGTCGTTTGAGCCAAAGGTGGTGGTCTTCAACAAGCCCACCCACGGTCTGGACGTCCGAACCATCGCCATGGTCCGCGAGCGCATCCGGGAAATGGCTGCGCGAGGCGTGGCCACCATCGTCATCTCAACCGACCTAGACGAGCTCATCGACCTCTCCGACCGCGTGGCCGTCCTCTTTGAGGGCCAGATCGCCGGCGTCGTTGAGAATGGGCCCGGGGCCGAAACCCGTATCGGAGAGCTCATCGTGGGAGCACAGGCCGCATGACAGCCCCTGCCAAGCCGGCGGACGCCGTGCGTGACGCCAGTCCCGGCCGCGCCGGCGCCATCGCGGATGGGGTCGTGCGGTCGGTTGGCCCGATCGTTCTTGCATTCCTGTTCTGCGGATTGCTCCTGCTCTTGCTGGGCCGGGACCCGCTGGCGTTCTACGGGAACATCGTGACCGCCGGCGTCCTCCGGCCGTCAGGCCTCCAGGACAGCATCACGCGCATGGCGCCGGTCCTGCTGATTGCTGCGGGTCTCGTGATTGTCTTCCGTGCCAACCTCTGGAACCTTGGGACGGACGGGCAGTTCCTGTTCGCGGCAGCCATGGTGGCCGGCCTTGGCCCCATCGTCTTGGCGGTGGTGCCCGGTCCGATTGGCTGGCTGTTCCTGATGGCGGTGGCCATGGCCGTTGGCGCCATGTGGACCGTCATCCCGGCACTGCTCAAGGCGCGTTACGGGATCAACGAGATCATCACCACGATGATGATGACCTTCATCGGTGTCGGCGTGGCAAACCTGCTGGTCAAGGGTCCGTTCAAGGGGACCACGATGGTGCCGCAGACGGCTGTGGTGCCAAAGGCGCTGATGCTGACGGACATTCCCGGAACCAGCATCCATATCGGGGTGTTTGTTGCCCTCGCCGTCGTCGTGATTGTCCACCTCGCCCTCACCCGAACATCGTTTGGCACCCGGCTGGACGTGCTTGGCGCGAACCCGCGCGCAGCGGTCCACCTTGGGATTGACGTGCAGCGGCTCACGGTCACGGCGTTCGCCCTCAGCGGCGCGCTGATTGGCTTGGCGGCTGCCGTGGACATCCTTGGGATCTTTGGCTACATGCGAGCAGACTGGAACCCGGCCTACGGCCTCAAGGTGGTCCCGATCGTCTTTCTGGCGCGGCTCAACGCCCTCGCCATTGTGCCGTTTGCCATCTTCTTCTCCATCGTGTCCATCGGCGGCGAGTACGCGGCCCGGCAGGCCAGTCTGCCCAGCGACTTCATCCTCTATGTGGTGGGGCTCATCCTGATCTTCATGGTCATCACCCAGTACCTGAGCGACAAGCGCGCCAGGGGCGAGCGCATCCTGCCGCGCCGCGCTGCAAAGGCTGCCGCCGATGTCTGAGCTTCTCACGCCAACCTTCCTTACCGCCTTTGTGGCGAGCGGGATCCTGGCCGGCATCCCGCTCCTGTTCGCCGCCCTCGGTGAGACCATTGCCGAGCAGTCTGGCGTCCTCAACGTGGGCCTCGAAGGCATGGTGCTCTCGGGCGCGTTTGCGGGCTTTCTCGGCACGCTCGCCACTGGCGACATCTGGGTGGGTCTGCTCCTTGGCGGTCTCGTCGGACTGATCGTGTCGGGCTTCATGGTGGTGTTCTGCGTCCGCCTTGGGCTAGACCAGATCGTGGTGGGCATCTCCATCGTGCTGACAGCGGAAGGGGCGACGAGCCTGCTCCACGGTGCGATGTTTGGGAAGTCCTACCCGCGTCTTGACGCCATCCCCGAACTCAAGATCCCGTTCCTCGGGGACATCCCGATCCTGGGCGGGAGCCTCTTCACCCAGCCGGCACCCGTCTACGCGGCGCTGGTGCTGGTGGCGATTGTGGGCTGGATCTTCCGGCGGACGTCGGCCGGCCTGAGCCTCCGCGCGGCGGGGGAGCGGCCCGACTCGCTTGATGCGGCCGGCGTGAGCGTTGTGACGGTCCGCACCATCGCGGAGTTGACCTGCGGCGCCCTTGCTGGGATCGGCGGGGCGTACATGGCCATCGTGGGTGCCGGCACGTTCGTCCCGTTCCTCACCAACGGCATGGGCTTCATCGCCATCGTGATCGCGATGCTGGGGCGTGGTCGTGCCTGGGGCCCGGTCCTGGGCGCGCTGCTGTTTGGCATGTCGATGTCGCTTTCCACCGCCCTGCAGTTGTTTGGTATTGCCATCCCCGTGGACGTTGTCCAGATGCTGCCGTTTGTGTCGGTGATGGTGGTGCTGGTCCTGTTCACGCGTCAGTCCCGGCTCCCGGCAGCGCTGGGTTTGCCGTACCTCCGTGGAGCGCGCTGAACCCATGCGCCTGATCAACGAGTTCATCATCGCCACCAGCCCGGACGCCGCGTTTGGGCTGCTGCTGGACCTGCCTGCCGTTGTGCCCTGTGTCCCCGGCGCAGAGCTGGGCGAGCCGGACGCGGATGGCACCTTCCCCGGACGGGTGTCGGTGAAGCTTGGCCCCATGAAGTTTGTCTACGACGGACGGGTCCGGGTTGCCGAGCGCGATGATGCCGCGCGCACGGCGCGGATCACGGGCGAGGGCAAGGCAGCCGGCGGCGCCGACATCGCCAAGATCACCGCCCTGATGGAGGTCCTGCCCGCGGGCGACGGCGCGCTGGTCCGGATGACAACCGACCTTGAGATCAAGGGTCGCGCCGCCCAGATGGGACAGGGCGTCATCGCCGATGTCTCAAAGCGGCTTGTGGCCGATACCGCGCGGTGTATTGAGGCAAAGCTCACCGATCCAGAGGGCGCGGCGGCTGCCGGCCCGGCCGCTCCGGTGGGCGGTATCGGGCTGATGGCGTCCGTTGTGGGCTCCAAGGTTGGAGACTCGATGCGGCGCCTGGGAAGCCGAGGCCGATCAGATGACCAGACCAAGGGGACACACCAATGAGACCGGCTGACTTCACCCTGAGCGCGGGACCCAACGACGTCACCGCAGCCGCCCGGGCGGCCCTTGGTTCGCCCCTCCTCTACCACTACGACCCTGCGTTCATCGAGCGCTTCAAGGTTGCCGAGCAGCGGATTGCGGCCATCTACGGCACCACCGAACACGAGATCATCCTGATGCAGGGTGAGGCCGTCCTTGGGCTCGAGTCTGCGGCGCGGTCCGTGGTCCGTCCCGGCATGGCCGTCCTCAACCTTGTGTCCGGGGTGTTTGGCAAGGGCTTCGGCTACTGGCTCACGGCAATTGGCGCCGTCCTGCACGAGATTGAGGTCCCGTACAACGAGGCCGTTGACCCTGCGGTCGTTGCCGCCTACCTTGACGCCCACCCCGAGGTGGAGGCCGTCTCGGTGGTCCACTCCGAGACGCCGTCCGGCACGCTCAACCCGGTCCGCGAGATCGGGCCCATCTGCCGCTCGCGCGGCGTGGTCACCATCGTGGACTGCGTGTCCTCGTTTGGCGGCGTTGAGCTTCGGCCCCAGGAGTGGCAGCTGGACCTGCTTGTCGCCGGCCCGCAGAAGTGTCTCGGGGGCCCTCCCGGCATGTCGCTGATGGCTGTCAGCGAGCAGGCGTGGGCGCTCATCGCCAAGAACCCCATCGCCCCCCGCGGCTCGTTCCTGTCCATGCTGGACTGGAAGGAGCAGTGGCACGGCAACGGCAAGTTCCCGTTCACCCCGTCGGTCTCGGACCTCCACGGCGTCAGCGCTGCGGCCGAAGAGCTCCTCGAGGAGGGCGTGGACGCCGCAATTGCCCGCCATTCGCGAGTTGCGGCAGCGTGCCGCGCGGGCGTCACGGGCATGGGTTTGCAGGTCTGGGCTGCGCGCGACGAGATTGCGGCCGCATGCGCCACCGCCATCCGCGTGCCGGAGGGTCTGACGGACATCGGCATCCGTGACCACGTCCGCGCTCGGTACGGCGTGCAGCTGTCCGCCGGGCAGGGCGCCGGGCCCATCATCCGCATTGGCCACATGGGCGCCAACGCCCGTCCGATGTACCCGATCGTGGGGCTTGCGGCTCTGGGTCAGGGTTTCGTGGACTTGGGCGTCAAGCTTGATATCGGAGCCGGCATCGAGGCCGCGATGGCGTCGCTCGCAGCATCAGGGGCCCTCCCCGGGAGCGCCGACAGGTGACCACGCTCGCGCCGTTTGAGCTCCACCGAGTCGCGACGGTCGCCGAGGCTACGGGCCTTCTGGATGACCTTGGCGACGAGGCTGTCGTCTACTCGGGCGGCACCGAGCTGCTGCTCCTCATGAAGCTTGGCTTCGCCGCCTACGGCCACCTTGTGGACGTGAAGCACATCGAGGAGATGGCGCGCCTCGAGACAGACGACGAGGGAGCCCTGCTGATCGGCGGCGCCGTGTCGCACAGGGCCGTTGAGCGCTCGCCGCTGGTGGAGGCCGGCTGGCCGGCGCTTGCCGAAATGGAGCGCATGGTGGCCAACATCCGTGTGCGCAACGTCGGCACGCTGGGCGGCAATCTCGCGTTTGCGGACCCGCATTCGGATCCCGCGACATTCCTGTTGGCTGCTGACGCCACGGTGATCCTTGGCCGCGGCGATGCACGGCGCGCGGTTGCGATGGCTGACTTCGTCCTGGGGCCCTACACAACGGCCCTGGAGCCCGGTGAGCTCATTGTGGCAATCAGCGTGCCCGCCACGCCTGCCGGGGCCGCCATGGCCCACCACAAGTTCTCGTTCAACGAGCGGCCTGCCGCCACCGTTGCCTGTCTCGTGCAGGTTGTCGATGGAGCGGTTGCCGCAGCTCGCATCGCGGTGGGCTCGGTGGGTGTTGCGCCCGTCCGCGTCCCTGCGGCCGAGGCGCTCCTCACCGGGGCGCGCCTGCCGCTGACGCAAGAGGTCCTTGACGCCGCCGGCCGGCTGGCAGCCGACGCTGCGGATCCTGTGACGGACGGCAACGGCTCGGCCGACTACAAGCGCGCTCTTGCGGGCACCCTGGTTGGGCGCTGTCTCGCAGACGCTGCGGCTCGCGCGTCCGGCACCGCCTGACAACGCGGGTGATCGCCGTTGGGCGCCGCGGGCTGGTCGCCGCCCTCGCGGGTCTTGTGCTGGGGATTGGCTTCGCGGCCGGCAGCGCCACCATGGCGCCGCTCGCTGAGAGCTGCCCGTTGCCGCTCTACGCCGGCGACGTGTGCCACTTGACCATCGACGCCGCCCTGCGCCGCGGGCTGGCCCCGGTGCACCCGCTGATCCTTGCCGCCAGCGTTGAGGCCGGGCCCGACCACGCTTCGCAGCAGGGTCTTCGCGACGTGGTCACGTTCCACCTCCTGGGCGTCCCGGGACCCACAACGGTGGCCCTGCACTACGACATGGGAGCGCACTGGGGTGGCGTGGTGGACCGGGGCGCGCCAGAGCTGGCTGCGTGGTCAGCCGGGGTTGCGCTGGCAGTGGCAGCACTCGTGACGGTGCTGCTGCTTGCGCTGGGCCGCCTTGTGGATGCAGCCCAGCGCCGGGGCTCCCGCTAGGGGACTCCCGCTAGGGGACGAGGATGATCTTGGTGGCCTCGCGGGCATCAAACATCCGATAGGCCTCTGCCGCATCGGCAAGAGGGATGTGGTGGGTGGCGACGGGTGTCGGATCCAGCTCGCCAGCCGCAACCATCCCCAGCAGCCGGTCGCGGTCCCCAAACGGGTTGCCGATGGTGAAGCGGAGCGTGATCTCGCGCTCAAACATCAGGCCGTTGTTGAGCGGGTAGTCAGGCTCAAAGTGCGCCCCAACAACTGAGACGGTGCCTCGGCCACGTACGTAGGTCAGGGCAGCGGTCAAGGCGCCGGCAGACCCTGCGGCCTCGATGACGGCATCTGCCCCAAGGCCACCTGTGGCATCGGCGATTGCGGCAAGCGCCGCATCCGGTGCCACGGCGTGGGCGCCCAGGCTGGCCGCCAGCGCACGGCGCTCGGCAATGCCGTCCACGGCAATCACCGTCCGGGCCAGGCGGCGCGCCACAAGGAGCGCCATGAGGCCAACCGGGCCGCAGCCGACGATGACGGCGACGTCGCCCAGCGCCAGATCGGAGCGGACAACCGCGCCGTACCCCGTGGGGAGGATGTCGCCCACAAACACGGCCGCGTCGTCCGAGACGCCGGCAGGGATCCGGCGCAGGCAGCGGTCCGCTGACGGGACGCGCACGCGCTCCGCCTGGCCGCCATCGAGGCGCGGGTAGACGCCCGAGTAGCCAAACAGCGAGCGGTCCAGGCATTGCGACGGCCGACCGGCCATGCAGTGCGGGCAGCGGCCGCACGACGTGGTGCTGGTGCACACGACGCGGTCGCCCACGGCCACGTTGCGGACATTGGCGCCCACGGCCTCCACCACGCCCACGTACTCGTGGCCGAGGATGGTGCCGTTCTCAAAGCCCGGCGTGTAGCCGTGGTACGGGAACAGGTCGGCGCCGCAGATGGCGGTTGCCGTCACGCGGACAACGGCGTCGCCCGGCGCGGTGATCACGGGATCGGGAACGTCCAGGACCTGGACATCGCCAACCCCAACCAGGACAACGGCCTTCATGCGTTCTGCTCCAGCTCGATCGCGTAGCCGTCAGGATCGACGACAAAGAAGCGGCAGCCGCCCCAGGGCGGGGAATAGGGATCTGCAAGGAACGTGGCCCCGGCTGCCGCGAGGTCCGCGTGCACGCCAAGCGCGTCCGCAACCTCAAGCACAAGGACCACAGCCGTGGGGCTCTGGTCTGCCGGAACCGTCATGACGCGGCCGGGAAAGTCCGGCGCGGGGTGCCCCTGCTCGGCGAGCGAGAGGCGCACCCCATTGCGGACCAGCGTGGCGTACGCCGGATCCTCGTACAGGGCGTCCACGGTGAACCCGAGGAGGTCCCGATAGAAGGCGACGGAGCGCGCAACGTCTGTGACGGCGAGGATGGTCCCGACACGCAGGACTGGAAACGTGCTCACGTCGCTCTCCTGCCTAGCTGCGCGTGTGGCCGCCGTCGGCCACCAGCAGTTGACCCGTGATCCAGCCCGCCTCCTCGGAGGCGAGGAAGGCAA
>CAIYHO010000056.1 GCA_903925955.1 uncultured Chloroflexota bacterium
CGGCAGCCCGCGCCAGGTTGTCGGCGACCGAGTCCCGCGCTTCCATCTGGACGAGAGATACCCGCAGCGTTCGCATGGCGCGATGGTACGCGCAGAGGCCCGCAAGTTTGACCCGGCGCACCCCGCGCGGCTACAGTCGCTCTGCCCCACCGCCACTGCGCGCCCGGGCGTCAAAACCGCACGAGGAATTCTCCACCCGTGGAGATAGGACCAAGTCCGGCCGGCCAACGCGCCGGCAGCCCAAAGGTCCAGCCCGCCCTCTGACGGTCACGCCGGCCAACCCCGCCGGCTAGGCCACTGCTGGCGGACTGGATCCGTCCCCAGCAAGGTGGCCACCATGCGCTTCCTCAGCCGCAGCATCGGTCTGCCGGTGCGCGATCCAGCCGGCGAGCCTCTGGGCTCCATCGCCGACCTGATCGTCGCCATCGGCGGCAAATACCCGCCCGTCACCGGCCTCGTTGTCAAGACAGACCGCCGCAGGATCTTCATCCCGTGGGGCGACGTCGAGCGCTTTGAGGACGATGGCGCGCGCCTGCTCGTGCGCACCATCGATATCGGCAAGTTCACGCAGCGGCGGCACGAGATCCTGCTCAAGGCCAACCTGCTGGACAAGCAGATTGTGGACATCGAGGGCCGCAAGGTCATCCGGGTCAATGACGTCTGCCTCGACATTGTCGAAGGCCGGCTTCGGCTGGTGGCGGTTGATGTGGGCGCGGCGGGGCTGCTGCGCAGGCTGGGCATCGAGGGCGTCTTCCGCACGATCGCCCGCAACGTGAAGGCGGGCCTGCCGGAGCGGTACATCGACTGGGAGGACGTGGATCCGCTGGACTCCACCATCGCCTCGGTCCGGCTCCGTGTGCCCCACGCCAAGCTTGCCGAGCTGCACCCGGCGGACCTCGCCTCCATCATTGAGGACCTCGCCCCGCGCGACCGCGCCGGCATCCTGGCCTCCCTTGACGACGAGGCGCTGGCCGACGCCGTGGAGCAGATGGAGCCTGAGACGCAGGTGGACGTCATGGAGGACCTGACGCCCGAGCGCGCCGCGGACATCCTTGAGGAGATGTCCCCCGACGACGCCGCAGACCTTGTGGCAGACCTTGACCAGGACACGCGCGACGAGATCCTTGCGCTGATGGAGAAGGACGAGGCGGCCGAGCTCGGCGAACTGCTGGGCTACGACGAGGACACCGCGGGCGGCCTCATGACCACCGAGTTCATCGTGGTGGAGAACCACCTCACGGCGGGCGGCGCCATCGACCGGCTGCGCGAGCTGGAGCCGGATGCGGAGACCATCTACTACGTCTACGTGACCGACGAGGAGAACAAGCTTGTCGGCGTGATCTCGCTGCGCGACCTGATCGTGGCCAGGCCCGAGACGCCCGTGCGCGACGTGATGATCGACGACCCGGTGGCCGTGAACGTCAACGCCCACCAGGACGAGGTGGCCGAGGTGGTCGCCCACTACAACCTGCTGGCCGTGCCGGTGGTGGACGACAACGGCGTCATCCTGGGCATCGTCACCGTGGACGACGCGCTGGACACGGTCATTCCAACGGCGTGGAAGAAGCGCCTCCCCCGCGTGTTCAGCAGGTAGTGGCGGGCATGGCTGAGATCCCTGGCAAGTCTGGCGACGAGCGACGAGCGCGGCCGCCCCGGCCGCGGGCCCGCGTTGTCCGCCCGTTCCCGCGCCTGCCGCAGTGGCGCGTGCGCCTCATCGCCTCGCTGGCGGTCTTGGGCCCGGGGCTGGTCAGCGGCTTTGCCGACAACGACGCGGGCGGCATCACCACGTACTCGCTGGCAGGCGCCAA
>CAIYHO010000057.1 GCA_903925955.1 uncultured Chloroflexota bacterium
GCCGCAGCCGCCACCGTACCCGTAACGGTGGCGCCGATGACGCCAGCGACCATCCGTGTGGACTGGCTCAGGGAGGCTGCGGCCAGCAGTCCGTCCGCGGGAACCACCTTTGGCACCAGCGCGCTGCGGGCGGGCGAGAAGAATGTGCCCACCACGGACTGCAGACAGGCCAGTGCGAACAGCGCCGGGATCCCGTCCTTCGTGACAAACAGGACCATTGCTGCCACCAGCACGGCTCGCGCGCTGTCCGACGCCAGCATGATCCGGCGCCGATCCGTCCGGTCCGCCCAGGCGCCCGCGAACAGCCCGATGGTGACCGGCGGCAGCGCCACGAGGATGGACATGAGCGCGATCAGCGCCGTCGATCCCGTCAGGTTCAGCACCAGCAGGAAGAGCGCGAGGTAGGTCATCCCGTCGCCGATGTCGGAGACGGCCTGTGCGATGAAGAGCCGACGGAAGTCGGGGATGCGTAGGAGGTCGCGGACGCCAACGGGCACCGGGGCGGGCCGCCGCTGCTGCTCAGCCACGGGTCGCCTCCGAGCCGTCAGCGACCGGGTACACGGCGACCAGCACGCCCTGCAGCTCGCCATCGGTGTCCGGCTCGTTGCTGAACTCAGCCTCGATTTCGGCGAGACGGCGGCGGAGCTCCAGCGCGCGTGCGGGTGACAGACGGGTGAGGCCGCGCGAGAGGAGCAGGCGCCGATGCTCCGGCGCATCCGCGGCTGCCGCCGCACCGCTCCTGATGGAGGTCTCGACCTCGGCTCGCGCGGTGTCGAACGTCGCAGCGACCGTATCGAGGAGGACCCCCCTGGCCTCGGTGGCATCGCCAGCAATCAGGCGCCGGTCCAACTGGAAGGATTGCGCGCTCACGCGGTAGCGGGTCTCGATGATCCCTGAGACCACACGGCGCTCGACGGGGCGCAGGAGATCGCGCTCAACAAGGAGGTCGATGTGGTGGTAGAGCCGGGTGGTGGGCATCCCCAGCGCGGCCGCAAGCTCCTTCACGGACCACGCCGGATCGTGGCGTGTGACCATGCGCTCCAGGATCCGGATCCGCGTCGGGTCGGAGATCGCGCGCAGCGTCTCAAGATCGGCAACAAGGCGTACAGCCTCAGGCCGAAAGCTGGCGTCCAGGTCGTCCGCGGGCAGTGCTGCAGGCTCGGCAGGGGTCATCGTTCACGCTCTCACAATCATTCAATACAAGTTGAACGATATGATGCACGCTGAACGGCCGATGTCAACCCCCCCCGGGGCGACGGTGTTGGCTGTTGCGTTAGGCGGGGGGACGCGTGGTGCAGCCGCATTGCACCAGGGTGAGCAGCCAGATCATGACGCCGATCATCGCGCCAACCACCGCCGCCACGGCCGCCCAGCCGCGGACCCAGTCACGTGTGGTGAGCCCGTCGTCGAGAGTTGTGGGCGCGTCAGGCATGTCAGTGGGCCCAGCCCAAGATGGCGCCCGTGGCGATATCGAGCACCACGTCCACGCCGCCTTCCGCGTCAAGACACATCGGGTCAGTGGCGTGCGGCTGGCGGTCCAGCGTCCCCGACGGACATGGCGCTGCGGCAGCGACTCCTGCGATACGCACCAGCCAGACCATCGTCCCGGGGCTCATCGCGCCGTCCGTAAACGGGTAGTTCGTAAAGTTCGCCCAGATCACCTGGTGCGCGCCGCCCGCCGGGACGGCTCGAAGCGCAGCCGCAATGGCCGCCTCCCGGCTGATCGAGCCAGGCGGCAGCGTGGGCATCTGCGTGCAGGCGGGCGTCGGAGCGGCCTCGCCTGCCGCGCCGGCGTCGTCGCCGCAGCCTAGGGTTGCGGTGCGGGGACTTGTGGAGGCCGCGCCGGCGCACCCGGCAACCGCCAGCCCAAGGGCGAGCACGATGCCGAGGCGAGCAAACCGCACGAACACGTTTCCCCCAACTGTCATGCCGGACACCCCCGATGGCGGGACGCCAGACACCAAGGTACGCCGCAGAGCGCCCTCGTCAAGGCGTGCGGATGGGCGCACCATATGCTCGTGCAGTCACGTGCCGCCGCCCTCAACCCCGTCTGGCGAGCAGTCCGCGCTGCCGCCCCGGCCGCAAGCCCCGGCCCGGAGCACGCGCGGCTGACGTTCCTTGGCCACTCCACCGTGCTCATCGAGGTGGACGACCTGCGGATTCTTACTGACCCGGTGCTGCGCGAGGGTCTTGGCCCCGTCCGCCGGCAGGGGAGCTCCGTGCTCCCGCACCTGTTTGAGGACCTTGACGCGGTCTTCATCAGCCACGGCCACCACGACCACCTCGACCCTGCCTCGCTGCGCCTCATCCCGGGCAGCCCGACGGTCATCGTTCCAAAGGGGTTTGGCCGCCTCGTCGGCAAGGCAGGGCTTGGCCCGGTGGAGGAGGTAGAGCCCGGCGACAAGCTCTCCATCGACCGCGTCCACTTCGAAGTGGTGGAGGCCGCGCACTCCGGCCGCCGCAAGCCCTTTGGCCCAGACGGCCCCGCCCTGGGCTGCGTGGTGGCGGGTTCGCGCAGCGTCTACTTCCCGGGCGACACCGACGCGTTTCCCGGCATGGGCGCAATGGCCGGGCGCTTGGACGTGGCCCTGCTGCCGGTCTGGGGCTGGGGCCCAACCATCGGCGACGGCCACCTTGACCCGCACCGGGCGGCCGCGGTTGCCGCGATGCTGGCTCCGAGGCTGGCGGTGCCGATCCACTGGGGCACGCTGTACCCGGCTGGGCTCCGCCGCCTGCTGCCGCATCCCTTTGAGCAGCCCGGCCCCAAGTTTGCCGCCGAGCTTGCGCGTCTGGCGCCGGACATCCCTGTCCGTGTGCTGCAGCCGGGCGAATCGCTGGACCTGCCCACGCCGCTCGGCTAAGGCCGTCTGGCACCGGCGCCCTGCCTCACCCTCCGCGCCTGGCTTCTGCGCTTCTGCGCCGCCGCATGCAACCGATGTGTACCCGCAGGGGTACGGGCCGCCCAAGACGGCGGCGCGCTCCCGCCGGGACGCCCTTGCGCCCGGCGCGATGCATGCGGTGCATGAACCCTGCTTGAAGGACCCGCGGAGAGGCCCAACGGCGTTGGGTTAGGACGTTGGGGTGCCGCTTCGCCTGTGGGCAAACATGGGATGCATGCGCGCTGGCCTAGGGCGACAGGGCGGGCAGTCTCGCGCCCCCCTGGGCTGTTCAGCCGTGCGCCCTGCCTCATCGCAAGGTGCCTCGTCATGCCAGAGAGCGCCTATGTAGAAAGTCAACTTGACAAAAGAGAAAGCGGGATTTACAAATACGCATGTCAACCAACAGCAGTGTGAGGATCCGATGGCGCACGACGTGATCGCTACCTGTCCCGTCTGCGCTGGCGAGCTCCTTGTCACCCGCCTCCGGTGTGGTGAATGCGGGACCACCATCGAGGGCGAGTTTGGCGTTGGGCGGTTTGCCCGCCTGAGCCGCGACCAGGTGGTGGTGCTGGAGAGCTTCCTGCGCTCACGGGGCAACCTTCGAGACATGGAGCGGGAGCTGGGCATCAGCTACCCCACCGTCCGGGCCCGTGTTGAGGCCCTTGTTCGCGCGCTGGGCTTTGGCCCTCGGGACGAGGACGCGGCCGCAGCGGAGGCAGCAGCCGCCGCCACCACCGATACCGCCGCTGGGCGCCGGGAGATCCTGGAGCGCCTGGCCCGCAAGGAGCTCACCGCGGAGGAGGCAGCCGATGCCATCCGCCGGCTCGGAAAGGACCCCCGATGACCGACACGACCCGCACCGATCCCTCTGCGCGCATCCTGCCGATTGCGCCCGGCGGCGAAGTGGAGTTCCGCCTAAGCTCCAATGACTTGCGCATCCGCGCCGTGGACGGGGATCAGGTGGTGATCCGTTCCCGGGGCAATGACGACCTGGAACGGCATCTGGAGATCCAGACCGGGGCGGACTACATCCGCGTCCTTGATGGGCCTGCTGGGTCTTGGCGTCTTGGCCCCATCACTATGCGGACCGGGCACAACCCGGACCTTGAGGTGGACGTCCCGCGCAACGTTCGAGTGGCAGGCCGAACCATCTCGGGCGACATCACCGCGGTGGGTCTGGGCGCGTCCAGCCGCTGGATCACCGCCACGGGCGACCTGCGCCTGGGCGTTGAGGCGGGTCCGGTTGTTGTGGAGACGATGTCGGGCGACGTCCGCATCGAGTCCGGCGCCGCGCTGGACGTCACCGCGCGCACCGTCTCGGGCGATGTCCGGGTGCGGGCGCCGCGGATCCTGGCAATGGACGCGGCAACCACCAGCGGCGACATCGAGATTGACGCTGCCTTTGCAGAACATGGGCGCCACACGCTGACCTCAGTCAGCGGCGATGTGCGGCTGGTGACCGGCAGTGAGATCCGCGTGGAGTCGTCCTCGGTGGCAGGCGATGTCCGCGCGGCGATGCCGCACCGCTCCGAGGGGAGCCGCGGCAGGCGAGTTGTGACCGTTGGGGCGGGCCGGGTGCTCGTCTCGGTGAAGACCATGTCGGGCGAGGTCAGCCTGCGGCCGGGGACCCCGGACGCTGTTCCGCCAACCGGTCGCTCGCCCATGCCGGAGCCCACGCCGAAGGCCGCCCGTTCCGAGGTCCGCTGGGGCCCCACGGTTGCGGGAGTCCCGGTGACCGGCGAATCGTCAGCCCCGGACCCCGAGGCTGGACCAGACAACGAGGCTGAGCGGCTTGAAGTGCTGCGTGCACTTGAGCGCGGCGAGCTTGATGTGGACACTGCGTGGGCGCGCCTCGCGGCGCTTGAGGACGCAGCCTTTGCCACACCGGCGTGACAGCGATGCCTGGCGACGCGCTGGACCAAGTGCTGCGGCTTGTTGCGGACGGCTACCTCACGCCTGTTGAGGCCGCGCCCATCCTGGCCGCGCTCGACGAGCGTGACGGAGCGGCGAACCCCGGCGCCAGGCCAAACGCATCCGCCGAGCATGCCCGCGCGGGTGATCCTGGCCGGGAGATCCGGATTGAAGTGAGAGACCACGGGCGCATGGTCGTCAACTTGCGGCTGCCCATCTCCATTGGGCGCTACGCGCTCGAGCGGATCCCGGGGCTGTCGGGCAACCAGGTGAACCGAGTACGCGAGGCGCTGGACGCCGGTGTCACCGGACCCGTGGTGGTTGTAGACGACGAGCACGGCAGCGTCCGCATCGTGATTGAGTAGGGAAGGAAGACCAATGCTGCAGATTGATCTGCTTCTTGAGCAGGCGCGCGGGCGCCAGTCTGCGATGCGTGCGGAAGCCGCCACCGCGGGTGTGGCCGAGTGGGCAGCGCCTCTGCGCGTGCGCCTTGGCGTCATGCTGATCAGGCTTGGCCGGCTGGTCGCCGGTGATCCGCGCCGAATCCCCGCCTGGCAGGGCTACCGGGAGGTCACCCGCCCGGCAGCGTCACGGTGAACCGGGCGCCCTGACCTGCAGGGGATCCGGCCACGATCGTGCCGCCGTGCGCCTCGGCAATGCGCCGGGCAATCGCAAGCCCCAGGCCCGTGCCGCCGGATCCGTGGCGCGTGGTCCCCGACAGCCGCGTGAACGGCGCAAAGATCCGCTCGCGCTGGGCCTCCGGGATCCCCGGCCCCTGGTCGTCCACATCGATGACCGCCCGTCCGCCAGCTGCCCGCGCCCGGACCGTCACCTCGCAGTCGCGCGGCGAGTGGTCAATGGCGTTGTCCACGAGGATCAGGATCAGCTGCACCAGCCGGTCGCGATCTGCCAGGGCCGGCACGGGGCCCGCGACATCAAGCTTCAGCCGCACGCCTCGCTCTGCCGCCAGGGCCGTGGCTCCGCGAACGGTGTCGGCGGCGAGCGCGGCGGCGTCCAGCAGCCCCGGGGTGACGGCCATACGTGTCTCATCCCAGGCGGCCAACTGCAGCAGATCGCCAACCAGCCCGGCCAGACGATCCGCCTCGCCGATGATGTCCGTGACAAACGGGCGGCCGTCCTCGCTGACCAGCCCCTCGCGCTCCAGAACCTCGGCGTTGGCGCGGATGAGGGCAGCGGGGGTACGGAGCTCGTGCGAGGCGTCGGCCACGAAACGGCGCTGGGCGTCAAAGCCCTCACGGATGGGACGGAGCGCGCGGCCCGTCACGAGCAGCGTGATGAGCGTTGCCGCAATCAGGCCCAGCCCGGCGACGGCCGACGTGGCCAAGATGAGCGTTCGGCTCTGGCGGTCGTGGAGGGTGAGCACGAACACCCCCTGCACAAACCCGGTGGAGGTCCCGTCATGTGTGACCATCATCGTGAGGAGGCGAACGCTGGTTCTGCCTACGGTGACCGTGCGCAGGTCCTGCGCGCCGTGCGACGCGGCAGCCACGGCCTCAAGATCCGGAAGCCCCGTAAGCGTGAGGCTGGAGCGGTTCTCCACCACAGCGCCCGTTGTGTCCAGCAGCAGCATGAATGTGTCGGAGTCGGCGGGTGCGTGCTCGGATTGCTCTTCGCCCTCAGACCCGCCAGGGTGCGTCTCCCCGTCGGCGGCGTCGGCGCGCGCGAGGACTGCCGCGCCCAGTGCCCGGTCCACATCGCCGTCGAGCGCCCGGAGGCCAACCAGGACGGTGGCGGCGCCAGTGCCAACGACAAGCAGCGCCAAGAGGACCATCACCTGCAGGAACAGCCGTTGCCGCGTCCGCCGCAGAAGCCGCTCCGTCGGCCCGATGGGCATGCCGGTCAGTCCTCGGCCTTGAGCGTGTAGCCCACGCCGCGCACGGTGCGCAGCCGCTCCGCCCGGTCCAGTTCACCCAGCTTGCGTCGAAGGTATGAGACGTAGAGGTCCACCACGTTGGAGTAGACGTCTGGCTCCGCTCCCCAGACCTGATCGAGGATCTGCTGTCTGGTCATCACTTGACCCGCGTGGCGGATAAAGAAGCCCAGCAGCGCAAAC
>CAIYHO010000058.1 GCA_903925955.1 uncultured Chloroflexota bacterium
GGCGCTGTTGATGTGGGCCCCGGCAACCGGGCGCTGGGCATCGTGCTGACGGGCGGCTACGAGCCGAGGCCCGAAGTGATCGAGGCGGTCCGCAAGGCGGGCATGTTTGCCGCCGCCGTCCGCGAAGACACCTACACGGTGGCGTCAGAGATCCACGACCTGCTTGTCAAGACGCACGCGGCCGATGCGGGCAAGATCGGGCTGATCAAGGACTTGGTCTGGGAGCACCTGCAGATGGACCGGTTCCTCGACGTCGCCACCGTGGCGCGGTTCGCATGATTGCCACCGCGCCCGCTCCGGCACCCCGCGGCCAGACCGCCCTTGCCGTCGTTATCACCGGCGGCATCGGCTACGGCCTCTACTTCGGCGCGTTTGGCGCCTGGAGCCCGTACTTCCCGGTCTACTTCTCAGGCCTCGGGGCTGATCTTGCGGTGATCGGTGTGCTCTCGGCCATCCCGGCCCTCGTCCAGATCGTGGCGGCGCCGGCGTGGGGTCTGCTGGCGGATCGCATTGGCGATGTCCGTCCGCTCCTTCTTGTGGCCTCGCTTGTGGCGGGCGCAAGCGGGATCCTGCTTGGGCAGAACCCGTCCGTCGCCCTGCTGTTTCCGGGTGTCGCCATCTTTGCGCTGGGCACCGCGGGGATGCCCGCCATGATTGACGCGCATGTTGTGGTCCGGCTTGGGGCCGCGCGCGACCGCTTTGGCCAGGCGCGTGCCTTCGGCTCCGCGGGCTTTATCGCCATCTCAATTGTCACGGGCTTGGTTGTAGCGGGGAGCGGCGCCCAGACCCTGTTCGTGATCTTCGTGCCGCTCATGGTGCTCACGGGCGTGGCCGCCGCGACGCTGTTTGGCCGTCCGGTGACGCGCGAACGCGTTGGCGGCATCGGGCCGATGGGTGCGATACGCCTGCTCAACAACCGGTCGCTCGCGCTGTTCTTCATCGGGGCCTGCGTGACCTGGACAGCGGCGAGCGGAGGGCTCACGTACTTCTCGCTGCGTCTTGTGGAGCAGGGGGCGGACGCCGGGCTCATCGGCATCGGCTGGGCGGTGAACGCCATTGTTGAAGTGCCGATGATGCTGTTGTTCCGACGCCTGGCCCGTCGCTTTGGCGTGCGCGCGCTGATGGTGGGCGGGGCCGTGGCGTTTGGGCTGCGGTCAGCCGGCTGGGCGCTGGCTGGAAGTGCCGTCGCCTCGGTTCTTGCCTCATCGGTGGGCGGCATCGGCCTAGCGCTGTTTCTTGTGGGCACCACCGCGTGGGTGGCGGACCGCACGCCACCCGCCCTGCGCGCGACAGCGCAAGCGCTGTTCCTGGGAACCACCTACGCGATTGGCGCCATTGTGGGCGCTCTGGCTGCCGGTTTCATCGCCAGCGGTTGGGGCCTGTCGGTGATGTTCGCCTGGTCGGCCGCAACCGGGCTGACGGGTGCTGCAATCACCTGGCTCGCAGTGGGGCGGCCCGTGCCATGGGGCCGAACAGTCGCAGGCTAGCGCCCAGCCCCGCGCCGTCCAGCCGCCGCCCGGCTGCCGCCTGCGCAGACGAGTGCTTCGGCTTGGCCCGAAGCACCTGCAGTGCGCACCCCGAGGGACACCTCCTCCTGCCGATCAGGCGCCAGGCGCCAGCTCGTTGTCGATGAGCCGGACGCCGTCGATGTGGACCGCCATCGAGAGCAGCGCCGGCCCGTCGATCACCGCAAGCTCTGCGAGGGTGTCAGGGTGGGCTACCGAGACGTACTCGGGGGAGGCGGCGGGTTCCGCGGCCAAGACCGCGGCCATCCGCGCCCGGACCGCATCCGCCGAGCGTTCACCCAAGGCCACGGCGCCAAGCCCAGCGGCAAGCGCGCGATGCACCAACGGTGCAGCGGCCCGCCCCGCAGGCGTCAGCCGCACGTTGCGCGACGACATCGCCAGCCCGTCCGCCTCGCGCACGGTGGGGCACGGGACCACCAGGGTGGGGATCGCCAGATCCAGCGCCATCCTGCGGATCACGGCCACCTGCTGGTAGTCCTTGGTCCCGAAGTACGCGCGCTCGGCGCCCACCAGGTTGAACAGCAGTGCCACCACCGTGGCCACGCCGTCAAAGTGCCCAGGCCGCGCGGCGCCCTCCAGCGGCAGCGCAACGGCGCCCATCGAGACCCGCGTGTCAAAGCCCGCCGGGTACACCTCGTCCACGGTGGGCGCAAACACGATGTCTACGCCTGCCGCTTCGCAGACCGCGTTGTCGCGGGCGACGTTGCGTGGATACCGCTCAAAATCGGCCGGATCGCCAAATTGCTTGGGGTTGACAAGGTTGGACAGGACCACCGTCGCGCACTCGGCGCGCGCCCGCGCAACCAGCGAGACGTGGCCGTCGTGCAGCCAGCCCATGGTGGGGATGAAGCCGAGGGGGCGGGGGACCAACGCCAGTGCGGCGCGGAGCTGGGCCCGTGTCGTGACGACCTGCATGGCGTGTCCGGGTGCTGGGAGCCGAACCGGCGCCTAGAGGTCCCGGTCGAGCGGGATGCCGCCTGCCGGGATGTCGGCATCGCGGTCGTCGCGAACGTCGCGGTCCGCTCGGTCCGCAAGCCCGCGCCCCAGCACCTCGTCCAGCACGGACGGATCCATCAGCACGGTCTCTGCATCGGCTGGAAACGTGCCCGCCTCCACGTCTGTCTTGTAGCGGCCAATCGCGTCAAGGATGGTCCCGTGCAGGTCCGCGTAGCGGCGCGCGTGCTTGGGCGCCCATTCGCCAAGGCCCAGGGTGTCCGTGATCACCTGGATCTGTCCGGAGCACCCAGCGCCCGCACCGATGCCGATAGTGGGGATGTGCAGCCGATCCGTGATGGCCTGGGCCAGCTGTCCCGGGACAAGCTCCAGCACGATGGAGAAGGCGCCGGCCTCCTGGACGGCAAGTGCGTCGGCGAGAAGCGCGCGAGCCTGCTCGCGGTTCTTGCCCTGGACGCGGACCTTGCCCAGCGTGTTGATGGCCTGCGGGGTGAGGCCGATGTGGCCCATGACGGGGATCCCGGCGCGGACCAGCTCCTCGATGACGCGGGCGCTGCGCACACCGCCCTCGATCTTGACCGCCTGCACGCCCGCCTCGCGGAGGAAGCGGCCGGCGTTGGCCACTGCGTCCTCGGGCGTGGTGTACGAGAGGAACGGCATGTCCGCAACAATGATTGCGCGCTTGGCGCCGCGGACGACGGCCTTTGCGTGGTGGAGCATCTCGTCCATCGTCACGCGAACCGTGGTGTCGTAGCCCAGCATGACCTGGGCCAGCGAATCGCCAACGAGGATCAGCGGGATGCCCGCCTGGTCCACGAGCCCGGCCGTGGGGTAGTCGTAGGCCGTGATTGTCGCGATGCGGACGCCGTCTGCGTACAGCTTGGCGATGTCGAGGACGGACAGGCGGCGGACCGCGTCGTTCTGGGCGCTCATCAGGACTCCGTGCGTGGGCGCCCAGTGTGCGCCAGCGCGTCGCGAGCGTCCAACGCCCCCGCCACGCGGTTGAGGATGTGGTGGGCCACGTCGCGCTTGGACAGGAGTGGCAGCTCGTCGCTGGTGCCGTCGGCGGCGAGGATCTGGACGCGGTTCGTGTCGGTGCCAAAGCCTGACCCGGCCTCAGACACGTCGTTGGCAACCAGGAAGTCCGCGCCCTTGCGGCGGAGCTTCTCGGGTGCTCGTTCAAGGGAGCCGGTCTCGGCGGCAAAGCCCACGATGACCGGGCGCGTTCGACCTTCGGCCCCTTCGGCCGCCGCCTGCCGGCCAACCTCGGCCAGGATGTCCTCGGTGGGCTCCAGCTCAAGGGTGAGCAAGCCGCCGCGCGTGAGCTTGTGATCGGCGGTCTGGCGTGGGCGGAAGTCTGCCACGGCTGCGGCCATGATGAGGGCGTCAGCGCTGTCGCCGAAGACCGCGGCCTGCACCGCATCGCGCATCTGCGCTGTGGACTCGGCGTGGACGACGGTTGCCGCGGCCGGAAGTGGCACCTCAACCCGCCCCGCAACGATCGTCACACGGGCACCCCGGGCCAGCGCCGCCTCGGCGATTGCCACGCCCATCTTGCCGGTGCTGCGGTTGCCGATAAAGCGGACCGGGTCAATGGGCTCGGCCGTGCCGCCGGCGCTGACCACGATGTGGCGGCCCGCGAGATCCGCCTCATGCGGCGCGGCGGTGCGCGGCGGACGGTCGGCTGGGTCCGGGCGGCGGACGGGGCTGGTGCCCACGGCTGCTACGACGGCATTCACGATCCGCGGCAGCTCCGCAAGCCTGCCGATGCCGGTCTGGCCCGACGCCAGCGATCCCGTCTCGGGCGGCACCAGCGCATAGCCAAACACGCCTGTGAGCCGCTCGACGTTGGCGCGCGTGGCCGGGTGCGTCCACATGTCGCCGTCCATGGCCGGGGCAACCACCACGGGTGCGGATGACGCCAAGCAGGCAGCGGTCACCGGATCGTCGGCGATGCCGTTGGCCATGGCGCCCAGCCAGCGGGCGGTGGCGGGGGCCACTACGATGGCGTCTGCCGTGTCCGCCACGACGATGTGGCCGATGCGGTTGTCGGGCAGGAGCCCCAGAACATCGGTCTCAACCGCGTGGCCGCTCAGCGCCTGGAAGGCGAGGGTGCCTGCGAAGGCGGTGGCGGCCTTGGTCATCAGGACGACAACCTCCGCACCCTCTGCGCGCAGCAGGCGGACCAGCTCGATGGACTTGTAGGCGGCCACTGAGCCGCAGACGCCCAACGCGATGAGGCGGCCCTCGAGCCTCGGGCTGGCGCTCGCGCTCACAGCGCGGCCTCCGCGGTCACGGCCAGCATCGCGAGCCCCTTGAGCGTCAGGTCCGGGTCCACGATGTCCACGCCCTCGATCCCACGGGCCCACGGCGCGGCGGACAGGCCGCCGGTGAGCACGGTCTTGATGGTGGCCGGGGCGACGTGCTCGGCCGCGGCCAACTCAGCCCGAATCCTCGCCAGCAGGCCGGTGGCGAGCGCCTGGTAGCCCAGGACGGCACCTGACTGGATGGCGCTCACGGTGTTGGTGCCGATGGCGCGCTCCGGGGCCCGCAACTCCACTCGGGGCAGCTTCGCGGTCTTGGTGGCAAGCGCTTCCAGGCCAAGCGCAAGTCCCGGGGCGATGGCGCCGCCGACATAGGCGCCGTCGGGCGCGACGCAGTCAAACGTTGTGGCGGTGCCAAAGTCCACCACGATTGCGGGCGTCCCGTACAGGCGCCCTGCGGCCAGCGTATTGATCAGGCGGTCCGCGCCCACCTCGTCGGGGCGGTCCACGCGGCAGCCGATAGGCACCGTGGCGGCGCTGGCGATGATCGTCGGGATGTGCAGGCGTGCCGTGGCGGCCTCAACGGCGGCTGTGGCGACGGGCACCACAGAGGCGATTGCCACCCGCTCCACCGCCGCGAGCGTCCTGCCATCAAGCGCAAGCAGACCACTCACCAGGAGCTCCACCTCATCGGCGGTCCCAGCACGCGGGGTGGCGGCGCGCCGCACGCTGACAATCAACCCAGCCTCAACTACGCCGAGCGTGAGGTTGGTGTTGCCGACGTCGATCACCAGGAGCATGTGCCGATGATACGGGTGTGGTGAAAGCTGGCCCGTTTGTCGCGTGGCGAGGCCGTCCTGTGCAATAGCCGTGCCGCTCGGGGGCACAAGCGTCCCATCACGGAACCGTAGCGCCGCCCGATGCAACAACGGGGGCTCCGCCCGCGAAACAACCCGGTGACGGGCGCCGCGCGTTCTGTTAGCCTGCGCCGCCATGCGTCCCCTCAGTCTTCCCGGCCGTCCCCGTCGCCCCCGGATCACCGCGCGCCGCATCGTGGGCGTGATCGTCGGGTTGCCGCTTGCGTTCCTGCTGATCGTTGTGGTGGGCGTGCACCTTGGCTGGGGCCCGCTTCACGGCAGCACGCCGCTCAAGGAGCGGCTGTTTGGCGCCGGCGGGCGCATCGCGTTTATCGGCAGCACCATCCCGGGCGCCCAGCCCGGCGGCGGCTATGGCGGCGGAACCACGGGTGCAGACGGTCTGCCGCACAAGGTGGTCCGCAACCTCGACGACTTCTTTGACCCGCAGGTCCTGCGCGTAGAGCCCGGCACCACCGTGGAGTTCCACAACGACGGCCGCAACCCGCACACGGTCACCGCGGACGACGGCAGCTACGACAGCGGGAACCTGGGCAACGGCGAGACCTTCTCGCACACGTACGACAAGCCGGGCGTCTACACGTTCAACTGCAAGCTCCACGGCGCGCCCGGCATCGGCATGGCGGGCGTCATCCTTGTTGGTGATGCGCAGCTCCCGGCGGGCAAGGGCGGCGATGTGGGCCCCGGTCGTGAGCCCGTCCCCACACAGCCCGGCAAGACCATCCACGTTCCGGCCGAGCAGGCCACGGTGCAGGGCGCGGTGAACGTCTCTAAGCCAGGCGACCTCATCCTCGTGGCCCCCGGCGTGTACCACGAGGCCGTCCTCGTGAGAACCCCGTACATCACCATCCGCGGCGAGGACCGCAACACCACCATCCTCGACGGCAGCTTCACGCAGAGCAACGCCATCCACGTGGTGGAGGCGGACGGCGTGTCGCTGGAGAACCTCACCGCCCGCCACTACCAGCTCAACGGCTTCTACTGGTCCTCGGTCAACGGGTATCGGGGCTCGTATCTCACCGCCTACGGCAACGGCGACTACGGCATCTACGCGTTTGACTCGGTCTGGGGCCGGTTTGACCACTCGTATGCGGCGGGCCAGCCGGACTCGGGCTTCTACATCGGCCAGTGCAACCCGTGCCACGCCGTCATCGACGACATCGTGTCCGTCCACAACGCGCTGGGCTACTCCGGCACAAACGCAGGCGGCGACCTCATCCTTGCCAACTCGGAGTGGGTGGACAACCTGGCGGGCATCGCGCCCAACACGCTGGACTCGGAGAAGATGGCGCCGCAGAAGGCCATCACCATCGAGGGCAACTGGGTCCACGACAACAAGGCGAAGGACGCGCCCACCAAGCGGCTTGAGTACCCCACGTACGGCATCGGCATCGTGATTGCGGGCGGCCGCGACAACCTGATTGCCGGGAACCTCGTGGAGGACAACCCCACGTTTGGCATCGCGATGCTGCCCAACCTTGACGACAACCTGTGGCCCACCCAGAACAACACCGTGCGCGACAACGTGGTGCACGGCTCCGGCCGGGCTGATCTGGCGCTGGGCGCCGTGAGCATCCACGGCGACTGCTTCAGCGGGAACGACTTCCAAACCAGCCTGCCGCCGGCGATCGAGGTGTTCGCGGGCTGCGGCGTTCGTCTGGGCGGTGGCGGCGACGCCGGGCCCACCATGTCGCTGCTGGCCAAGTTTGGCGAGGCCCTTGGCGGCCATTGGTACACAGGCGACTGGAAGGCTGAGCCCCAGCCGCCCGCTCAAGCACAGATGCCCGACGCGCTTGCCGCGGCACCCGTGCTGGCCGTGCCGGAGACGGCGGTGCCAGGACCAATCACCATCAGGACGATGGACCAGACAAAGGCGGCTGCGGCGGCCGGCACGCGGGCAGGGCTGCCTGCGTCGGCTTCGGCGCCCGTCACAAGGGAGGTGATGATCTTGGGTATCCCGATGGCAGCGGGGCTGACCACGCTGCTGGGACTCTACGGCTACATCCTGCCCTTTGTGCTGTACGCGGCCTGGGTGGCGATCTCCCTGTGGGACCTTGTCAGGCGTGAAGACATCGCCGACCGGCGCCGCTTTGGCTGGATGACGCTGGTGCTGCTGATGCCGTTCCTGGGGCCCGTGGTCTACCTGGTGGCGGGCGGCTCGCCGATCAAGCGCTCCATCCGGCTGTACCTGGTGTTTGGCGCCATGTCGATGTACCTGGTGATCGCCGCGCTGACGTTCATCCTCGAGCTGGTCTAGCTCTCGTGTGGCGCCGAGGCCCCACATTCCAGTCGGAGTGAACGGGACGAGGCGTCGCCGGCCGGGTTTGTTCACTCTCGATGGAAACCGGGGCACGTCGCGGCCCGGAACAGCGCTGTTGTCCATTCCGAGTGAAAACACAGGAGCTCGGGGCCAGGCCCCGTTCATTCGGAATGGATTCGGAATGGATATGCCGCCTGCTGCCGGCCCCGCGGCTACGGTGTGCTGGGCCCAACCCGCGCGAACTTCACCCACCCGCAACCTGCGCGGTCCGCTACGATCGGTCCTTGTCGAGCCGCTCCGGGAATGGCGGCACGGCGAGCTATTCCACCGTCCTCGAGCCCTGCGAGGTGGAAGCCCACCGTGACCAGCGAACCGCCCGCGAAGTTCTTCGTGAACTCGGGTCTCGTCACCAGCCGGACCGATATCCGGCACCTGCTCCGGCCCACGCTTAAGCAGACCGTCGCGTACCGGTATTACCGGGGACGCGAGCTGGTCGCGCATGGCATGGGTTGGGTTGAGCGCGTGGTGGCTGACGAGCCCGAGACTTCGACGTACTTCACGCCGCTCGCCATCACGATCAACGTGGACTCCTTTGAGCATCTCGAGTTCGAGACTCGGCCCGACCAGCTGATCGTCTACACGCTTGTGCAGGGCGATGAGCGCGTCGTGGTGGAGTTCATTCCGGGTGCACCTGCGGAGCACTCGGCAGCGAGCCCCCGTCAGCTGGAGCTTGACGAGGGCGCGTTTGTCCAGATGGAGCTGCTCGGCCTGGAGGGGACCGAGGAGTAAGCCCGCCGCCCGATACGCAACGGCCCGGGCCTCGCGGCCCGGTGAGGGAGCTAGGAAACCACCTGAGGAGGGTCAACAAACCCGTGAGCGCAATTGCTCAGTACTTCAAGTTCGCCGAGCGCGGCACCACGCTCAGCACCGAGGCCCGCGCCGGCCTGACCACATTCATGGTCATGGCGTACATCATCTTCCTGAACCCGAACATCCTGATGGGCGGGTTTGCGAAGGCGGGCGACGCCGCGTTCACCGGACCGGCCATCGCGGCCGCGACCGCGCTGGTCGCCGGAATCATGACGATCGCCATGGGCGTGATCGGCAACTACCCGCTGGCCCTGGCCGCCGGCCTTGGCATCAACGGCATCGTGGCGTTCACGCTGGTCCTCGGCTACGGGCTCTCCCCGGCCGGCGCCATGGGCGTGATCCTGCTCGAAGGCATCGTCGTCATCGTCCTGGTGGCGGTTGGGTTCCGTGAGGCCGTCATGGCCGCCGTCCCGCTCGCCCTCAAGCGCGCGATCGGTGCCGGTATCGGCCTGTTCATCCTCTTCATCGGCTTCGCCAACGGCGGCTTCGTCGTCGCGAACGCGCCGGCCACGCCGGTCACCTTCCACCTGCCCAGCGCGCCCGTGGACTTCGTGTTCTGGATCGGCGTGATCCTGACCGTGGTCCTCTGGGTCCGGAAGGTTCGCGCGGCGCTTGTGATCAGCATCCTGGCCACGACGGTCGTAGCCATCGTCTTCGGCGTGCAGAAGCTCCCCACAGACCTTGCATCCCTGATCGCAACGCCGTCGTTCACCACGCTTGGCCGTGTTGACCCGATGGAGATCTTCAGCAAGCTCCCGATGATCACGGCGATCCTCGTCGTGTTCACCATCATGCTGACCGACTTCTTCGACACGATGGGCACCGTCACGGGCGTCGCGTCCGAGGCTGGGCTGGCCAACGAGGACGGCTCCGTCCCCGGCGTCGGCCGTGTCCTGATGGTTGACTCCGTCGCCGCCGCCGTTGGCGGTCTCGCGGGCGTCAGCTCCAACACCACCTACATCGAGTCCGCCGCGGGCGTCGCTGAGGGTGGCCGGACGGGCTTCGCGTCCGTCGTCACGGGCGTCCTCTTCCTGCTCGCGATCTTCCTCGCCCCGATTGCCGGGATCATCCCGGGCGTCGCAACGGCCCCTGCCCTGGTCCTCGTGGGCTACCTGATGTTCACGCAGGTCAAGGGCATCGACATCTCCGAGGTTGAGGATGGCATTCCGGCCCTGCTCACCATGATCCTCATGCCGCTCACCTACGACATCACCGTGGGTATCGGCGCGGGCTTCATCAGCTGGGTCCTCATCAAGGTTGCCAAGGGCAAGGTCAGCGCGGTCCACCCGCTCATGTGGGTTGTCGCGGCTGGCTTCCTTGTCTTCTTCCTCCAGGCGTGGGTCGTCGGCTTCCTGCCGAAGTAGGCCTGTAGCGCTCCAGCGCACACGCGAAGGACCGGTGGCCCTCGGGTCGCCGGTCCTTCGGTTTTTCGGGGGTCGTTTCGGGCGGCCATTTCCGGCTACCATCCCGGAGATGTTTCAGCGAACCGCACTCCCCAACGGGCCTCGTGTGATCTCGGCCCGGCTGGCTGGGTCGCGATCGGTCTCGATTGCCGCCTACGTCCTGGCAGGGTCCCGTCAGGAAACCCCGGCTGAGGCTGGCGTTGCGCACTTCATGGAGCACCTCACCTTCAAGGGCACGGCTGCGTACCCCACAAGCCGTGCCATCTCCGAGGCCATCGAGGGCGTGGGCGGGTCCGCCAACGCCGCCACGGACCGCGAGTCAACCGTGTACTGGGCACGGGTGCCGCTGCGCCGTGCCGCGACCGCTGTGCAGGTGGCAGGCGAGCTGATCGTCCGGCCCACGCTCCGCGAGGCGGACATCGACCAGGAGCGGACCGTCATCATCGAGGAGATCCGCTCCTACCTTGACGATCCGGCCGAGTACGCGCAGATGCTCATGTCGCAGGCGATGTTTGGCGAGGGACCGCTGGGCCGCGAGATCTGTGGTGACGAGGCCGGGATCCGGGCACTGCCCGCGTCGGCCATCCACGAGTTCTGGGAGGCCAATTACCGCCCGGGCAACACCGTGGTGGCAATCGCCGGGGACATCGCCCATGAGGAGGCCGTTGCCCTGGTGGCCGAAGCCTTTGGCGCAGGGGCCGGCGCTCCCAGCAGTTATGCGCCTGCACCGGTCCTTCCCGCGGGGCCGCGTGTCCTCACCGGCAAGCGGGACACCGCGCAGGCACAGCTGGCCATTGGTCTGCCCGCGTACCGCCGCGATCACCCCGACACGTGGACGCTCTCCGTGCTGAACGCCGTCCTGGGCGAC